>CALHAX010000069.1 GCA_937931785.1 uncultured Hyphomicrobiaceae bacterium | reverse complement strand
ACGGGAACCGCATCAGGTGTGGCATCGATCATCCCGGCCCAACGTTCGGCGTCCTGCACCCCTTCCAGAGAGGGGAAAGCGGACTTCATCGCAGAAAACGCCGCATTCAGAACGCTGTGGTCTGGATCGGGGTTGAGCACCCGTGTCGCCTCAAAAGGAGAAGGCGTATCCAGCGACCAGTCAGTTTTTTGGAACAATTCATCAAAAAACGTTTTGCCGATCCGCACCTTCATCCGATCTTTTTCTTCAAGGTACGATGGCCAGAAATCCGTAAACCAGCGCAATCCATCCGGTACGATGTGATACGTCGTGCCCCCACCTTTCGCCAACGAATATCCTCCATCGTTACGGCGACGGATGGAAAAGTTCGTTGCGGCAATGCCCCCGCTCATGACATCCGGTGCAACCCCCGTTCGCAACACAGACGCCTTCACGTTCAGCGATTTCAAACGAATGCCGTGGCGTTTGCAGAACAACCGTGCCCAGGCCCCGCCAGCCAAAAGTACGGCGTTGGCCTTCACACTACCACGCTCTGTTACGACTCCCGTCACACGGCCAGCTTCGATATCCAGTCCGCGGACCGCGCAGTTCGTGAAAATCCTCGCCCCGCGCGCCTGCGCGTCGCGTGCCAATGCGGGCACCGCATGCGACGGTTCGGCCCGCCCGTCGCTCGGGGTCCACAGGCCGGCCTTCCAGCGTTGCCGCGCCTCGGGCAGCAGCTTCGCCACACCGTCGCTGTCCAGCAACTCAGTGCGAATTTGGAAGGGTTGCGCGTGTGACAGCCAATCCTGCCATGCCGCAATGTCCTTGTCCTTGTCCGTCACATAGAGAATGCCGTGTTCACGAAACCCGGTCTCCGCGCCAAGTGCTTCGTTGAGCCCGCGCCACTGCCGCAAACTCTCGACAATCAGCGGAAGTTCGGCTGGGTCGCGGCCTTGTTGACGGCAGTAGCCCCAGTTTCGGCTCGATTGTTCACCAGCAATCGTACCCTTCTCAAACACAGCAACTGATGTACCGCTTTTCGCCAGATGCCAGGCCGCTGAAATGCCGATTATTCCCCCGCCAATGATCGCAACATCAACGTGCTCCGGGAGCGTAGCATCGGGAGAAACGGAATCAACGGCTGGCATCTGGCACCGAAAGAAGATGAGGAGAGGTGTAAGCGTTCCAATGCCGCCAGTAAATGTACCGCGGGTCAACCCTTCACTGAAAAAAACGGTACGGGAAGGCTTATAGCGCGTCTGATTCAAATGGGGTCATGACGCGATGGTCCAAGTCGTTCCACTGGCATCGCAGCGTCTCCATTTAAGTTGGACATACCCTAGTGCAGCTTGAGCCGCGGGCGGATCACACGGTTCGCGTGGCCCATCGCGATCATGGCCAGCCCTTTGAGCCATCCGTGAATCGCAATCAGGTGCATGCGGTACAGACTGATATAGACCAACCGCGCCAACCGGCCTTCCAGTGCCATTCGACCACCGACCAGATTGCCCATCAGACTGCCAACAGTCGAAAAGCGACTGAGAGAAACAAGAGACCCGTGATCCTTGTAGATGAAATCCTCAAGGGGGCGCTCTTCCATCTGCCGTATCAGATTGCGGCGAACCGTGCTCGCCATCTGGTGGGCAGCCTGAGCGCGTGGCGGGATTGGTCGTTCTTCTCCCTCTGGCGTGTAAGAGCAGCAATCGCCCAGCGCATAGATCCGGTCATCAAGCGTGGTCTGTAAGGTTGGGCGTACGAGCAACTGATTGCCCCGGTTGGTTTCCAGACCGCCGATATTCGAGAGCATGTCTGCTGCCTTAACACCTGCGGCCCAGACCTGCAGGTCTGCTGCGATGAATTCCCCGTCGCCTGTCGTCATGCCCTGTTCCGTGACGTGGGTGACAGCGGTTCCGGTCAGTACGCGTATCCCCAATCCCTCAAGCTCCTCGTGCGCGGCCTCGGCCAGTTTTTCCGGCAGTGCTGGCAAAATGCGCGAGCCGGCCTCCAGCAAGGTGACGCGAATGCGTTCGTCATCGAAGGCTTCAAGTCCGTAATGCCGCAATCCGTCAGCCGCGCTGCAAAGCTCGGCGGCCAGCTCAACGCCTGTTGCACCACCCCCGACAATGGCAACGTCCACATGAGCATCGGTTTGCGGATCCGCTTGCCAGGCGCGCGACACACGCAGGCACTGGTTCAGTAACTTCTGGCGAAACAGATCCGCCTGGCTGCGTGCATCAAGAAAAATGCAGTGCTCGCGCACCCCCGGCGTTCCGAAATCATTCGACACCGATCCAACCGCCAACACGAGGTAATCGTAGCGAATGCGATGTTCGCCCGTGATTTCACTGCCATCAACGTCCGTCAGCGGAGCAACGACAATCTCGCGCGCATCCCGGTCGATGGCACTCAGGTTGCCAAAAAAGAACCGATAGCCCCATCGATGCGCGTGCCCGCGGTAGCCGGTTTCATCCATATTTGCATCGAGCGTACCGGCAGCCACCTCATGCAGGAGCGGTTTCCAGACATGTGTCTGATTTCGCTCTAACAGTATGATATCATGAGATTTTCTTCCATATTTTGCACCAAGACGTGCGGCGAGTTCGAGTCCACCGGCGCCTCCGCCAACGATCACGATCTGTATTTTCTTTGATGTACGAAAGCTGCTCATGTCATACAGGTGTCGTTCATGCTGGACCGGGTATCTCGGCAATCAAGCGCGCAAATTATCTTGAATTTGCGTTGTTCTGCCATAAATCTCGATTATGAGTATGGTTATGCAGGTGGCGTAATGCCGCCACGGTGAGAGAAGGAATGATGACATGTTGAAGAAGATCCTAATCACGGGCCTCTTCAGTGCGGCTTTTGCCGGCACAGCTTTCGCGGCCGACGTCCCGAAGAACGCCGAAGAGTGCGAAGCACTGGTCAAGACTAGTTCAGCGCTCTTTGACGAAAAGTCGCTTACGGATGCACAAGAAGCGAAGCTTGAAACGATGTTTGACGCGCTTGATAATCAGTGCGCAAGCAACAGCTTCGACGAAGCTGCCAAGACGGCCGAAGATATTGCAAATCTGGTTCCTGACGCCTGATTGGGCATCGGCACACGCATCACACCACAAAGCAAAGAGCCTGCACCGTCAAAAATGTTGACGACAGGAACGTTTGGTGTGTTGCGTTAGATTATACGAAGGGGTGGCGCAAGCCGCCCCTTTTTTGTGCAAATGCCTGAGCGCTCTGATCGACCAAACACGTTTTTCTAGTCACGTTTCTTGGATGATGCCGACATGACGGGTTCGTTCCTCGCCCAAGCTGCTGTTTTCCTGGCCGCCGCCGCTATAGCCGCGCCTCTCGCCCACCGTCTCCGCATTGGATCAGTGCTTGGTTACATGCTGGCGGGCGTATTGATCGGTCCGTATGGAATCGGATTTGTCTACGGTGTTTATCAGGTTGAGAGCATTCTCCATGTCGCTGAACTCGGCGTCGTCTTGCTCCTGTTTCTGATCGGTCTGGAGTTGCGTCCAGCGCGCCTTATGGCGATGCGAAGAAGCGTGTTCGGCGCGGGGGGAGCGCAAGTCCTACTATCGGCGATTTTGCTGACAGGCGTGGCACTGACGTTCGGAATTAGCCTGTCCCAGGCAACGGTCATCGGATTGGCACTCGCCTTGTCGTCAACGGCATTCGTGCTTCAGGTTTTGGAAGAAAAAGGCGAACTCACGCATCGCCATGGGCGGCTCGCATTTTCAATCCTCCTGTTTCAGGATCTGGCGGCCATTCCTATCATTGCATTCGTGCCGTTCTTCGCGATCGCCGCTACAACGGGGGCTGCGGGCGAGATTGTTCAGCCAGCCGGACTGCTTGCTGCACTGAAAGCCATTGGCATTATCATCGCCGTGGTACTCCTTGGCCGCTACGTCCTGGCGCGGCTTTACCGCCTCGTGGCGGCATCCGGCGTACGCGAGGCCATGACGGCAAGCGCGCTGTTGATCGTCGTCGGCGTGTCCCTGCTGATGGAACTGGCGGGGCTTTCTGCAGCGCTTGGCGCTTTTATCGCGGGAGCTTTGTTGGCCGATTCGCAATACCGGCACCAGATCGAAGCCGATCTCGCACCATTTGAAGGTTTGCTGCTTGGTCTCTTCTTCACGGCCATCGGCATGCTGCTGAATCTGAACATGCTGACAAGCCAGCCTCTCCTCATTGCCACTCTGGTGATCGGGTTACTGACTGTCAAAATGGTCATACTTTATGTCATCGGTCGGATGCAGGGGCTTGCAAACCGTGCCGCACGTCGTCTTGCGCTTGCCGTCTCGCAAGGGGGCGAATTCGCGTTCGTTGTGTTCTCGGCAGCGCTCGGTGCGGGCGTTCTCGAACGCCAGACCACCGACTTGCTGACAGTTGTTGTGACCTTGTCCATGGTCGCAACACCACTTCTCTTGATGCTCGACGAATGGCTGACCAGCGCCACGGACAGTGAGAATCTTGCATTCGACAGTCTTCCAGATGAGGAACAGCATGTCGTGATTGCTGGTTTCGGGCGCTATGGTCAGATTGTTGCCCGGATCTTGCGCGCCCGGGGCATTCCGTTCACGGCACTGGATTCAAGCCCCGACCGCGTTGATCTTGCACGAACGTTTGGCAACACGATCTACTACGGCGACACAAGCCGGATCGATATTCTTGAAGCCGCGCAAACCGGTAAGGCGTGTGCTTTCGTTCTTGCCGTCGATGATGTTGATGTTTCGCTGAAAACCGCTGCTGCGGTGCGCCGGCATTTCCCGCACGTGCCGATCCATGCCCGGGCGCGCAACCGGCAACATGCGCACCGGCTTATGGATGAGGGCGTCGAGGAATTGCACCGTGAGACGTTTCTGTCGGCCATCGAAACAACACGTGAGGTCCTTGATGAACTCGGGTTGCCACGATCCGATGTGACCCGCACCATCGACACGTTCAAGCGTCATGATCGCCAGCGGCTCTACGAAGACTATAAACATTACACCGACACCCAGAAGATGCGTGATCGGGCACAGGAATCCGCCGAGGAATTGCGCGCGTTGCTCGCCAACGACGCAGAAGACCATCCGAACGCCCGCTCAGGCGATCGCGCCACCAGCGACGAGTCGGAAAAAAACGGTTAGCAGAGCTCAAAGTCAGACTGGAAAGACGGGGAATAAACCGCTAACGTAATACTATTCGGGTTATGGTCTTTCCCGTCTTCGAGGCCATTTCGAACGCCACAAGCGCTGTTCGCCATCCGGAGTTTTCCATCATGACAAACTGCGGCGAGGCTATTCCGGGCCTCCTCGAAGCCTATGGCATCACCCATGTGTTTGGCATTCCGGGCACTCACTCCATCGAAATGTACCGTGGCCTTGAGGCGAGCAGCCTGCGCCACGTTCTGCCCCGTCACGAGCAGGGGGGCGCCTTCATGGCACAGGGGTTTGGCGATGTCGCCGGCCGACCTGCAGCCTGCTTTTTCATCACCGGGCCGGGGTTGACCAATGCGGCAACAGGCATTGCTCAGGCTTACCAGGCGTCCATACCGATGCTTGTCATTACGCCTGTCAACGAGCGGGCGTCGCTTGGCAAAGGTTGGGCTCGACTGCACGAGTTGACGGATCAGGGCGCAGTGGCACGACCCTTCACCGCGTTTTCTGAGACGGCCATGTCGCCCGATGCTGTCCCGCCGCTGATTGCGCGCGCGTTTGAGGTGTTCGAAAGTCAGCGCCCGCGGCCCGTCCACATCGACGTTCCAATCGACGTGTTCCAGGAAGGTGCAACGGGTGATTGGTCAAAAACTACCCCACCCCTGCGGCCTCAACCGGATGCCAATCTGATTGATCAGGCGACCGAACTCCTGAAGAAAGCTCAATCGCCAGTCATCGTGGTTGGCAATGGTGTCCGCCCGGCACGTGCGGCAGTTGATTATCTTGCGTGCCGTCTTGGTGCGGCGGTTGTGTCGTCCTACGCTGCCAAAGGTATCGTCGCGCACACCAGTCCCTGGTACCTCGGCGCAACCCGCGACCGTCCGGGAACCGTCGATATGATCCGTGATGCCGATGTGGTGCTCGCTGTGGGCACCGAGCTCTCGGAAACGGATTCCTGGGCTGCACCGTTCCACACAACCGGGAAACTGATCCGGATTGATATCGATCCACACGAGCTGACCAGTGATCACCCCGCCGACATTGCCATACTTGGAGATGCCAAAGTCACGCTCGACGCAATCGGGGAAGCTCTTGGTCATGGCACCGCCGCAGCGGGTGCAGCCGAGCGCGTCGCAGCCGCCCGTGTCGGGAACCGTGGTGAGCTTGGAGAGACCGAGACAATTCACGCGGAAATTCTCGACACCATGCGGACAACGCTGCCCACAGATACCATCTGGTCCGGTGACATGACACAACTGACCTACACTGCAGACTGGTATCTTGATGTCGACGAACCCGGTCGTTACATGCAGGATGGTGGGTACGGTTCGCTTGGGTGTGCTCTACCCGTGGCGCTTGGCGCCAAACTCGCGCGCCCCGATCAACCGGTTGTTGCCATCGCAGGCGACAGCGGCGTGCTTTACACCATGCAGGAAATGGCAACCGCGAAAGAGGAAAAAATAAATATCATCCTCTACGTCTGGAACAACCGCGCGCTTGGCCAGATTCGCGATGACATGGTGCATGCCCAGATCTCACCGACGCAAGTCGAGCCGATCCCCCCGGACTTCCAGAAGATGGCTGACATGTTCGGGTGGCGCAGTGGCATAGCAAGCGACATGGGGAAGTTGGCATCCCTGACCAAAGACGCTTTGGATGCAGACGGTCCAACATTGATTGAGATTCCCGACCACCGGAGCTTTTGACATGTCGCAGACACGCAAGGATGATTTGCCCGTCGCCAAGCGAACCGGAGCTCTCAAGGCCGGTTCGTCGGATGCCTGGGCCGTGCACGATGCTGCAACAAAAATGAAGCGCAATGGCGAGGATATCATTGTCCTTACCATTGGTGATCCCGATTTCGAAACACCGGACAACATCGTCAACGCGGCGATCGAAAGCTTGCATCGTGGCGAAACCCATTACACGGCGGCGAACGGTATCCTCCCACTCCGCGAAGCCATTCGCCGCTATGAAAGTGAACGTCTCGGGTGGGACGTTTCGATGGAAAACATCTTGGTGTGCCAGGGCGCGCAGAATGGATTGTATTCCGTGATGCAAACCATTGTGAACCCGGGCGACGATGTGCTGTCAATCGATCCGGCCTATCCGACCTTTCCAGCCGTGATCGGAGGCGCAGGGGGCAACATGATCCGCGTGCCGCTGAAACACACCGACGGACAGTTTCGCTTCGACGTAGCCGCCGCAGAAGCTGCGGTGACTGACAAAACGACCGCATTCCTTTTCAACTTCCCGCACAATCCGACCGGCGCAGCGCTCAATCAGCAGGAAGCCGAAACTGTTGTTGCGTTCTGCCGCCGTCACAACATCTGGTTGGTCTGCGACGAAGTTTACGCCGAGCTCACATTCGACGCGCCGTACGTCTCGCCGATGTCCTTGCCGGATGCACGTGATATCGCCATTTCCGTGCGCTCCATGTCGAAGTCTCACGCGATGAGCGGCTGGCGCGTTGGTTGGGTTCTGGCTCCGGCAACACATGCAGGGCACATCCAGAACTGCATCAACGCCATGCTGTTCGGTGGCGCGGAATTCATCCAGCGTGGTGCAGCAGCAGGTCTTGAACTCAATATTGCTGACGAAATGCGGGCTGCCTACCAGCGCCGCCGCGATAGTCTTGTCGACAAGATTTCCGCATCATCGCACTTGAAGATCATGCGTCCGGAAAGTGGGATTTTTGCCCTGATCGACGTGCGTCCCACCGGACTGACAGAGACGGAGTTTGCCTGGAAGCTCCTGAAAGAAAAAAAAGTTTCGGTCCTCCCAGCCAATTCCTTCTCGAACCTGACCATCGGTTTCGTACGTGTGTCACTGTGCGTTCCATCGGAAGTTCTGGAAGAGGCGGCGGACCGTATCGTCGCACTGGCCGATGAAATTACCTCGGGGTGAGCGAGTGATTCACGCAGAACTGTGGCCGACACGCGCCGTTGTCATCTCTCAATAATCCACATCTGCGGCAATCCGGCTTTGCGTTCGTCTGTATGATCTCTAGGTTCCCCGCAAACTGATTTGCGACGGGAACCTGTGCGCCATGGCCGAACTTTTCACAATCGCGAGCCTTTTCACGCTCATCATGCTGATTATTTTGCAAGCCGTGCTTGGCTTCGACAACTTGCTCTATATTTCCATCGAGTCCCGTCGCGTCGAAGAAAGCGAGCAGAGTCGTGTGCGTCGCCTTGGCATCGGCCTCGCCATCGCACTGCGCATCGTTCTGCTGCTCATTCTCGTCTCGGCCATCGGGTATTTTCAGGCTCCGATCTTCGATTTCAAGCTCTCTGGACTTATCGAGGGATCATTCAATCTCCACGCCCTGATCGTTCTGATTGGCGGGGTGTTCATTATCTACACGGCCTTCAAGGAAATCATGCACATGATGGCGATCGAGGACATCGCCCAAGACGTCGAAGGTGACGGCAAGAAGTCCTTCACTGCGGCGCTGACGTGGATCATCGTCATGAACCTCATCTTCTCATTCGACTCGATCCTCGCAGCAATCGCCCTCACCAATACCATGCCGTTCTGGACAGGCTTCATCGTCATGGCAGTCGCAATCATCTCGTCTGGTCTGTTGATGATCTACATGGCAGACACCGTCACGGAGTTCTTGAAAAAGAACCGCATGTACGAAGTGCTTGGTCTCTTCGTACTGTTCATTGTCGGCATCATGCTGCTGTCGGAAGGTGGACACCTCGCGCACCTCAAGTTCTTCGGATATGCCGTTGAACCGATGGCAAAAACGACCTTCTATTTCACAATCTTTGTGTTGGTGATCGTCGATATTGTTCAGGGGCGATACCAGAAGAAACTCATGGCGATACGTGAACACGAACTGGCCCGCGCAAGGGACTGAGGCGGCATCGGAGCAGCGTCACGAGACTGTTGGTTTTCTGGGGATAAAGCCGGGGAGCGTTGCAGGACAGACTCTTTGTTCGGGGCGGCGATTCACGTACGATTCGTCATAGTCGCGGGACGATACCACGCGATGTTTTCCGGCGAGGCGCACCCATGGCACAGCAGTCCCTGCTCTTTCGAATTCTTCGAGCAACCCATGCAAACGGGACGCATCACAAACTGGCGCTGGACGCGTTGGCGCACCTCCGCAGTCCCGATGCAGAGATGTGGCGGCGCGTTATCCTCAACGAGGCCACGAGTTACATCGAGGGCTCCAAGGCACCGGACAAGGAATTCAAGGATTTTACGAACCACGTCCTGCACGTGCGTGACGCGTACTGGGGCGGCGCGGCTGAAAAGACGATGGCATGGTACGCCCACACCGTTGAAGCTTTGCAGAACCGGGACTGGAAACAGGCGGCCTACGCAGCAGGCGTCATGAGCCACTATTATACGGACCCGATCATGCCGTTCCATACGGCGCAGTCCGAGGCAGAGAACAACATCCACCGTGCAGCGGAATGGTCGATCTCGAAATCCTACGATGATCTCAACCGGTTGGCGAAGTCGGAATTTCCGGTTCCGGACGTGCTGATCGAGGATCGCGACGACTGGTTGGCAGATCTGGTATGTGACGCTGCGGAAATCTCGAACACGTTCTATGAAAAACTGATCGCAAATTACGATCTGGATCGTGGTGTGGTCGACCCGGTTACCGGCCTGAACGAGCGCGCCCGGCGCATCGTGGCGCAGTTGATCGCCTACGCCCAGGTTGGTCAGGCACGTATTCTGGATCGTGCCATCGCCGAGGCGGGTGTGCAGCCACCAGAAGTGTCGCTTACCGCTGAAACCGTGCTTGCGACACTTAAGATCCCGGTCAAATGGGTCGTTCGTAAAATGGAGGACGCAGAAGACCGCGCCCTCGTCACTCTGATGTACGATGAGTTGCAAGCGACAGGCACCGTCGAGAAGACCCTGCCAGAAGACGACCGCATCGTGCGGGACACATTCCGTCGCGAGGTTGGGGAAAAGTCGGCACCGCCGCGTCCAGCTTTTCGCCCGCCGCACATTGGCGGCGCTTTCGATTATGCGACAGCGTTGGGCAATCGTGCCGAACCTTCTGAGTCTGAAAAGACAACCAAGCCGCTGCAGACCGAAACAAAGAAACGCGCGACTGTTGCAAGTGAAACATCTCAACCCGACATCGCAGAAGTGTCAGTGAGTAAGGGTAAGAAAAAGAAACCCGGAGACACAAAACAAGAAAAGGACAAGGCTGAAGGTATTGTCGAGAATGCTGAGGTACGAGAAAAGCCACAGTTCGCAATCTCGAAAATGGAACGGGCAAGCAAGAAGCCCGAACCGGGGAAGGCTTCAGAAAGCCCAACGGATACCTCGGATGCAAGCGACGAAACCTTCGATCCTGCAACCATGCTGCGTGAACGCGCTGCAGAGATGGAGGCGGCAGATACAGCAGCGCAGACCTCAGTGTCGACACCGGATTATCGCCTCTCGCGGAGTGATGAGGTCGAGGACGGCCCATCCGTCGGGCCCAAGACAGCGCTGCGTCTGAACAAGGTTGGTATCGTCACGGTACAAGACCTTTTGGATGCAGACCCGCTCGCAACAGCTGACTCGGTTGATGTGCCGTACATCAAACCCGATACGATCACCGACTGGCAGGATCAGGCAAGATTGCAATGCGACGTACCAGGGCTGTCCGGCACTGCAGCGCAACTCATTGTCGGCGCAGGCGTGCGAACAGCAATGGAACTTGCGGCGCAGGACGCGGATCGCCTGACTGACAACGTGGCAGCCTTCGCAGACAGTTCTGAAGGGAATCGTTTGCTGCGGGACCGTGCCGCACCGGAACGAAGCCAGGTTGCCAAGTGGATTGGCAATGCAGCATTCGCCGACGCCTCAAAGGCAGCTTGATCTGGCGTAAGCTCAAGCCTGCCCGGTGATGAAAAGATCGTCAGCGCGTCAATCTGCACGCTATTCGAGGTTGCGGTACGCTGATGCCCTGCGTTAGACCGCATCACGGTAATGCCGGTCCATTCAGAGCCTGCCAACCAGGTATGCTGCACCTTGGCTTCAATCACACGCGAGATGTCCGATGACCTATATCGTCAACGAAAACTGCATCAAGTGTAAGCATACCGATTGCGTGGAAGTTTGTCCCGTGGACTGCTTCTATGAAGGCGAGAACATGCTGGTTATTCATCCGGACGAATGCATCGATTGCGGTGTATGTGAGCCGGAGTGCCCGGTTGACGCCATTCAGCCTGACACCGAAGGCGGCATCGAGAAATGGCTTGAGATCAACCGTGACTATTCAGAGAAGTGGCCGAATATCACGGGCAAGAAGGATGCTCCGGCAGATGCCGAAAAATACGACGGTATGGCGAACAAATTCGCTGAGCATTTTTCAGCCAAGCCGGGTGAAGGTGATTGATTAAAAATGCCTTTGATTTCATGGGGTTGGATCGAGTTGGTAACAAAAAGTATCATTTCTAGCCACGCGAGAATCCCCGAGCGCTTCTATTCGTCTTAAAATTGTGTTATAGTCTTGCTTAGTGAGGCAGGAGTAACACGCAGTCGATTCCGAAATTTGTCAATAATAAGAATAGCTTATCCAGGTTGGCGTCTTTTGCTGCATTGCAGCGTAATGCTGGTTTGGTGTGAGTTTCGGCTGCACAAAAAATACATCCAACAGTTGAGCAACAGTGTGGCGATGTCGCCACTCGCGCGGAACATGGATAGCAAACCGACCGGGCGCTGCAAGCGCTCGTGTCACGTTGAATGACAAATTTGCCTACCCGTGTCGGGTTGGCAACAACTGGGGTCGGAGCGCCGTTTTGTGCTCCTGCTCCGGCAAATTTGAGTGAGATAACGAGTATGGCTGTAAAGAAAACAACAACGGCGAAAGCCCCGGCGAAGAAAGTAGCGGCGGCGAAAACCGCTGCAAGCAAGGCGAAGGCGCCTGCTGGCAAGTCGGCAACGAAGACCAAGGCAGTCAAAACCGCGCCGCGCAAGCCGGTAACAGCGAAAAAAACCCCCGCGAAGGCGGTTGCCGCCAAACCGGCAGTCAAAAAAGCCGCAGCGAAGAAGCCTGCTGTAACTGAGAAAGCCAAGGCTGCAAAGCCGACGACCAAAGCTGCGTCGGCCAGCAAGCCAGCCGTCAAGCGCGCGCCCGCGAAAACCGCAGCTAAGCCTGCAGCCGCGAAAGCGAAAACGGTTGTTGCCGCTAAAGCCGCAAAGACGCCAGTCAAGAAGTCCGGAACTTCTGCAAAGCCTGCAGCCGAAAAGGCAGCGCCACCAGCCAAGCCGACGCAACAGCGTGGCAGCTTTCGCGTGAACGAGCATATCGTTTACCCGGCGCATGGTGTTGGCAAGATCATGGCGATTGAAACGCAGGAAATCGCGGGGATTTCGCTCGAACTGTTCGTGATCAACTTCACACAGGAAAAGATGACGCTGCGTGTACCGACCACGAAGGCAACGGATGTCGGCATGCGTAAGTTGTCCGACGAGACGACCATCAAGAAAGCACTGAAAGTGCTGCAGGGACGTGCGCGCATCAAGCGTACGATGTGGAGCCGTCGTGCTCAGGAATATGATGCCAAGATCAATTCAGGCAGCATCATCCAGATTGCGGAAGTTGTGCGTGACTTGTACCGGGCGGAAACACAGCCGGAGCAGTCCTACTCCGAGCGTCAGCTTTATGAAGCGGCTCTTGATCGTCTGGCACGTGAAGTCGCGGCCGTAGAGAAACTTGACGATCAGAACGCGGTACAAAAAGTTGTGGAAGTGCTCTCCCGCACAGCCAAGGCCGCACGTCAGGCTGCTGAGGAAGCCGCTGAAAAAGACGGCGAAGAGGAAGCAGCAGCTTAGGGCACCTCAGGCGTTGAATCTTTTCGTTCTTTCTGTCGATTTGAACAGAGGCATGCCCTGAAAAATTAAAAAACTACAGTCCGCTGGGCCGATTGCGTCCGGCGGATTTGCGTTTGGTGGTTCATGTCCGCGCGTATAGAGCGTCTGATTCTTATGGACTCATGACGCGACGCCCCAGGTAGCTCCACAGACATCCCGGTGTCTCCATTTAAGTCGGACACACCCTAGTGGGCTGTCGTCCAACGGCTACGCGATCCTTGCTGGGATAACGGCACGTTTCACATGGACAGGAAGAGTTCCTCAGGCGCACGTCGGGGGCGTACGACCCTTGCAGGTTCCTGTTTTGGAATAGTGCTTTGTTTTTTCTTGATATTTTTGCCGCTGCGATGTGACTGAGCGTGCTTGGCTTTGGCAGATCGACGTGCGTGCGATGGCTTGAGTTTCACACGTTTGGCAGGAGTTGCGCTTTCGGAATCATTGTCTGATCTCAGTTGATCGAATGCAGCGAGCGCGCCCGATCCAAACAGGGTGGCTGGTTTTGCGTTAGGCTCCAATCGTTCGATCTGCTCGGGATGGGTCAATCGCATCATGGGACCATCTCGCGCTTCGATCCAGCCACGCACGCGAAGCAATTGTCCTTCGAGGTCTTTAAGCTCAAGGCCGTTTTTTCTCAGAAACCGGTGCGATCGTCCTTCGACCACAAGCGTGAAGTCTGTTCGCCAGTGCGTGCCGAAGTTCACATAGGTGGTGTTGCGATAGCGTGCGACCTTTCGAACACGCCCTTCTGCGATTTGAAACGTGTGCAAACGCTTCAATATTTCGTCTGGCCGGTCGGTTCGCCGTACGGCATGCAAACCCCGACGCCAGATATTGCGCCTGTTTTCGCGGGCCGTGGTCTCATGGCGGAGAAGTTGTTCGACGCAATCGCGGGCATCTGTCGCTGAATACGCGCGTGCCAGCCCCGCTCGCAGCAATGCGGCTTGCACCCATATTTTCAATCGCGTTGGGTGTTCGGGGTGAGAGTCTGGCACGAGGTCTGTGCGCTCGCCGACTGAAGGCGCATCCGTGGTGACATGCGCGAGTACCCGCCCGTAACGATCACGTGGAAAGCGGTCGAGAGGAATGATGCCACGATTTCCCGATCGTCCCGCCGTCCATAATGTCACTGGTTTTCCAAGAACCATTTTTGAAACATACGTTTCGGCGGCGCGAACCATGGGCCACGACTGATCAGCATCCGGTTTCTTGAAGGATGCCTTGGATTTCATAGTCATTTGTTTTATGGACGGGAGTTTGTTTTTTTGCAGTGAAATCAAGGGTCTGCGTGGAGTCATTGCTCCAATGAGACGCACGACTGTGCCATCTTCAAGCGTGAGTGCCTCACCGTCCTCAATAGCGACAACTGTCAGGGTTGGGCCGGACGCAAGCGTGCAACCGTCAAGCGCGTGTATCGCGGTGAGACTGGCACCGGCTGGCGCGTTCGATGTTGCGAAGCACAGAACAGATACAGTAAGTACAGGAAAGAAGATACGCACAACAATACTCACAGTTTTTGCACAATAAATATTGCACGAACATAAACTTGTCGCAAGCAGCATACGTTCTATAACTTGGCGGTTGCTGGGTTTCATTCAGCGCTTCTTGTGTGAATGCAATGACGGGTTGTCGGATTTATTGGTACAACTCGCAATCCGTGACATGTCTTGGAAGCACTGGGCTGGGAGATCTGGTTCAGGGCACAGCAACACGCAACCTGCGACAACTTATTCCCTTTAATACAAAGTCTCCTCATCATCGGTTTGGGGCAGGGGTTGATTTAAGCGCCGCCCGCTGCGTTTTCTTCCGATTTCGTTGCCATGCGTACGGATTGAATATTCACGAATTGTTACCAGAAGTTGCGCGAATAAGGCTTGCTCACAAAGGAGCAAAAGTGCAAAGAGGATTGAAATCCAGTCTGTCTGACTAGCACAGGAAGTGCATTTGCTTCCCAAATACAGGCAGATTGTGATTGAGCCTCGGTCCAGATTTGGTCCAGGCGAAAGGCCGATCACCAAAACCGTAGTAACGCGTTCGGAGTTTGACGGTGACACTCCTCTCAACTGATGGCTGCGCCCCATGCAGAGCAATCAACACCCACAGTAAACATCAGTCACCCCGTGCCGTTTCAGATATGCTGGGATTGCTGCTGCGACAAAAAAGCTGCGCCGTACCGGTCTGGTCATCAATGGGGCGCATGGTGTGGGGAAAAGATATCCGAACACACAATGGTCACACCGGCAGCGCCCATCGCCAGCACTCTGGAGGTAACGCAAAGCAAACATGCGTGAACAGGACGTCTCTGGCGTTGCCAATGGATGGAAGAGTCGAATATAGCTCCGCGACCCCTATGCGGGTGCATTGCAAGGATGTGACGAGGCGTTACCACCTGCGCCTGGAGTGCGCGCGCCAGAGTTGTTCAAAATCAGAATCGTATTTTGAAGCACAGTTGGCGGGCAGCTTGCAGGTCTGTGTCAACAAGGCAGCGGCTTTGAAGCGCATCGGGTCTGGAACACGAGAAGAGTAAAAATAAGCATGCGTCCGACAGCATGCGATCGCAAAGAACAAAAAACAGGTAGTGCGGAAAATGAGTGCAGTGGATCGAAGCGTTTTTTATCCAGGTGGCCGAACCGGTGTCTTGCTGATGCATGGTCTGGGCGGAACTCCGATTGAGATGAGATATGTTGCGCGTGGCCTCGCACGTGCTGGTTACACGGTTTATTGTCCCATGCTCGATGGGCACTGTGGGCCATCGGAAGCTTTGCGTGATGTGACATGGCAGGACTGGTATGCCAGCGTCGAGCGCGCCCACGACTGGATGCTGGATCATTGCGACACGGTGATAGCGGGTGGATTGTCCGCTGGTGCCGTTCTGGCTCTGCGCCTGGCCGGACAACGGCCGTCGCAAGTCGATGGTTTGATGCTCTATGCACCAACCCTAAAGCTCGACGGGTGGTCCGTTCCGCGGCGAACCGCTTTTTTCAATCTGGTTCATCAGAAATGGTGTGCCAATTTGTTCCCATTCAGCGAGCGCCATCCGTACGGCATCAAGGACAAGCGGTTTCGCGAGTTTGTGGTTGAGGCGCTACACAGCGGCGACAGCTCGCAAGCAGGGGCACTCTCGACGCCTGGCGGCGCAGTTCTCGAGCTGCGTTGGCTCGTGAATGCGGTGCGCAAACAAATTCCGCACATCAAACAACCCACATTGCTGATCCAGTCGAGAGAAGATGACCGAAGCAGCTTTGAATCAAATGCGGGCGTTCTTCAACGCACGTTGGGCGGTTCCGTTGAAACGGTCGTACTGGACGACAGCTATCACATCATCACGATCGACCGTCAGAAAGACCTTGTGGTTGATAGGTCCACGACATTTTTGGAACGGCTGCTTGAGAATGTACCTGCTCGTACTCCTGCGGTGCAGCCTGAAACAGCAGGGCAGGTCGCCGCGCGCGTCGGGGCTGACATGCTTGGGGCAGTGCCGCCGTCAATGGCAACGAGTCCCGCTGCATAACAGACGGCCACAGGTTTATCCCGTGGCAGCCTTTACGACGGGCGCGCATCGGCCAACGTCTTTAGGCGCCCGTGTCCAGGCAAAAGATTTGCCGAATGCCGGGCTAAGCAGGTACCCGGTTACAGTAAGCCGGTCGCCACCGCGTTGGGTCAATTTGAGGCTGAACTGTTGTCCGCGTTCCGGATCGTAGATCCAGCCATCGCTCCACGTTCGGGCCCCGCTCTTGCGCAGCCCACCTATCATCTGCATTCCGCAAATTGTGCGCTGACGCTGCGACTGGTCCGAATTTCGCAAGTCACGAAATGGCTTTCCGGACGGTTTCAGAGGTTTTTTCATCCACACGACACGACCACAAAGCGAACGTCCGCATTTGAAGATTTCAATAGCACCGCGTTTGGTATGATCCAGCCATATGCCTTCGGGGCCGGATGTCGCTGCAAATGACGCGTTTCCAAAAGCCATGATGGCCGTGAAAAGCAGGATTCCACCGGTCAATCCTGCGGCTTTGGTGGTACGACTTGAGCAGGCACCGGAAGCAGCGTGACGAGGTAATGACGGCATGAACAGATCTCCGGAGATTGACGGGTGGCAAAAACGACCAGCGGACGGTACAACCATGAGTGAGCGCCCCCTATACGCCGCAATCGTGGCAGATCAAGAACAATGCATCGCGTTTATGCGGGCAAGATTAACTGAGATACAAAGTTTACAGCGAAAATTGATGCTGTCGGGCGGTGAAAGTCCAAAACTTTAGCTATCTTGCAATAACACGCAAAGCGGTTCGGCAGAACAGAGCGCCGAAGACATCAAACGGCGTTCGGCAAAGCCGCTAGGCCAGGGAATACAAGACCCGCATGACATTCACATTGGCACTTCGCAACCTGATCCACGACAAGATCCGGTTTCTTGTCACACTCGTTGGTGTGGTGTTCTCGATTGTGCTCGTTTCAATCCAGTTTGGCCTTTACAAGGGTACGGAGAGTAAAATCCTTGCCGTACTCGACCATACGAGCGCAGATCTCTGGGTAACGGCGCGCGAAGCACCAGCGTTTGACGATGCCGCATTGCTTGATGGCCGGGAGGAATATGCGGCCCTGTCTCTTGATGGTGTGAAATCCGTTGAAACGCTCCTTGCGACGTTCGGCAGATGGAAGCGGCCAAATGGCGGCGTGACGACAGTTCTGATGGTCGGCGTGCACACCAGCAAGGAAGTTGTGCAGCCCTGGAATGTTGTGGCCGGACGCGTGAGCGATCTTGCTCTGCCGGAGTCGGTCATTGTGGATCGCGCCTACGCAAAGAAGCTGGGCGTGACCGAAGTTGGGCAAACAGCGCAGGTGAACGATCAACAGGTGCGGGTCGTCGCGCTGACGGACGGAATTCGTTCTTTCACCACGCTTCCCATCATATTTGTCTCCATGGAAAATATGCGCAGTTTGCTGGGTATTCCGACAGACCGGGCAACCTTCGTGCAGGTGCATTTGAAGCCTGGCGCAAATGTGAAAGACGTGCAGGCGGCGCTAGATGCCAAGCTACCGGAAGCAGACGTGCTGACGAATGCAGAGTTTCGTGCTCGAAGCGTCAATCATTGGATGTTCGGCACAGGAGCAGGTGCAGCACTGATCATGGGCGCTGTGCTTGGATTGATCGTTGGCATGGTCATCGTGGCGCAAACACTTTACGCGAGCGCGAATGATCACATTAACGAGTTTGCAACTTTACGTGCACTTGGCTCATCATCAAGTTACATTCACAAGGTTATCCTTTGGCAGGCCATACTGAGTGCTGTAATCGGCTTCACGATTGCCATAGGACTGGCCTATCTTGTCGCGGCCGCGTTGGCCGACACGTCACTGCGCGTTTTGATCTCGCCGCAGATGGCGGCCCTGATTTTCGGGATCACGATTGTGATGTGTGTGATTTCGGCGCTTTCGGCTATCGTCAAGGTCACCCGTATCGACCCGGCTATGGTGTTTAACAGATGACACACTCATCCGTCCTCACAGCGCGCGGCATCCGCAAGACGCTCGGCGAAGGCGCAGGCCAGGTCGAGGCGCTAAAAGGCGTCAGTCTGACGGTGCATACAGGCGAGATGACCTTGTTGATGGGGCCGTCCGGCAGCGGAAAGACGACGCTGTTGTCGATTCTTGGCTGTCTGTTAAGTGCGGACAGTGGCACGCTTGAACTTGATGGCGAGTCTCTTCAGGGGTTGTCCTCCGAGGAACTGGCTCGCGTCCGTCGTGAACACATCGGCTTCGTTTTTCAATCCTACAATCTTTTCCCAACGCTCTCCGCAGCTGAAAACACCGCCTTATGCCTGGATGTGCGTGGCGTTGACCGAACGACAGCCCACAAGCGGGCCCTGGAAGCGCTTGATGCTGTTGGTCTGTCACATCGCGTCAATGCTTATCCCCGCACAATGAGTGGCGGAGAAAAACAGCGTGTGGCGATTGCTCGCGCACTGGTCGGAAAACCATCTGTCATCCTTGCAGACGAACCCACATCGGCACTGGACGCAGAAAATGGCAAGGCCGTCATGCAATTACTCGCCGACGTGTCACGAGACAGCGGACGTGCAGTGCTGGCGGTCACACATGACCATCGCACGGAAGTTTATGCAGATCGGATTGTGCGTATCGAAGACGGACTGATAACGGATTCAAGCCGCCCGACAAAATGCAAGTCTGCTCCCGAAGAAGAGGTGCAGGAAATTGAAGGCTCGAATGTAACCCCCCTCCCCACCCAAAAGAACAAGCGGGCGCGCGGCTCTAATGCCCCCAAACGGCGGCGCGCTGGCAAAGCAAAAAGGTAAAGTGATGATCAGTGCACGCAAACATGTGGTTCTGGCAGTCGCACTCGCAGGTATCGTTGCAGCGGTTGCAATGGTAAGCCCCCAACAGTCTATGGTCGTGGCTGCGGAAACGGATACCAGCAAAGATCGGAACTGGTCTATTGCGGCCCCGGGACTGGTGGAGCCGAGCGACGGTGAGATTGGTTTGGGTGTCGAGATTGTCGGTCGTATTGTTGGCATTCCAGTAGTGTTGGGAGAACAGGTCAAGGCCGGCCAGGTGCTCGTGCAGCTGGATGACTCCGACGCGTTGGCCCGCATTCAGTCCACACAGGCTGAGGTCGAAATTCGGGAACGTAATAGGGATAACGTCGCCGCCACGCGGAACGGAAGAAGCCGCCGTCGTGCTGCGGACAAACTCGCGGATGCCGAAATCGCCCTGTTCAAGGTGCGGCGCGACCTTGACCGCCTGTACGAGAGGGTGGATGCGGCGAAGCCAAAAGCAGACGAAATCGACGGCGCACTTCAGGCCATTGCAGACGCGCGTAGCGCCCGCGCCACGGCACAGCAGGAACTGGACGACATCAATGCACTGGACAGCACACCGCTGTTCTCGCGCAGTGAATCAGCTCTTGAGCTGGCCCGCGCCAATCACACACTCGCCATGCAGGCATATGAGAAGACTCGCGTTCGAGCAGAAACTGACGGGACCATTCTGCGCATCAGCGCCAAGAAGGGAACGGTCGTCTCACCTGGATTGCCGCGCCCGCTGGTCATCGTTGGCGACCTGACCAAACTGCGTGTCCGTGCCGAAGTGGACGAGCGCTCTGTGGCTGATGTGAAAACCGGCCAGAAGGCCGTGATCCGTTCGGTTGCCTTTGAAGGGCAGGACTTCAACGCCACCGTCTCTGAAATCTCCGCCTCGCTTGGACCTGGTCGCATCGGTAAACGCCAGTCGCGCGGCCCAAGCAATGCAAACGTTCTGGAGGTCATGCTCGACGTGGAAGGCGATACACCGCTTCTGTCGGGAATGGAAGTCGATGTCCTGTTTGACGGCGACGGAGAAAAATCATCAGAACCAGCGCCTGAACCGAAAGCCAGCGCAACCACAACGAACTAGAGTCTATCCGACTTAAACCGAGACACCGGTATGCCAGTAGAGCGGCCCGAAACATCGCGTCATGGTTCCATTGGAATCAGACGCGCTATAGCGTGATTGTCGCTACAGCAAGCTGCACAACCTGAGGGCATCGTACATTGCAGCGGCGGCGTTGCGGCTACTGGCGGCATCTCCGATTCGATAAAGCACGAATCCCTCACCATCCGCGTGCGGTTGGCTTCGTCCAGCGATCAACGCGTCATTGTCCATCACGCCATCGTTCCGGGATTGCGCGCGCAGAGCGTGGAACGCGTCATCTGCTGGCACGGTCCCGTGTTCCACAATAATCTGTGGCGCCGTGAGCTTGATCTCTCGTCCTGTGAGGTCATTGTTGAACACGGCAGTCAGCTCATTTCCGTCCTTCTCGATCCGTTGCAGGCGTGTGTCGGTTGCGGGCACGATACCCACCTCTGCAATCCGCTTTTTCCACATCACCCGCTCGGCATAGCCCATTTCTGTCCCTGGACGATCATCCAGCAGCACAAGCTGGATATCAGCACCTGCGTCAATGCAGCGATCCATCGCCGTCATGGCGGGATGCCGTCCCGTGCCATCGTAAATCACCACGCGTTCAGCAATTGGCGCAGTGCCGCTGACGATATCCCAGACGCTGGTGCAATGCGCGTTGCCGTCGAGCCAGTCCAGATCCGGCACACCACCACTGGCCACGATCACCACATCCGGTTTTTCCAACAGAATGTCGTTCTCATCCGCAAGCGTATTCAGGCGCACGTCGACCCCAAGCCGTTCGATTTCGCTCACACGCCAGTCGATGATGCTCTGCAGGTCACCACGCCATGACGCAGCCGCCGCCATGCGCATCTGTCCTCCGGGCACGTCTGACGCTTCGAACAGCACAACCTCATGGCCCCGTTCTGCACCGATCCGGGCAGCCTCCAGTCCGGCCGGTCCCGCCCCGATGACAACATGTTTCTTTCGCGGAACATCGGATCGCGAAATCACCTGGGGCCAGAACCGTTCGCGCGCCGTCGCAGCGTTATGGAGGCACGTCGGACGGGCATCGCTCATGCAGTGCGACGCGCCCACACAGGGCCGGATCCGGTCTTCCTCGCCGCGCATGATCTTGTTGACGATGTGTGGATCCGCGATGTGGGCCCGCGTCATCGCCACCATGTCGAGCAGCCCTTCTCTGATGGCATAGCGCGCACTCGCCAGGTCGACGATCTTCGCGGCATGGAACACGGGAAGGTTGACCGCGCGTTTGAAGGCCCCCGCTTTCTCAAGCCATGGCGAAATCGGCGATGCCAGGCCGGGCATGCAATCTGTAGCCAGAGTCAGTTCGGTATCCAGCCGACCATAGTTGGCGTTGAAGAAGTCGACTGTTCCAGCTGCCTCGAAAATCTCCGCGATCTTTACGCACTCTTCGAAATCAAGCCCGCCTTTCAATGTTTCGTCGATCAGGTAGCGCATCCCGATTACAAAAGTATCTCCGACACGCCTGCGGATTTCCTCGTGCACCATCAACCCGAAGCGGCATCTGTTTTCGGTTGATCCACCAAAACCGTCAGTACGCATGTTCGTGATCGGAGAAAAAAATTGCCCGATCAGATGCCCTGCTGTCATCGTCTCCAGTCCATCCAACCCGCCGTCCACAGCCCGCACAGCCGCATCGCCGAACTGTTTCACGATCCGGTCGATATCATGCCGATCCATTTCGCGCGGAAACGAGCGGTGCCCCGTCTCGCGCACCACGGAGGGTCCGACCGTCGGGAGCCAGTTCTGCGTATTTGTTTCTCCGCGGCGGCCCAGATGCGTGATCTGGATCATGATGGCGGCTCCCTCCGCATGAATCTGCTCGGAAAACGATTGCAGATACGGAATGATCCGATCGTTGGATATGTCGAGTTGGCTGCTCGCCCAGGTGGAATCCGGCGAGACATAGGACGATCCGCCGAACATCGTCAGCGCAAGGCCGCCTTTGGCCTTCTCGACATGATAACGTTGGTACGTCTCGCCCGGCATGCCACCGTTTTCTTCAAGTCCGCACGCATGGCTGGTCGACATGATTCTGTTTCGCAGCGTCAGCCCCTTCAGCTGGAACGGTTGCAGGAGGGGATCGACGGAGGCGGTTCTCTCGGGTGCATTCATGGCTGAGGGTCTCAAGCGGTAGGGAGGAGCTTCAAAACCCTAGCGCCGCTCGCGGCAGTTTGGAACTCAAGCATCGTGAAAATGTCAGGCAGCTATGGTTTCCCCTCGTCCGGTGCTGCGGCACGGATCGCAAGCGCATGGAGCTCTCCCGCCAATTCGTCCGCGAGAAGCTCATTCACCATCCGATGGCGCTCAAGTCGTGACTTGCCAGCGAACGCCTCAGCAACAATCTTCAACCGAAAGTGGCTGTTTCCCGTTCCGGGCGATCCCTGATGGCCCGCATGCAGATGTGACTCATTGATCACTTCAAGGTGTTCCGGCGCCAGTCCGGACTCGATTTTCGTGCGTATGGCTTGTTCCATGGGCGTGTTTTCTCCAAATGACGTTAACGTCGCTATGGCATACCGGACACGTTTCAGAACCGTGCGTCATTAGTGCGCAAACCGTGGCTTGTCCGAAGCACATGAAACCCTCATACTGCGCGGCTCATGAAACTTGAATCGAAATATTTCGACAGCATTCGTGTCAAACCCAAGGGCAAGGCAAAGCCCGAGGAAAAAGTCGCGTCTGGAACCTGTCAGTGGCGTGGGTGCAAGAACCCCGCGACCAATCGTGCGCCTCGTGGCCGTGGCCATGAAGGGGAATACCTGTCGTTCTGCATTGAACACGTGCAGACATATAATAAATCCTACAATTATTTCAGTGGGATGAGCGACGAAGAGTTTATCGATTATCAGAAGTCGGCGTCGACGGGCCACCGCCCCACGTGGACTGTGAGCTCGAATGGAACCGCCAACGTTGGTGGCGGTGGAACAGCGAAGAAACGGCGCAAACCGGCAGCAGGCTTTGATCCGGCCTTTGCGCAGAGCGATCCGCATGGGCTTTTCGGTGAACAGGCGACACCCGAGAAATTACGACGGCGTCCAGTGCGCAGCATGGAACGCAAGGCACTAGGCGAGATGCACCTGCCCGAGGACGCTTCGAAGCAGGAGATCAAGACTCGGTTCAAGGAATTGGTGAAACGCCATCACCCGGACAGCAACGGCGGCGATCGCGGTGCTGAGGACAAGTTGCGCGAAGTGATCCAAGCCTATAATTACCTCAAGAAAGCGGGTCTTTGCTGACCCGTTTTCTATGCGTTACGTTCCAGCCTTGAGCTGACACGAGACATCTTTCGGACATCGCCGCCCTGAACGCCCGCGGAGCACAAAGAATTGGCAAGTGCGCGGGCAGGCCAACAGCAGGACATCGAAGATCAATGAGCGTTGCAGCGAAGCGGGCTCCCGCTGACCAGAAAAACACGGGTGCAAAAAGTGCGGACGGAATGCCGGATACAACGGTATCCGTTCGAGAAACCTTCGGTATCGATAGCGATCTCAAGGTACCCGCATACAAAGTGCCAAGCGAACATGTACCAGAAGTCGATGCGGACTACTTGTTCGATCCGGCCACCACGCTCGCTATTCTTGCAGGCTTCGCACACAACCGCCGCGTCATGATCCAGGGCTACCACGGCACTGGGAAGTCCACGCACATTGAGCAGGTTGCCGCCCGCCTGAACTGGCCGTGTATTCGCGTCAATCTCGATAGTCACGTGAGTCGGATTGATCTTGTCGGCAAGGATGCGATCGTGATCCGCGATGGCCAGCAGGTTACGGAATTCCGTCCGGGCATTTTGCCATATGCACTGCAATCCAACACCGCGATCGTTTTCGACGAGTACGACGCTGGCCGCCCGGACGTCATGTTCGTGATCCAGCGTGTTCTGGAAGTCTCCGGCAAACTGACCCTTCTGGATCAGTCCATGGTGATCAAACCGCACCCGGCATTCCGTATGTTTGCCACCACGAACACGATCGGCCTCGGCGATACCAGCGGGCTGTATCACGGTACGCAGCAGATCAACCAGGGTCAGATGGACCGGTGGTCGATCGTCTCCACGCTGAATTATCTTCCGCATGATGCTGAAGTTGATATCGTTGCGTCCAAGGTGAAATCCTTCGCGTCGAAGGGCAAAAGGGAAATCTTGTCGAATATGGTGCGTGTCGCAGACCTGACACGCAACGCGTTCATCAACGGCGACCTGTCCACGGTGATGAGCCCCCGCACCGTCATCACCTGGGCAGAGAACGCTGAAATCTTCGACGATGTGGCACTCGCGTTCCGTCTTTCGTTTGTCAACAAGTGTGACGAACTCGAACGCGCACTTGTGGCCGAGTTCTATCAGCGTTGCTTCGGTGAGGAATTGCCCGAGTCCACCGCCAACATCGCAATGAGTTGATCGTTTCCGGTTGGATTGAAGATGTCATCGTCGAACAACAGCAATCGCAAGGAAAGCCCCGCAGAACCTTTCAAGCGGGCACTGGCGCTTGCCGTACGCGCGATTGCGGCAGATGACGAACTGGAAGTCACCTATACGGCAGCGCAACCCGTGCTGGAGGGCAAGAGCGTGCGTTTGCCCGAACCAAGTCGCGTGCCGGGCCCCGAAGAAATAGCCATCGTGCGCGGCCACGCGGATTCGATTTCTCTGAAAGCGGCGTGTCACGACCCGAAAGTTCACGCCGGCATGGTGCCCGACTCAGGACCTGCCCGTGTCATTTTTGAAGCTGTTGAAACGGCCCGTGTTGAATGCCTTGGTGCAAACCGCATGCCCGGAATGGCGCAAAATTTGTCGGCCAAGGTAGAGAATGCTTACGACCATGGCCGCTTCGCCAAGGTCACGTCGCGCGATGAAGCGCCACTCGAAGACGCCCTCGCGCTGCTCGTACGGGAGAACTTGACGGGAGAGGCGCCTCCAAAGAAGGCAAAGGCGCTTGTTGAAGCGTGGCGGCCCTGGATCGAGGATCGTGCAGGCAAGACTTTCGACCAGCTCGGTGAGTTGATCGAGGATCAGAAGGAATTCGGCAAGCTCGTCCGCTCGCTCCTGAATGCGCTCGATGTGACAGATGATTTTTCGCAAGGCGATGAGGAAAGCGACGACGACCGGGACGAAGAGCAATCGGACGAGGGCAATCCGGAAGCTGGCGAAGAAGGGGATTCGTCGGAAGGCGGCGAGTCCGCACCTGAAGAACAGATGGCCGACGGCGAGCAGTCCGACGAAACCGACATGTCCGAAAGCGCCGATGCAGACATGTTCGATGTTGAGTCAGACGGTCTGGAAGGCGCTGAAACGGAAGTGCCGTGGCAGCCGAACGTCAATGTCCTGGAAGCTCCGGAACGGTTTGGTTACACAGCATTCACAACCGAATTTGACGAAGAGAAACGGGCAGAAGATTTGTGCTCCCCTGAGGAGCTCACACGTCTCCATGCCTATCTCGAAAAGGAACTCCGCGGCCTGTCCGGGGCCGTGTCCCGTCTCGCCAATCGCCTGCAGCGCCGCCTGCTTGCACAACAAAACCGCGCCTGGGATTTTGATCTGGAAGAAGGCGTGCTTGATGCTGCAAGGCTCACCCGTGTCATCCTCGATCCCATGCACGCCCTCTCCTTCAAGGCGGAACGCGACACGGATTTTCGCGACACGGTTGTAACGCTCCTGCTCGACAATTCCGGCTCCATGCGCGGTCGCCCGATCATGGTGGCAGCGTGCTGTGCAGATATCCTGGCGCGCACACTGGAACGCTGTGGCGTGAAAGTTGAAATTCTCGGTTTCACCACATGCGCCTGGAAAGGTGGACATGCCCGCGAAGCATGGCTGGAAGCAGGAAAACCGCCAGCGCCAGGCCGTCTCAACGACCTCCGTCATATCATCTACAAGCATGCGGACAGTCCGTGGCGTCGCTCGCGCCGCAACCTCGCATTGATGATGCGTGAAGGGTTGCTCAAGGAGAATATTGACGGTGAAGCCCTCACCTGGGCGCACAAGCGTATTCTTGCACGGCCCGAGCAGCGCCGCATTCTTATGATGATTTCTGATGGTGCGCCGGTAGATGATTCGTCTCTGTCGGTGAATTCGGGCTCTTATCTGGAGCATCACTTGCGCCAAGTCATTCACGAGATCGAGAACCGCTCACCTGTTGAGCTTATCGCCATCGGGATTGGTCATGATGTCACGCGGTATTACCAGCGTGCCGTCACAATTACCGACGCGGCTGAGCTGGCCGGAGCCATGACCGATCAACTGGTATCCCTTTTTGAAGAAGGCGTTCCTGCCACACGCCGCGGTCGCGCTGCATGACGACGTTCAACCGGGTTCAGCGCGCGCTGATCGGAAGTGTTGGTGCCTTCACCGCTTTGGCGATTGGTGCCGCAACCACCGTCACGGCAAAACCGCGCCTCAAGGGGATGGAACCGCAATCCATCGAGATTTCGGCACGACCGATCACAAGCTTCGGGCGCACCCGTAAACCGGGGCGCCCTGCTGGCAAACTCATTTGGTTGGGTGGCCTCAGTCTGTCGTCGAGTTCCGACTACTTTGGTGGTTTTTCAGGCCTGTCCATCAGCCCGGACGGTAAACGCGTTTTCGCAGCGTCGGATGCGGGCTTCTGGATGACAGCAAATATCACATCGCGGAATGGCACGCCGACCAATGTGACAAACGGACGTGTTGGCCCCTTCCGCGCCTTGAGTGGGCGCGTTTTGGCAGGCGGTCGCGAAGTCGACGCAGAAGCTGTGAGCCTTGACAAGGGTACGCTCGACAATGGCGAGATCCTGATCGCATTCGAGCAGATCCATCGCGTCGGCCGATTTCCAGTGCGCAATGGCGAGATCGGAAAACCAGCGCGCTATCTCAACCTGCCGCCCTACATCAAGGGACTCAAGGGCAACCGCGGCCTTGAAGCTATGGAGCTGCTGGTGGGGCCGAACACCGGCAAACTTGTGATGTTCGCAGAGGGACGGCGCAACAGTGCCGGTAATCTGCGCGGCTGGCTTATCGCCAGGGGCCGCACGCGCGAACTCTTTTTGAAGCCAATTAAGGGGTTTGACATTACGGGGCTCGCAGCTTTGCCAGACGGCGGCTTCCTGACACTGGAACGGCGCTTTCGCTGGACGGAAGGCGTGAAAATGCGCATCCGCCGGGTACATCCTGACGAACTGGCGTCCGGTCGCGTGATCCACGGTGACGTGCTGCTCGATGTGGACAGCTCGTCCAATATCGACAATATGGAAGGCATCGCGGTCCATCAGGACGGCACTGGGCAAACGATTATCACATTGATTTCAGATGATAATTTCAATTTTTTCCAACGAAACCTGATCCTGCGTTTTGCCTTGCCGGGCAGAACGGCTTCTGTTGAATGAGCGGTCGGGCACAATTACATCATCCACGAATCAATTTAGACTGAATCTACCAATTGGTGTGATCCCGGTCCGCGGTCAGCTGTGCGTGATCTGGGAATGAGGATAGATGGCTGTGCGTCGTATCCTGAACGCAAAGCGTCAACGTAAGGTGCTGAAGGGTGCGACAACAAATCGTCGTGCCGCATGTTTCGCTGCGTCGGTTTACTGGCTGACGTTGATCTTTCTTTGCTGGGCAGCCGAACCGGTGCAGGCTGCGAACCGCGTCGCCGATACCGTCACCGAGAACTTCGTCCCGATCCTCCATCCGGGTGCATGCATCGCGAACGTGGCAGTGGCGTCGGATGGCGACATCACGGGAACTGCTGGTTATTGCCCTGTTCCCGGCCAACCAACCCATGAAATTACATTCAACTTCGCTAGCCCGAACGTGGATGAATTCTATCATGGCATTGTAGTCTGGTCGAACTCGGGTGGCGTTTACACCGACGATGAACTGCGCATTTTCGACGTTGAGATAGATTACACGGATCCGGTGTCCGGCACCCCGACCACATTGGTTGCAAACGATGTCGACATTGGCGACACACTCAGCGCAACTGATCCGAAGTTTGTGACATTTGCATCTCTAGGTGGTCCAGCGGCGTTGCCAGCGATAACAGCCTTTCGCATCTCGAATTTGCGAGGAAACGGAACGACGGAAAATGCATTCCGTGAGTTCCAGTTGTTTTCCAATCCACCAGAAATTTCCCTCCTCAAGAGCAGCGCCCCCAACGACGGTGGTGACGGCATCATCCATGCCGGAGACACGATCACCTACACCTATGTTGTCACAAACACGGGCGACGTTACGGTGTTCAATGCGTCCGTTACGGAAAATGGAGGATCATTCACAGGAACAGGTACCACGCCCGTACCGGCATACAATTCAGGAGGTAACAACTATGACAGTGGCGCTGGAACGGCCACCGACATCCGGATTGGCGAAACTGTGACCTTCACCGCAGACTACACCGTGACACAAGCCGACATTCTGACGGGAACGATCTCGAACCAGGCTACGGCGAACGGTGTCGACTTCCACAACGAGGCGGACACAGATCTGTCGGGCACATCAAACGCGAACGACACGGCGACCATAACCACCATTCCCCCGGCCCCGGCCTTGTCCATCACCAAGGTCGCTGACGACGACACCTTACGCGGCGTCAACGAGACGATCATCTACACGTATACCGTTACAAACACTGGCAATGTGCCGATTGCTGGGGTGACGATAAGTGATGTGCACAACGGATCCGGCCCACCTCCGGCACCAACCGGTGAAACCTTGTCCAGCGACGTCAATCCGCTGGGTGACTCCATTGACGCCGCTATCAACGCGTCCTGGGATACCCTCGCCCCCGGCGACTCGGTAGAGTTCACAGGCACCTATCTCGTTACGCAACAGGACGTGGACACATTGCAGTAAATGTGGCGCGGCATTGTTTCGGTGTGCTTCATGCCCATATCGAGATCCTACGACAGACACCGAGTTGGCAGGATGACCGCATGAGCAATCCGTGCAGACAACAGTCACAGGCCCAGGCCGACGCACTTGATCGGGCATACCGCGCTGAGCGACGTCGAATCTGGGCAAGGAACACACCACTTGTGCTTATCGCCGGCGCGCTGGTTGCAGCTTTCATTTGGGTCATGACCAGTCGGGGTGGCATTGTTGAGCACAACGTTCTCGACGCCACCGTTCTGAACTGGTCACGTTCTCAGGATTACGTGGGATCTTCGACGCTTTTGTTGACCGTGAAACTTGCGACGGGGCGACAGGTCACGGTCAGTAGCAATCAATCGCTCGCCCCCAAGTCTGGCGCACAAATCAAGGTTCAGGAGAACATTTACGAAAATGGTGGCCGCGCGTTCATCTGGCCGGTCAACGCACTCCGTCAGCAGTAACCCGATCACGGGACGTGCATAACATGACGCACCTCGCGGGCTCCGCGCGACAACAGCGTCGCCCCCCGCTATAAGCACCGCAAACGGGCGATGCGCCCGATTCTGACATGCTTCGGAGTTGCCACATGAGCGCTGCCAACGCCACGCCAATACCTGCCGATATCACCCCGGAACTTATTGCCGAGCATGGCCTTTCCGACGAGGAATACGCCCGGGTTCTCGAAATCATGGGGCGTGAGCCGTCGATCACGGAACTCGGCATCTTCTCGGTGATGTGGTCGGAGCACTGCTCCTACAAGTCTTCGAAATACTGGTTGAAGACGTTGCCAACCGATGGACCACAGGTCATTCAGGGGCCGGGCGAGAATGCTGGTGTGGTCGATTTGGGTGACGGGGATTGCGTGGTTTTCAAGATGGAGAGCCACAACCATCCGTCGTTTATCGAACCCTACCAGGGGGCAGCGACCGGCGTGGGCGGTATCATGCGCGACGTGTTCACGATGGGCGCACGGCCGGTCGCAAACATGAACGCATTGCGCTTCGGTGCTCCGGACCACCCCAGGACACGTCACTTGGTTTCGGGTGTTGTGGCGGGCATTGGGGGATACGGCAACTGCATCGGTGTGCCGACTATAGGCGGTGAAACGAATTTCGATCCGCGCTACAACGGCAACATCCTCGTCAATGCCATGTGCGTCGGTCTCGCAAAAACAGATGGTATTTTTTACTCCGCAGCCAAGGGCGTCGGACTGCCCGTTGTTTACGTTGGCTCCAAGACAGGGCGAGACGGTATTCACGGCGCCACAATGGCATCCGCCGAGTTTGATGACGACTCCGAAGAAAAACGTCCAACGGTTCAGGTTGGCGATCCGTTTACCGAAAAACTTCTGCTTGAAGCGTGCCTTGAGTTGATGGCAAGCGACTCAATCATCGCCATTCAGGATATGGGCGCGGCGGGTCTCACATCATCGTCCGTCGAGATGGCGGACAAGGGCGGCGTTGGTTTCACGCTCAACCTCGATAAGGTGCCGCAGCGCGAAACTGGCATGACCGCCTACGAGATGATGCTCTCGGAAAGCCAGGAGCGCATGCTCATGGTGCTGAAACCAGGTACTGAAGCCGCAGCGGAGAAAATCTTCCAGAAGTGGGAGCTTGATTTTGCGATTGTTGGCGAAACCACGGATACGGGCCGCCTCATCATTACTCACAACGGCGAAGCTATGGCCGATATGCCCGTTGCGACACTTGCGGATTCAGCACCGGAATATCAGCGGCCCCACACGCCCACACCTGCAGCTCCGGTCATTGCAGCCAGTGATGTGCCTGCCCCGGAGAGCATTCTCGGATCACTTGAAGCGATGCTGGCGTCGCAGCATTTGTGCAGCCGTCGCTGGATCTGGGAGCAATACGATCACATGGTGATGGGGGATACCGTGCAACGACCGGGTGGCGATGCTGGTGTAGTGCGGATTCACGGCACCACGAAGGGGATTGCAATCACCACAGATGTCACACCGCGTTACTGTGAGGCAGATCCCGTGGAAGGTGGCAAGCAAGCTGTTGCTGAAACCTACCGCAACCTGTGCGCCGTCGGCGCTGATCCGTTGGCTATTACCGACTGCATGAATTTCGGTAACCCTGAGCGTCCTGAAATCATGGGCCAGTTCGTTGGCTGCATCGAGGGTATGGGCGAAGCGTGCAAGGCACTTGGCACGCCGGTCGTCTCAGGCAATGTTTCACTCTATAACGAGACCAACGGCGTCGCGATTCCGCCGACACCCGCAATTGGTGGCGTTGGTCTGATCCCCAACATTGATCGTATGGCCTTCACTGGCTCAATCAACGAGGGCGATGACCTCTGGCTTGTTGGGGAAACGCACGGTCATCTTGGGCAGTCCATCTATCAGGATGTCTGCGCAGATGGGTTCGACGGTGCACCGCCTGCGGTTGATCTCGAAGCGGAACGTGCCAACGGAGAAAAAATACGGAAGTTGATCCGTGCAAACCACGTGACCGCTGTTCACGATATCAGTGATGGCGGATTGCTTGTCGCAATCGCAGAACTCGCAATGGCGAGCGGCATTGGCTTCAATCTGAATGAGGCCCCCGACACCATGCCTGCACACGCCTGGTGGTTCGGCGAAGACCAGGCCCGCTATATTGTAACAGCAGCCTCTGGAACGCCGGTACCTGGAGCCCTGAAACTCGGTACAGCAGGTGGTGAGTCACTGGCGATTGCAGGCGCAACAACAACCGTAGTGGCATTGCAATCTGCCCATGAAGCGTGGCTCCCCGATTACATGGGCTGACGCAGCACCGTCCTGATTCACAGCGATCCTGACTCAGCGAGCATCACAATTCGGTCCTCAATGAGTGGTGCTTGAACCGCTCACTCCCTCTGCCCGCACGTCACCATGCGCATCGACCATTCCTGTACCCAGTCGTGGGCAGTGCTGTCTGTGATTCAAATACCACCAATACGAGAATATATGGGGAATAACACGCTGAGAACAGCTGTACGTCTTTCGAATTATCGAATCGCGTGTATTTTTATTAAAATCTACTTAAGCGTGTTTGTACTGCGTCCTTCAGCACGTTGATCCCACCAGATCCACAGGAGCAGTACATGCGGAAGATCATAAGTGCACTCGGCACGATCTGTGTTCTTGGCGGCTGTGCCGTCTTGCCCGAACCCCTGACGGAATTCGAAGTCGCCTCTCTCGCCGCTGAAGCAAATGATGGCGTGACCGCCGGTCAGGAACTTCTCGACAAGCCCATCACGCTTTACGACGCAATGTCGCGCGCCATTCGCTACAATCTCGATCATCGCGTTGAAGCGCGAGAGGCTGCATTGCGCGAGCGCCAACTCCGCGTGTCGCACTATTCCATGCTCCCCGGTCTCGTACTCAACACAGGCTACACGGATCGCAGCAATGACGCGGGGGGCAGCAGTCGCCGATTGCCGATCGGGACCGGTCCGATCACGGCGGATACCCCATCGACATCAACGCAAAAGGACGTTTTTTCGTCCGATCTCGAACTGAGTTGGAATGTTCTGGACTTTGGTCTGTCTTACATTCGGGCTCGTCAAGCCGCTGATAAAATTCTCATCGCACGCGAGAACCAGCGCAAGGTGGTCAACCGCCTCGTGGAGGACGTGCGAACAGCGTACTGGCGTGCCGTGACAGCGGACCGCCTGATTGCACGACTTCGCCGCCTTGAGCATCGGGTTGTGCGGGCCTTGCGCGATACGCAGAGTCTCGCAAATGATGGTGATGCCTCGCCGTTGACAGCACTCACGTTCGAACGAGAACTGGTCGAGATCAAACGCGAAATTCAACGTCTGTCGGATGACTTGGGGGTTGCGCGTCATCAGTTGGCTGCGCTTATGAACATCCGCCCCGGCACCAATTTCAGGATTGTCATCCCTCAGGACCAGTCCCCGCCTCCATATATTGGGTTGTCAGCCGACGATATGGTTGCGCGTGCTCTTGAGCGACGTCCGGAGCTCCTCGAAGTGGCATACAAAAAGCGCATCAACAGTCAGGAAGCACGCGCAGCACTTCTGGAAATGCTTCCATCGCTCGGCGCGACCATCGGGCCGAACTGGAACAGCAATACACTGCTCTACAACCAGAACTATCTGGCGTGGGGCGCGCAGGCGAGTTGGAACCTCTTAAAGGTCTTTTCCTATCCTGCCCGTCGGGATGAGATCAATGCGCGCGATGATCTCCTGCGCGTGCGCTCGCTGGCGGTCACCATGGCGATCATGACGCAAGTTCACGTTTCCAGAGCTCGTTTGACACATGCACGAAAACGCTATCGGACTGCGCGTCACTTCATGAACGTTCAATCGCAGATACTGCGGCAGATCCGCAGTGCTCTGGACGCAGGAAAGGTAAGTGAGCAAACGGCCATCCGTGAAGAAATGAATACGCTGGTGGCACGCGTAAAACTCGATATCGTCTATGTCGATGTCCAGAACGCGTATGCAGCGGCATATGCTGCGATGGGCATGAATCCGTTCGCCAACATTGATGTGGACCACGGTTCACTCGATGAATTTGCATCCTCTCTTGAGAATGGATGGCGTGGTTTGGGAGCCGTTGCGGCGCTCAAACCAGCTTTGCAACGACCAGGCCCCTGGCTGACCCATGCCGCAATCGAGACAGAGCCCGAAGCGGAGCAAGTCGCAACGGCAGCGCTCCGTAACCCATTCGTCAGAACAGTTTCACCGCAAGCGGCGTTCAACGCTGAAATTGTGCGGTAACCGAGTTCCGGTGCGGTGAATATGGATCTCACGACTTGCCTCATCTTGGTGTGAGGTCCGGCTTCATCCCCAGTGCAAGCCATGTGGCAAGGCGATCCCACCCATAGCCTTTTCACAGTTCGCCGCACCGGTCGCTTTTATTTTTTGAACAACCCTGCAGATTTCTCATGTCTATCATCTGATTCTCCGGTTCCTCTGAAAAGGTCCGGGGGATCAGCTGCTTTATCTTCCACAATATCTGCCACGCCAATGCCGATCAGGCGAAAGGCGCGTCCATCCGCTTCTCTTCGGATCAGGTGTTGAGCTGTTTCCAGCAACACATCGGAACGTTGCGTGGGGGCCTGGAGCTGACGATTCCGCGTGATCGTTTGAAAATCCGAGGTTTTCAGTTTGAGAACAACGGTGCTTCCGGCGATACGCGCACGAACCAACCGGGCTGCCACACGGTCGCAAAGTGGCTCGACAGTTTCGATCAGACGATCCGCAAGGTTTGTATCGCGGGAGAACGTTGTCTCCGCCGACACGCTTTTCGAATCCCTGTGCGAAGAAACTGCACGGGGGTCATTGCCGTGTACGTATCCCGCAAGCCGTCGGCCAAACTTGCCGAAGATCGCAGTCAGTTCCATCTCCGACATGGATTGTAGTTGTTCGATGGTTTCGATCCCGCGTGCTTGCATGCGTGCCGCTGTTGCGGAGCCCACACCATTGATCTTGCGCACTGACAGCGGCGAAAGAAACGATTTTGCTTCTGCCCGTCCGATGACGGAAAATCCATGCGGTTTCTCAAGATCCGATGCCAGCTTTGCAAGAAACTTGTTGTAGGAGAGGCCGATCGAAACTGTGATGCCGACTTCCGCATGAATGCGATAGGCGACGGTTGCCAGCGCATCGGCGGGAATTCCACCGATCGCCTTCAGGTCACTGAGGTCGAGATAGGCTTCGTCCAGGGATACGGGTTCGATTATTTCCGTCGCATCGCGAAAGATTCCGCGGATCTGCTGGCTCACGGCCTTGTACTTCGCCATGTCCGGTTGAACGACAACAGCCTGCGGGCACAGTTCCATCGCCTTGAACATTGGCATCGCGGAGCGCGGGCCGAATTGCCGCGCAATGTAGCACGCCGTGGTGACGACACCGCGCCCACCGGCATGCCCAACGATCAGCGGTTTATCAGCAAGTGTAGGATTGTCCCGTTTCTCCACGGACGCATAGAACGCGTCGCAATCCACATGCGCAATGTCGAGCGCCAGCAGCTCAGGATGAGAGACCAGTCGATGGGCGCCGCAGTTGGGGCATGCGAGCAAAGGTGAAACATCGGAGTGCGATGGCGTGATCTGACCGCAGTCGCGACACAATGCAGTCAACGGTCTCGTCCACGCAATTGATCAGTTTCGCGACGCTCCCGCTTTGTGGGACGACCATCTCCAGGGATGCGTCGTGCAACCGGTGTTGGCGTCATCAATCCCCTGGCAGGTGCTGGCGCTTCGTCTTCGGGTGTCAGGTCTTCGTAGAGTGCCTGTGCCTCCTCAGCCGGTCCACGGCGCTTGCCTGGATCTAGAATTTTGAGGACACGAATGCGTCGGTTGACGGAAATGGTCAGGACGTCATCAGGGCGCACAACTTGGCTCGGTTTGTCCGTCGCAGTGCGGTTCACACGAACCTTCCCTCCAGCAACAAGCCGCGTTGCCATAGTTCTGGTTTTTACAACGCGGGCAAACCACAACCATTTGTCCAGCCGCTGACTGGTTGTGGCTTCCGTGTTCTGGTTGCTTGCTTTTGCCAGGAGTCATCTCCATGCCGACAGCGGGCAGTCTGATCGTCTGTTTTTAATTCGCCTGATCTGAGGAATTTTTTTCCAATTCCTGTTTTAGTTTACCAAGTGCGGCGAACGGTGAATCCGGATCGACAGCCTTGCCTTTTCCCTTGTTCTTGGTAGGCGATGCCGTAAAGCTGGCCGGTTGACGGTTGTCCTGGCCACCCTTGCGATACGGTTTGCGGCCTTTTTGTCCCTGCCCGTCGCCTTGCCTCTGGCCCTTGCCTTTCGTCTGGGTGTTTGGGCGTGATCCAGGTTTGCCGTTCGCTCGTTTCCCGCCGTCGTCCGCATGAGCCGCGCCGTCTGATTTCTGTCGTTGCTCAGATGCACGACGGGCCCGGTTCTGCCGGTTGTTGCTGTGCCGCGCCGGACGCCAGATATCAATGAACTCAGGCTCCGCTTTGGCAGGTGCTTCTTCCGGCGCAGCGGTTTCCTCTTGAGAGGTTTCAGCCTCTGGTGCCACAGGCGTCGTCACTGTTTCTGGTGTGTTGCTGTTTGCAGCTTCGGCTACATCGACTGTGGCTTCACTTTCAGTCGGTGCGGTTACAGCATCCCTTGCATGTTCTTCTGTCGTGAGAGCGGGTGTTGCATCCGTTGTGGAAGGTGCAACAACCACATCTGCTTTCGCCTTCACCTGCTTCCGATCCAGCCGGAACCCGAGCGCACGCAAAACGTCGCCGAGTTCGTCCGCCGAACATCCGAGGATAGACATCATATCGGGTTGAACTTTGAAGCCACCGTCACCGGTTGAGCCCGCTGGCGGCATTTCCGGATTCTCTTCCTTTATGCGCCACGATACGAGAGGCCGGATCATATCAGCCAGTCGTTCCAGCATGTCGATCCGTACAACTCGCGGACCACATCGATGATACCCACACACGCGGTAGAATTCTTCCGGGACATTGGTTTCCGCAGCTGCAGAGGTAAGCCCGGGGCGCGGTGGAGTGAAATCGGGAAGATTGTTGTCAGTAGCGCCAGCCACTTTCGCCTGATTGAGTTTCCAGAGCTGCAAAATCAATTCTGTGGCCGCAGGCTTCACCAGAAGAGGGAAATAAATATTGAACGCCCCGAACCGCACGCCATAGCGCCTCAGTTGCCCTCGCGCTGTTTGATCCATCGATTTGATATCGTTGGCCACAGCTTCCCGCTTCAGTATGCCGAGATGTTCGGTCAACTGAAACGCAATCCCTTTTGCAAGTCCGGAGATATCTTCCGCACGCGCTGTCATCACCAGTGGTTTGAGCCGTTCTTCCACGACCTCTTTGATCCATGTGTCCAGACGGGTCTGAATTTTTTCACGGTCAGGCGCAGAAAGGTGTTCATCTGCTAGCAACGTGACACGCGGCGTCAGGATGTCATCACCTGCCACAAGGCGTGCAATAGCCTCATCCTTCCACAGAACCGCAGCGTCCGGTCCAAGTTTGAAAGCGTCAGTCTTTGCAGCAGCAATGCGGCGTGCTCGCATCGTCAATTCTTTCGTCAGGACATGCGCTGCAGCATTCCGGCTGGCTTTGCCGTGAAGACCCTCAGCAGCGGTGTCAGGAATATATCGAAGCCCCTGTATACGGCCGACGAAATGTTTCTCAACCTGAATTGAGCCATCATCACCAATTTCGGCAAAAACCTCGTCGCTATCCCGAAGGCTTCGCATCAAAGTGCTCGTTTGCCGGTCGACAAAGCGTTGTGTCAACTGGGCATGCAGCGCGTCAGACAAACGATCCTCGACATCGCGCGTTTTTGCCTGCCATTCTTCGTGGTGCTCAAGCCAGTCTGCACGATTGGCAATGAACGTCCAGGTACGTACATGGGCAATCCGGTTGGCGAGCGTATCGATATCGCCATCGGTGCGATCCGCCTGCGAGACCTGTTCCGCGAACCAGTCCTCGGGAATGACTTCCCGGTCTGACAAGAGATGGCGGTAGAGTGATGCGGCGAGATCGGAATGAGCGCTGGCTGAAACCTTGCGATAGTCAGGAATTTGACAGACTTCCCACAGGCGCTTGATCGCAGCGGGTGAGCAGGCCAGCCGGGCCACTTCGCCGTCGTGCAGGGCAGCCTCCAGCGTCACGACATCGTCTGCCGTGCGTGCGCGCGCGAGTTTTGGATGGCCGGACGCAGCATTCAGGCTGTCCTTGAGCTTCTCGATAGAGGAAAAATCAAGTTGGCTATTGCGCCACTGCAGCATTTTTACTGGATCGAACGTATGGTTTTCCAGCGCTTCGACAAGATCACCTTCCAGTGGTTCCGTATCACCAGTCACACCAAAGGTGCCGTCATTCATGTGGCGACCAGCGCGACCGGCAATTTGCGCCATCTCGGATGGCAAGAGGTTGCGCATTCGTTGCCCGTCGAATTTACGTGTTGCGGCGAATGCCACGTGTCCGACGTTCAGGTTCAACCCCATCCCGATGGCATCGGTTGCAACGAGGAAATCGACCTCTTCTGATTGATAGAGCTCAACTTGTGCATTGCGTGTTCTCGGACTCAGTGCACCCAAGACCACCGCGGCCCCTCCCCGTTGCCGACGGATCAATTCGGCAATGGCGTAGACCTCGGCTGCAGAGAAAGCGACAATTGCCGTGCGCCGCGGCAGTCGTGAAATCTTTTTTTGTCCCGCATAACTCAGTTTGGAAAGTCGCGGGCGGGCAACAAAGTTTGCGCCGGGCAGAATGTCGTTGATCACCTGCCGCATGGTATCGGAGCCGAGCAGCAGTGTTTCGTGTTTGCCACGTGCGTTAAGAAAGCGGTTCGTGAACACGTGTCCACGCTCAGGATCGGCGGCAAGCTGGATTTCGTCGATCGCAACGAACGCAACGTCCAGATCGCGCGGCATGGCCTCGACCGTGCAAACCCAATAGCGCGCTTGTGGCGGTTTGATCTTTTCTTCGCCAGTGATCAGCGCAACGTTCGCGACACCGGCACGTGCCACGACCCGATCGTAAACTTCTCGCGCGAGCAGGCGTAGCGGTAAACCGATCAGCCCGCTTTCGTGCCCCAGCATGCGTTCGATCGCGAGGTGGGTCTTGCCGGTATTTGTTGGACCGAGCACCGCAGTCACGCCACGCGTGGAAGCTGGATTTGTTGTCATGTGGCGGCCCGTCTTTCAATTCTGCATAATCCGGTGCAGCATACGCACGACACCGGTCATGGTTAATGGAGTCACTTTAGAGACTTCCACTGTCCGGGTCACCTGTTGCCAGCGATACCTTGCCCAATTGGGTTCATGCAGTGGCTCGGTTGATCCGGTCAACTGCCACTAAGCAAGTCGAATGCCGTTCAGCGTAAACTGGCAGTTAACGGGACGACTTTTGGTATGAGGCGTAGCAGATCATCCGTCGGCGCATGAATTTGAAAAGCGCCAAACCTCCTAACCGAAGATAAGGCAGCGACAATCAGTGCAGGAGCGCCAGTCGCTTGCGATCCGAAAGCTCGACATTTACGGATGAAGCTTGCAGCACAGCAGAACCGATAAGGGTTGGAACAACAATACGGTAAGGCACGTAAATCAGTCCGCCCGCTGCCGGAACGAGCCACACTTCGACACCTTTTGGATCGGAAATGTAGCTGTTCTTCTTTCCGCTCTTGTGCCCTGCGATCGGGAAATGCTGTATGCGACAGACCAGCGCCCGGTTTGAAAACCCGGCACCGCGTTTTAGATTTAGTTTCTGTTTGCCCTTGGGAGACAGCTTGACGTCGAACCTGTGCGACCCGTCAAAAACCCGCACGGTCTGTTTGCAGGGACTGTTGGTGCCGACGGGTGCAGAAAGGGCAACGAGAGCGCTCATCGGGTCGAGAACGTCTTGATAATGTGCTTTTGTGATCGGGATGCGTCTTTTGGAATTGTTCCGCGGCGGCGCGTGAACAACCTTGGTTGCGTTGCCGTTTGCCATCGTCACAGTGACGGTCCGCGGCTTTTTCTTGTTTTTGCGGTAGTTGTAAAGATAGCTGGTCGGGCGTGGCCCGCGAGAGGTCATTGTTCCCGAACTGTAGGCTGCCCCCCGCCACTTGAGGGCGCCGAAGAAGGCTTTCAACTTCGCGTTGCTGCTGATTTTGTATGTACGACCATCGCGGGTTGATGAGAAATTGTAAGTTCCGAACTTCACCCCCGCCAATTCAACACGATAGCTTGCCGATACGCTCTTGACCCAGGGCTCTGCAGCCTGCGCCTTACCAGGGCCCATCACTGCAAATGCTGTAATGAGCGTTGATGTCCCTGCAACCATCGCCATGATCGGAGCGCAGCGGCTTGTGCGACGTCGGAAATCTTGCGTCATATGTAAGGAATCCCCAGTGTCTGTGCCCGGAAGTCTCTCAGCCAGGACCGGTCGTTAGGTCGGTTTTAGGTCAATTCTGTGTCGGGTCGAAAGGTCTGCTCTGTCAAGTCGGCAACGCGGCAGGCTGATGGCAGGCACAGAACGCCGGGTATGGTAGGGAACAGCCGCGATATTGGCATTGTTCGCTTGACGCTAGCGTACCATTCCGAGTATACGCAGGCCAACCGCGCGGCCTTTTGAGCCGCGTTTTTCAATTTTTCCGATCCAGAACCGGACATTTGACCGGGATCGTCGAGCGGACGAGACAAGGAGCCTGTGCCATGGCGCGGCGTTGTGAACTCACTGGCAAGGGCGTAATGTCCGGGAACAATGTAAGCCACGCGAAAAACAGGTCGCGACGCAAGTTTCTTCCGAATCTCTGCGATGTAACCCTGATCAGCGACACATTGGGCCGTGCTTTTCGCCTGAAAGTGTCTGCTCAGGCTTTGCGTACGGTAGAGCATCGTGGTGGACTTGACGCATTTCTGGCAAAAGCCAAGGCAGATGATCTGTCCGACCGTGCGCGTCGCCTCAAGCGCGATATCTCCAAGGCGGCTGAAACGGCTCCAGCAACAGCTGACGCATAACAACATCTTCGCCGAACATGAGTGCTTAAAAATCTAGCGGACGTTACGTTCTACGTGGCGTCCGCTTTTGCGTCGTGAGTCGGGAAATCCGCCGGAAGCGTAATCTCGATCAGCTCGAGATCATCGGAATGTTCGACTTCCCGGTGCACGATCCCCGGGGCCTGGTGCACGCAGGAACCCGGTTTGAGCAGAACCTCGCCATGCCCGTCGTACCAGAACTTCACCCAGCCTTTCAGAATGTAGACCATCTGGAACTCCAGAGTGTGCGTGTGGGCCTCGCCACCTGAATGTGCGCCAGGCACCGCACGGATGACATGCGCGCCCACCTTGCCACCCGTCGCCTCCTTGATGCCGAGATCGCGGTATTCAAAGAACCCACGCAATCCACCGTCCTCGAAGTCCGTATCGTCGGCATGCGTGACAGAAAATTTCATGTCGATCTCCTCATGATACGGTAGGCTATCGGATCAGCATAAACACAAGCTGTCCAGATTGCATACGCTTCCAAGAGGACAACAATGATTGGTCTGTTTTTCGAGGTTGAACCGAAGCCGGGGCACGAAGAGCATTATTTCAATACGGCTGCGTGTCTCCGTCCCATTCTGGAAGACAATGGCGGCGTCCTGTTCATTGATCGTTATAAGAGCCTGAAGCGTCCGGGAATCATTCTGTCTTATCAGCATTGGCAGGACGAGGCGCACCTTCTCAAGTGGCGTGCAGATCAACGTCATCAGATCGCGCAACGTGCCGGCCGCGACGTGCACTTCGATGATTATCGCATCCGCGTTGCACGTCAGGTAACACCCGACATGGCCGTGCCCGACAGTCCGGAACGGTGGATTATTGCTGCGGAGGGCAATGGTGACATGCCAGAAGTAGAGGGTGGAGAAACGTTCGCCAGCGTCTATCGTGAAAACCAGTTCGTCACGATATATAGCCTTGATGCGCATGCGCACGCGTTGGCCATCATGGATGCCAATGAATCAGCCTCTGATGTGACCGCAACCCACGTGTTTTCCGTCATGCGCGACTACACCATGACCGACCGGGCAGAAGCGCCGCAGTCCTGGTAGTGGCCCGTTGGTGCATGTGATGCATCGCCTATACGACAGACCTTGTCTGTGCCGCGATGCGGGGTGAGGTCGAGCAGCACAAAGGGGGGCGATATCCTGATACCCGCAATGCTGTAACGCTCTCTGGCTGGAACTCTTTGAAGCTGGTTAGGCAATCACAACCATCTCGCGTGACGCCCTGCGTGTCAGCAACTCCGCACCGTCCACACGTACAACAATATCCTCCTCGTGCACCAGCATTTTCCCCGGCGCGTACTCAAGCCCGGGTTCGATGGTCAGCACCATGTTTTCCGTGATCACTGTGCCATCGCCTGGCATATGTGATGGCGGTTCGGTGAGATGCAGGCCAAGTCCATGGCCCAGCCGTCCGGTTGTCGGAGCCGCGTAGCCTCCGGTATCGATCACCTTCGCCATGGCGTGAAACAGATCATCAGTGTTCGCGCCTGGACGAACTGCAGCAATTCCCGCTTCCGTGGATTGCCATAATGTTTCGTGCGCCCGCTTCACATCGTCGTTCGGTTCCCCAAACGAAAAATTCCGGTCGAAGTCGCAGAAGTAACCGTCCCACGTCGCGCCAACGTCCATGAACAGGACATCGCCTGTCGAAAACTTTCGCTCTGTCGGCCCGACAATGATCTGACTGTAACCCGCTTCGCCAGAACATACGGAGAGAAAAGGGACGCTGTCTGCCCCTTGTTTTGCAAGGAGTGTGCGATAAGCACACGCCGCCTCGTACTCGGTTTGCCCTGATGCCATGTGCGCCGGCAAGGCATCGAATGCGTCACAGGCAATCGTACATGCCGTTCGAATACGCTCGATCTCGGACTCGGACTTCACCATCCGCAGATCCCAGATCAGCGGCGCACCATCGACAAATTCCAACCCGGTGGCCAGTCCCCGTAGCCGGTCGAAATCTGAAATCGGCATGCGGATCACGGACTCGCGTCCCATTTCCCAGCCAATCCGACCTCCGGTTCCGGACGTGCTGCTCAACACGGACGTCAAAAGCGACACACCGTCGTCTTCGGGCTGTGGTGCGCGCCACGTTCGGATGTCCTGCACCCACGTCATCGCCATACCGTCGGCGCCAATCTCCGGAATCACCGCGATGGGCACGCCGTTCCGCGGCAAGATCACGAACCATGGCCGTGTCGGGCTTTCCCAGAACGTGGTTGCGAACCCGGTAAAATACCTGATATTTTGTGGCGTTGTGACCACCAGGGCATCCAGCTTCTGCGCCGCCATACCGGCTTGGGCACGCTCCAACCGCGTTTCGAATTCCGCTACAGCAATGCCGCGTGCATGTGTGATTGTCGTTCCGTCAGCATCTGTCATCATGTCTTGCCTCCCCTGTCAGTCGAAACACCTTCTATTCCGCTGCGGCGTGTTGTGATAGCTGCACGGACAACATTGTTCCACAGGACGTATCCATGAAAGTTCTAACCGTGGGCGGTGCGATGGTTGATACCATTGCAATCATCCAGAGCGACCGGATTGAGCGCATGACAATGCGCAACGCCGATGCGGATTTTCTGCTCCTGGAAGAAGGCCGCAAGATCGAAGCTTCGGATATTTCAGGCCACGTCGGTGGCGGGGCAGTGAATGCTGCTGTTTCGATGGCGCGGGCGGGGCACGATGTTGCCACGCTTCTGAAACTTGGCAAGGACGACCGTGCTGAACTTGTGCTCCATCGCCTGCAGGACGAGGGTGTTTCGACACGATGGGTGGTGCGCGATGGACGTGCGCCGACAGGGGCTTCGGTGTTGATCGCATCGCATGAGCGCAATGCAGCCATTTTCACCTTCCGCGGTGCAAACACCTTGCTTGAATCAGCGGATATCAAGCCGGATGTTCTGGACACGGATCTCGTTTACATTTCGTCGTTGAGCAACGAATCTGCAGATCGGTTTCCGGAACTCGTCACCGGAGCCAGGGCCAAAGGCGCAAAGGTCGCGACGAACCCGGGCACACGTCAACTCTCAGCCCGCGGCGGAGCGTTTTTTGATGTACTGTCCGACATCGATATCTTGTGCCTGAACGCCAGTGAAGCTGCCGTAATCGTGCCTGCGCTTGTGCCGCGATGCGGGGAAGGTGGAAAGCCGTTGTCGGACCCCGCATCGGGTGAACAACCCCGACTCATGGCGCGAGGCCTGTCTGGAGGCGGTTTCGAAATGAGCTTGCCCCGCATCATGTGCGAATTGCGAAGTGTAGGCGTCGAAGCCGTGCTGATCACGGATGGCATGCATGGAGCCTATCTGGCACTGGGGAACGAAATCCTCTGGTGCCCCGTCATGAAAGCGGAAGTCGTTGGAACGGCCGGTGCCGGTGATGCCTTCGCCTCGACGCTTTCGGCACATATTGCTGATGGGGTCGACACGGAAACAGCCTTGCGTGCCGCGGCCTGCAATGCAGCATCGGTGGTCGGTGCGATTGACACACAAACCGGCTTGCTGGATCAGGCGGCCCTCACCTCAGCCGTTGCTGCGAATATGGCGGCGCTACCCGTAACCCGTTGGCAAGTGTAGTCTGTCAGACTTCATATGTATTCAGTCCGTTTACTTACCTCTCTCAACCAGCAAGATCATGAGCCATGACCGCTGAAACACTAATGACACTTGGCGCCATTGTGGTGCTTCTCTCCATATCTGCGTTTTTCTCTGGTTCCGAAACCGCCATGACGGCGTCGTCCCGGGCTCGTTTGCGGGCGTTGGAAAAGGAGGGGGACCAGCGCGCAGCAACTGTCACAGAGTTGAGTAACGAGCCAGAGCGCATGATTGGCGCAATCCTGATTGGCAATAACCTCGTTAATATTCTGGCATCAGCGTTGGCGACCACGCTTTTTCTGAGGATCTTTGGTGAAGCGGGGGTCGTTTACGCCACGTTGGCTATGACAGCACTTGTGGTCGTGTTTGCCGAAGTGTTGCCCAAGACATACGCGATTTTTGCTCCAGAGAAAATGTCGTTGGCCGTCTCTCCGTTGCTCAAGGTCATCGTTTCGGTTCTCGCTCCTGTTGCTGACGGTGTGCAGTGGATTGTGAAGCGTGTTCTTGGCACGCGGTTGCATGCGGAAAGTAAGGACGGGATGCTGCCCTCTGCGCATGAAGAATTGCGCGGAACCATTGATCTCCATCATGAAGACGGTGCGGTTGTGAAACACGATCGTGATATGCTCGGAGGTATTCTCGACCTGCGTGATCTGGAGGTGCTCGATGTCATGGTGCATCGCACGCAGATGCAAACCGTTGACGGGGGAGATGCGCCGCAGAAAATCCTCGACGAAATTCTCAAAAGCCCACATACGCGGTTGCCTGTCTATCGCGGTGAATCAGAAAATATTGTTGGCGTTCTGCACGTCAAGGATGTGCTGCGAGAGCTCAATCGGCACGGCAATGACGTTGAAAAAATTGATTTCACGGACTTCGCAACAGATCCCTGGTTCGTGCCAGAATCAACGGGGCTCAAGAATCAGTTGAACGCTTTCCTGCGCCGCAAGGCTCACTTTGCACTTGTCGTTGACGAGTACGGAGAGGTGATGGGATTGGTGACACTGGAGGATATTCTTGAAGAAATTGTTGGCCAGATCACTGATGAGCACGATATCGAGAATGCAGGCATCAGACCGCAGTCAGATGGGTCTGTGAACGTCGACGGTTCCGTTCCGGTTCGCGATCTCAATCGCCACATGGACTGGACCTTGCCGGAAGACGGAGCCACAACAATCGCCGGGCTTGTCATTCACGAGGCACAGACAATCCCCGAACCTGGTCAGGTGTTCACGTTCTACGATTTCCGCATCGAGGTGCTGCGCAAGCAGCGCAACCAGATCACAGCCCTGCGGTTGACCCCGGCAGTGACCCCGGTAGAGAACGGATAGCGCAGGGTGCTTGAGCGTTGGCCTGGTTGAACCGGTTACTGTTTTTGTGGTTCGAAATCCTTGCCCGCAAGCAAAAGCGCGGCACCGATCATCAGACTGCCGCAGATCTTGTTGACCAATCCGAATGCAGAACCGGTGATTAATCCTGCAGCACGTACGCCGAGCCAGCCCCATATGACGAGCAGCAAGCCGTCAATCAGCAGATAGGTCGAGCCAAGGACTACGAGTTGTGGTGCGACGGGTTGCGTTGCGTCAATGAATTGAGGAAAAAGCGCGGCAAAAAACACAACGGCAAATGGGTTCGCCATTGATGTGATGAACCCTTGTCGGAACAAGACGAGCCGTGTTGCTACGCCGTGTGAATGTATCGCATCGGGTTTGTTTGTCGACAAGATGAGCTGCAACCCGATCCAGGCCAGGTAGGCGACACCGAACCATTTGATCCACTGGAATGCATCGGCGGATGTCGCGATAATCGCGGCAAGTCCGAAAGCGGCAGCAGACATCTGAATGCAGTTTGCCGTCAGGTCGCCGACGATGGTTGCAAAGCTCCGCTTGAGGCCATGGCGAACACTGTTGGATATGATCAACAACTGGCTTGTATCGGGGGGTGTCGCGAAGAACACGGCAACCGCGCCAAGGTAGAGCAAGTACGTGTCGAGTGTCATGGTGTCCCCCAGGCAGCAATGCTGGCGTGCCTTGAAGGCTTTAGCACGGACTGGCGCATAATCTGCGAGGAATCTCCTGACGATTTGACAGCATGACACGGTATTCGGTCACCGCCTTGCAGCAGTGTCCGAGGCGGCAGGCAGGCCACGCAATGACCAGGAGGGATTCAACAAATGCGATCGCAAACTGATTATGATCTCATCATCGTGGGTGCAAGCTTTTCAGGTCTGGTCGCGGCACGCACCGCGGCAATGCGAGGCCTCAAGGTTCTTGTTCTGGAAGCCAAACCAGACGCAGGTGCGCGCGTTCATACGACCGGAATCCTCGTCAAAGAGGCTGCAGAGGAAATTGACGTCCCGCATCACGTAACCCGCAAGGTGCACGGTGTGCGTCTCTATGCACCAAATCACAGTTTCACGGATCTCTTTGCACCGGGATATTTCTTCCTGACAACCGACACGGCCGCATTGTTGCGATGGTTGGCGCACGAGGCGGAGAGGGCGGGCGCGAACATCCTGTTCAATACCAGATTTGAGGGAGCAGAACACATTGGCGCAGGCATCGCGCTCTCGGGATCAGGACTCACCGGGCGCTATCTGATCGGCGCAGATGGGGGTCGCTCTCGCGTCGGCAAGGCATTCAATCTCGGCCGTAACACGCGCTTTCTGCTCGGACTGGAACACGAGTATACGGGGCTCGACGCGGTCGACCCAAGGTTCCTGCACTGTTTTGCCGACAGCAAACTTGCTCCCGGATACATTGGGTGGGTTGCACCGGGGCCGTGTATCACGCAGGTCGGCCTCGCCGTCAAAGCCGGTGTCCGCGCCGACCTGTCTGCCTTCACAGACGCAACCGATCACCTGTTCAAGTACAAGCAGGGAACGTTGAGCGAGCGACGCTCGGGGCGCATTCCTTGCGGCGGAATTGTTTCCCCATTTGCGTCCGAGCGTGTCTTGTTGATTGGGGATGCCGCAGGACTGGTGTCACCCATGAGCGGTGGAGGCATCCGCCTCGCATTCCGTTTTGCGAAAAGAGCTGCGCACCTCGTCGCGGATCATCTCGAACATCTGGGACCTGCACCGGAAGCGGTCATGTCCCGGGAGCTGCCACGATTTCGGCTGAAGGGTTTGCTCCGACACGCCCTCAATTTCGCACCGCCGAACCTGCTCATTAACGCCTGCCTCGGAACACCACCCGCCCGTGCGATTGCCCAACGCCTCTACTTCCACAAGCGCGGTACGACGAATGTCAGCTTCACCGAATTCGAGGCACGTCTCTCCGGGATATCCCGAACCAGCGAGGCGATGCGCGCAGCACGGTGACGTTCAGTGCGACGCATCAAGCAAGGCGCTGAGTTTTTTGACAACGGGCCCACGCGCCTTCGCAGAAAGGAAGTGCGCTGGAACCTTCAGGAGAAACTTGTTGTGAGAAAAATGTTTCAGTTTCCGGTCTGTCGCGCTGACGAATGCCAGCAGTGAAGTAGCGGAGTCGCGATCAAAGGCCCAAAGCGTCTGCCCCCGGTACGTCACCTGAAACCACGCATCATCCGGCCATTTGAGGACATGCTTGCGTCTGAGGTGACACGCCGGACAGGCCAGAACGCCATGGTCTAAGTAGCGGTACATGCGGCCCGCACCCCACGTCGTCGTATATGTCCAGTGTTCGGTCTCGTATCCATCAGGCAGGTCGGAGATTGTGTGCAGCGTATTTCCGTTCAGACCATGATAATAGACGGCGAGATGTTTCATGGCGTTGTAGGAATCGGTTGAGGTCACGTAGGTAAAGTGATCCGATGCCTCGAAATACCCGATATCTTTTCGCTCTTTGATCCCGACATAAGACGCATACTCAAACTGCGCGTGGCCTTCGCAGTTCGGGCAGCGCACTGACACGCAATCCGGCAACCTGGTTTGTGTATAGGGATTGCTCACTGCGCCATCCTTTCATGTTCTGAGGCGTTCGAACAGAGTCACATCAGGTTCCTGCAGCTCCAGAGACCAGGCAAATCGTTCGGCAATCCATGCCATTGTTTCGGGGCGATAGAATACCACGTGGCTGGGTTGAAGACGATAGCGCCACCCGGCGAAATCCTGCGTCGGGAGCAACAACTCTGTCATGACGCCGAGCCGCCCACCCGGTCGAAGCATGCGGTTGAACAGCGCGAATTCCTCACAAGGTGCGTGAAAATGTTCCGCCACCTCAGTGCAGGAAATGAAATCATAGCTCCCTTCAAGGACGCCACGGTCCGGCGCGTAGTTGGGATCGTAATTCGTGACGGTGTAGCCCCGCTCACTCAGCATTGCGGAAATGGTTGGCCCGGGCCCGCTTCCGAAATCAAGCCCTTCTGCATCGAACGAAAAACCCACGATCAGAGGATTTATCAGCCGTGCCAGCCATTTTCGGTATCGAAAATCCAACGGATCGTTCCGATGCAAATCGTATTCGGCCCTCTCGTCAGCAGCGGACGGACGCTGCGTAGGATCAAGAAAAACGAGCTCGCACGTCCGACATCCGAAGTAGTGCCGTGGTGGGATGTCCGCAAACATTTCAGCATCAGGCGCCCGACATAACGGGCACACATGCGTCATCACGCGTTCCGACTGTGATGCGCGATCAGCTTGTTCATGAAGTCCATGCCGGTTTGGACGTCGGCCACCTCGATGTATTCATCGGGCAGATGCGCCGTCCCGATGTTACCTGGTCCGATGACGATCGTCGGAATATCCGCCTGCTGGACATAGCACCCATCCGTTCCGAACGAGACGACTTGCGGCGGCCCCACATCCCAGATCTTCTCTACCAGCTTTTGCGCTGGCGTATCCTCGTCCGCGCGCATGCCGGGATAACTTCCTTCCACCGGGAACGTGACACCCGCATCCGGGTCGCCCTTCTTCATCTCCGGCACAAGTTCGTTCTCGATAAACGCTTTGATTTCTGCCATGTGCGCCGCTTCATCATCATCAGGCAGAGCCCGCATTTCCCAGATCACTCGCGTCGTATCAGGAATAATATTCCGCGCTTCCCCACCGTCAATGCGCCCCACGCTGATTGTCGTATAGGGGGGATTGAATTTTGATCCCGGGAACGGTTTCGCCGCCATCGCGTCGGCCTTCCGGCGCAGGAAATCCACGAACCGGGCCGCGTAATAGATGGTGTTTACGCCGTTCGACGGGATCGAGGCATGCCCCGCCCGCCCGTGAAACACGGTTTCCAGCTCCATGCCGCCCTTGTGTCCGATATACGGCACCATGCATGTGGGTTCGCCAACAACGCAGGCTCCCGGTTTGAAAGGAAGGTGCTGCAGGAACGGCACCATCTTGCGTGCACCCACACTGCAGGTCTCCTCATCATAGGTGAATGCGATGTGGAGCGGGGTTTGAAGGTCTGCGGCCACCATCTCCGGTACCGCCGCCAGCGTCATCGCAAGAAAGCCCTTCATGTCGACAGATCCGCGCCCGTAGAGCCGCCCGTCACGTTCCGTCAGATCGAATGGATCGCTTGTCCACCCGCTTGGGTCAGCCGGTACGACGTCCATGTGGCCACACAGAATGGTGCCGCCGTCGCGCTCCGGACCGATCGTGGCGAAGATGTTGGTCATCTCGCCGCCGCGTTCGTTTTCGTCATGGCGATCCCATTGTGCCGTGATGCCATGCGCTGCGAGATAATCCGTGACGTACGTCGCGATCGGGACATTCGACGTCTCCGACACGGAAGGAAACGCAACAAGATCCTTGAGGATACGTGTCGCGCGATCGAGTTGGTTGGTCATCCGGATGTCTCCCTCTCCCCGTTTTCTGCCACTAAGCTTGTCTTGTGACGGATTGCAATAAGACGTGACGGGCGGACCCGCGTTCTCTTATGATTGCAGGGTACATTGATCCTGTAACCGGACACCCCATGCCCAGCATCACCGTTCTCACCGAAGCTGAACTTCGCCATCTCGTCCCGCTTGATGCCGAGGCTGTCGTATGTGTTGAGGATGCCTTCCACGCGCTGGCGACCAAAGACGTGGTCATGCCACCGATCATGGGTTTCGAGATCCATGAGTTCAACGGCGAGGTTGACGTCAAGACCGCTTACGTGCCGGGCCTCGAGCACTTTGCCATCAAGATGAGCCCCGGATTCTTCGACAATCCAAAGTTGGGCCTGCCCAGCCTGAACGGCCTGATGGTCGTGTTCGAAAGCCGCACCGGCATCGTTAGCGCGCTGCTACTCGACAATGGTTATCTGACGGACACACGAACGGCCGCGGCCGGCGCAGTTGCAGCAAGCCATTTGGCACGCAGGGACGCTTCAAGCGTTGCGGTGCTCGGAGCAGGTGGCCAGGCGAGATCACAGCTCGCAGCCCTGACGCTGGTGCGTCCGGTCGCAGACGCACGGATCTGGGCGCGTGACCCTGCCAAGGCTGTAGCGGTCGCGATGAGCCTCTCCGAAGAACTGGAAATCCCGATCACCGCTGTAAACGATATTCCGAAGGCCATCGAAGGAGCGGATATCATCGTCACGGCCACCCCCTCCGGGGAACCACTGCTCACCGCCGATATGCTGGAACCTGGCCAGCACATTACAGCGATGGGTTCCGACGCGGACTACAAGAGCGAACTCGCACCAGATGTGCTGCCCCGTGCCAATCTCTACGTCGCCGACAGTCTCGCGCAAGTTCGCATCCGTGGCGAACTTCGCGCCGCCATCGCTGCTGGAACCATTGCGCGGGACGCGGTGTTTCCAGAACTCGGCGCCATCATCGCCGGACAAGCAGAGGGCCGCACATCGCCGGAGCAAATCACCATCGCCGACCTCACAGGCACAGGCGTGCAGGACACGGCCATCGCAACACTTGCCACGGCACGCGCAAAAGCGGCAAATGCCGGAACCATTATAGAGAGCTGAGACCCAACACATGGCTGCACCCAATCTGAATTTCACCCGCACGGAATACGACGACCGGATTGCGAAAACCCGCACGGCGATGCAGGCTCAGGGCATCGAAGTGATGCTGACCAGCGATCCTTCCAACATGGCCTGGCTGACGGGCTACGACGGATGGTCATTCTACACGCATCAGGGCGTGCTGCTCGCACTTGACGGCGATCCTGTCTGGTGGGGCCGCGGGATCGATGCACTCGGCGCCAAGCGTACGGTCTGGATGAAAGACAGCGACATCGTCGGTTACGAGGATCACTACGTGCAGTCCTCTGAACGCCACCCGATGGACCCGCTGGCGAAAGAAATCGAAGCGCGCGGATGGGCTAAAAAGACCATCGGCGTCGAGATGGACAACTACTGGTACACCGCGGCCGCCCACGCGACCTTGGAAAAACATCTGCCGAACGCAACGCTCAAGGATGCGACAGGGCTTGTGAACTGGCAGCGCCTGATCAAATCACCGCAGGAAATCGAATATATCCGCCGCGCCGCTCGCATCGTCGAAGCGATGCACGCAAAGATTGTGGAGATGGTTGAGCCGGGCTTGCAGAAAAACATGCTCGTTGCGGAAATTCTCGCCACAGGGACGCGTGGTGCCGACGGTCACTGGGGAGATTATTGTGCCTTTGCTCCGATGGTGCCCGGCGGCATGGACGCCACCGCGCCTCATCTCACCTGGGACGACAGCACCTACAACAATGGTGAAAGCGCTTTCTTTGAAATTGGCGGTTGCCATAAGCGTTATCACTGTCCGCAATCCCGCACAGTCTTCCTCGGAACGCCACCACAAAAGTACCTGGACGCAGAAAAAGCCGTTCTCGAGTCCACGGCAATCGGTCTCGAAGCTGCAAAACCGGGCAACACATGCGGAGAGATGGCTGCCGCGTTCTTTGACGCGCTCGGCGAACGCGGTTTTGTGAAGGACAACCGTACCGGTTACTCCATTGGCCTTTCGTATCCGCCGGACTGGGGCGAACGCACTATTTCTCTTCGTCGCGGCGACAACACCGAATTCCAACCGGGAATGACTATTCACTTCATGCCCGCGCTCTGGCTCGACGACGGCGCCATCGAAATCACCGAAACCATTCTCATCACAGATGATGGTCACGAGTGCCTGTGCAATACGCCACGCAAGCTGGTTGTGAAGGATTAGCGGGAGAAGTCGGCGGGCGAGCGAAGGCGCTCTGTCCGTCTATTCCCCCGACCGGGCCAAGCCCGGTCTCTTTGTCCGCCGAATCGGCTTCGCGCGAACCCGCTTTACTGGGCGGCTTGTGCCACGTGAACCGGAAGTCACTTTCAATGCAGCGCGTTGCGCGATCCGGGGTTGCTTCGCGGCGTCAACTTCAAGATCTTCCAGCAAGGCCTCCAAAAGCGGAGCGGCCAGCTGCGATGCGTGAAGTTTCCGCGCCCACGGCTCGTTGTTGTTTCCGGTACCGACAACAACGACATAGGAATACGCAGGCCCATTCGCGAACTGGATACCGCCTGCGACCCAGGCATCAACAGTGGCATCCGGATCTTCGGTCACTTGTGTGCCGGTTTTGGCAAAATGCAGTTTCACGTTCCGCTTTCGCTTGGCGCACCATTTCTGCAAGCTTTTGAGTGTACCGATTTTCTGCTTGCGGAACTCGTAGCACAATGGTGCGGAAAGAAATTCTCGCACCCGTCGCCGTGCTTCTGGCCGGATCACCCGGTCCGGAATGATCGCATCCGGGCCCACGGATCGATCAGCGTCATCATCCGTAGAAGCAGCATCAACCGTTGTGTCCGCCTCATCCAATCGCTTGATCAGAGTAGGTTCCGGCAGTGGACGCGCGCCTTTGCCTGTCAGGGATGCCAGAATAACCCCTGCCATGTGATGGACCTTGCGCGGACTACCGGTCACAAATCCGCGCACAATCGCCGTTGAAGGCGGAGTGGCACCGGACGGTTCAGCAGATGGCGGCATGTTAAACTGAAACTTGTTGATCAATTGCGCGAGTCGCCGCTGTCCGAGCTTCGCCAGTCGGATCTCGAGTGGGTGACTGAGGGAACACGCGAACACAACCTCCGCACGACGCGATTGCCGAAGGATCCCGTGACGTCGGCATGATTCAAGCCCCTTCGCCGGAGCCTGTAAATCCAGATACCGCGATGCCAGATTGTCTTGCGTGCGGTTCGCAATCGCGATCGCCGCCATCATCTTGCCAACGGACGCTATAGCCCGCGTTTCACGCTTCGGCTCATAGCGTCCTGTTTCACTATCGCGAGCGTAGGCGGAACCAAAGTATGACGCCGTATCCTTCGCCTCGAAATACCGAACAATCTCGCCCTTCGCATTGGCCGCAGCAACCACGACATTTGGTACGGCACGCACTGCAGCATCCGGCGACGAGAGAGCCCGCAAATCAAGTGAGTATTGCGAATTGATCCGAGCCTGATGCTCTTTCTGGACCTTGGTTAGACGATCTTTCACGCGCTCGCGGAACCCTCTGTTATCCGCAACATCCAGTGTCAGCTTCACGCCGCGCACGTAATTCCGCCACTCGAAGCCAAACTCTTGTTTCATCTCTTCGCGCACACCGTAACGTGCCGCAGGTATGAGCACGTTGGCGCGCAATGCAGGATTGGCGCGTGCCTGACGTACGTAACGCGGTGCACTGGCTTGAACGGCAGCATCCATCTTGGGTGCGATCTTGGGATCAGGCGGACCACCGGCGATGTTGGTCAACTCAAACAGTATTTCCTTCTTTAATTCCTCGTTTGAGATCAGCTCTGTTGCACACTTGCGAGCCCGAACCTCGACAATGTAACGCCAACGATCGAGTCTCACTGCATTAAGCCGATCGCTACCATCAAGGAGGATAATGGGTTTGTTGACTGCCGACGCCAACACGAACTGTTCCGCCACATTCAAATCTTCGGCTGCTTTGCCGAATACGACGCGCGCCGTGACCTCAATTCCGTGTAGATCCTGTCCGCCTGTACGTTGTCCGAGCCAGAGGTGGTTTGCGGTCCACTGCTTGAACGGCTCCGTATTCCCGTCCTTGGTCAAGGTGCGGTAAATAACCGGAGCAAGCCACCACTCTTTCAGTTTTCGACGAATCTTGTCGAGTGAGCTTTCACCCCGGCGCGGTGGCGTCTTGTAGACAATACGTGCGAGCTGCATTGGTAGCGTTGAGCCACCCACACCAAACCGCACACCACGACCGCGGATAGAGCGCTGCACTGTGGAAACCGGAATTTTCAGGACACCCCAGAGGTCGATGCCATAAGGGTTCCACAGTGTGCCGAGGTAGCGGTCCTCATGGTACACAAGGCAGCGCCAGAATTGTTCAGGCGTCTTGCGCACGGGGATGGACTTGTGGTCAGGATTGGCGACATAGCTCGTCCCGGCAACCTCAATAGGGACGCCTGTGTAGTTCACATCCCGTTTGCTGTCGAGGCGCGCATCGAATGTGCCAACGAACTGGTCTTTCCGGTCGTAAATCGCCGTAGCAAGCCAGCGTTGGCTGTCGTAGTGGATTTTTGATCCCTGCCAGAATTCTCCATACAGGCCACGCAAGGGGGCAACCACGTACACAAGCATTACGGCCATGGTGACATACAGCAGACCGGCCGTTGCAATGTGCCGTATGGGGCCGAGCCGTGGGTTGAACACGATCGCCTGTGAGACAAACCGAAAGACCCGGTAGGGAATCCCGATAAGCCACTCAAGAGTCAGTATGATGTATCGAATAGACGTCGACATGAAACTCGCAGCCCTGCGCCGGGCATGTTGTGTGCGCCATCGAGTATACGCGCCGCACCATACCGTTTGCGTTGGCCTAAGCGGAATTTGTGGCGATTTGGGAACGGCAATCAGGCGATGGCAAGTCGATTGAAGTTCTTCTCAGGCAATTCCAAGCGCCGAAAACGGCAGGAAGTCGACAAGATCGCCTTCGGAAACGGACGACACATCTTCCGCCAGTTCGATAAACCCATTGGCTTCACGCAGCGACGTGATCAGGCCGGAACCATCTTTGGGAAACTTCCGAACCACGGGGCCATGCGGCCCGGACACCAGGGCGCCACGCAGAAACTCCCGTCGGTCAGTCTTTTTCTTCGGGATTGAGAAGTCAGCCGTGACCTTGAAGCGTGTGGGTTCGACCCACGTACCGCCACCCAATCGGGTCAACAGCGGGCGACCATATAGGAGGAAACAGACGAACACCGCTACGGGATTGCCAGGCAGCCCCATGAACACCGCTTGACCGAGTTGGCCGAACATCATCGGTCGGCCTGGCTTCACTGCAATTTGCCAGAGATGCCGCTTGCCGATCTCGTCCAGAACCGAGACGATATGGTCTTCTTCACCGAGGCTCGCACCACCTGATGTGATCACCAGATCGAACGTCTCGGCCGCCTCAAGAAGTTTCTGACGTACCGTCGTGCGGTCGTCAGGAAGGATACCGAGGTCCTGAAACGTTGCACCTGTAGCTTCGATCAGCGCTGGCAGCATGGCCGCGTTGGCGTCGTAAACCTGTCCGTGTTCCAGGGGGCGGCCCGGTCGAACGACTTCATCACCACTGGAGAACAGCCCGACCACCGGGGTTTCATAACAAGAAATCGTCTCGTAGCCGGCGGATGTCAGTGCGGCCAGGTCTTGTGGTCGCAGTTTTTGACCAGGGGTCGCAATCGATGCTCCCATCTCCAGATCTTCCCCGGCAGCACGAATGTTGATGCCAGCTTTCAGGCCGGAGGGGGCCATCATCGTTTTGCCATCCGGGGTGAGTGTGACGTCTTCCTGCATGACAACGGTATCAAAGGCATCTGGAACCGGAGCACCAGTGAAGATACGTACGCATGAACCGTGTGGCGGTGTCTGATGCAATGGATGGCCGGCGGCCACACGCGCAACCACATCGAACGTGGTTCCGTCGCTGGCATCATAGTCTGTAGTTGCGAAGGCGTAGCCGTCCACCGCCGCATTTCGATGCCCTGGAACAGGGGATGGCGCGGTCATTTCATCGACGATGTATCGTCCGGACGCGCTTGAAACCGGAATGTTCTCGGTCCGGCCATGGGTCCGGGTGCGCTCAACCAGAAGCTTTACCGCTTCGACGTGGGCAAGCCTGTCTTTATCATGAAGGAAGCAGTCATTCAGCTCAGGTGCGATCATGATGGAACGCTAGGTAAATTTACGCGGTATTGTCCAGCACAACGTGCTCGTAGGTACAGACACAATGAAGCACGTCGCTCCAAAGCGGTTCCCTGTTTTCGACAAATAATGCTGGCCGTTCCTACTTGACGATTGTCAACAAGACGTAAAATCCAGCTCCAAGCAACGGTGCTCCGAATGAAAGGACCAACGCTGTGGCCAATGATCTGGTCATGACCCTTACTACCCCTGTACTACTACCGCGCAGTATAGATATCATATCGCCAGGAGATTTGCACGCCTTGCGGGAAACATGTGCACATCACGTGGATAATCGCAGCGAACGCAGCGAAATTTCGTAGAGCGCGCGCTGATTCTGCAAGAACATAGAAAAACCATTCATGCTAGGTGTTAAGGATGTTCTGATGATCGGCGCTTTCATCGCTGGCGGTGTACTGTCGGCTGACTGGGATCAGTCCGTAGAGGGGTAGCAGTGGGTATGGGACGTTCGATTGCGGTAATGAACACGAAGGGCGGAGTCGGGAAATCGACGATCGTCATGGCTATGGCCGAAACATTGTCCGCACACCACGGGCGTAATGTGCTCGTCATCGACTCCGACAGCCAGACCAGCATGAGCATCATGCTGATGGAGATGGGCCGCTGGGAACAGATGGAGCGCCAGAAACTGACTCTGGTCGACTACCTGTCCCGCGCCATCCTGAATAACGAGCCAGTGGACTGGAAACCGCACGTCGCAACCGGTGTGTCCGACGTCGAAGAGGCGCGCTCTATCTATCTGATGCCGAGCCACATGCAGCTGTCTTTGTTCGAGCGGATGATTTCCGGTGAACACAAACATGCAGAATTACGCACGCTTGTTCGTAACTTTCTCGCCGATGCCAAACGCTACTTCGACGTCATCCTCATCGATTGCCCACCCGGGCTTTCCGTACTGACCGAAACATGGCTGCGTGAAGCGGACTATTTCCTGCCGCCGGTGAAACCGGACTATCTCTCTGTGCGCGGACTCGATATTCTGAAGCGCTTCAGGAACGAAAGCGAAGCGCATGGTTTTGCTGAACTCCTCGGTACCTTGATCAATCTCAAGGACGGGCGGATTCAAGCGGAAAATCACTGGCACCAGCATTTGGTGTCTGATCCGGAGAACCGATGCTTTGAAACGTCTGTTCCACGCCGTGCGTATTTGCAGCGTGCTGCGGACTTCGATCCGAGCATGCGGACATATATCGCAAAATATCCGGGTGATGCAGGTCTGAGCATTGTGAATGTTGTGGCGGAAATGCTGACACGCATTCAGGCGGCAGAAGTTCAGCGGCAAACTGCAGAGGCCGCTGCGCAAGAAGCCGCACTCATTGAAACCCCGCAGCCAGTCGAGCCACAACAGGATCTTGTGGATCTCGACACCCCGTTGGACCTTGCGATACCTGCCATCGATCCAATACAGTCCGGGGTGTCGCCGTACATGGAGCAGGCGCAGCCCTCTTCTGAAAATGACACGCCACCACCTCCACCACGACACGACGACGACGTCTATGTGCGTGCGCCCGATCCGACGCTCATCGTCGGCACACCACCTCCGCCGCGCCCTGGCCGTCACTTTGTGAAGTAGGCGATTCTCGTCTGTAATGCAGTCATGGCGCTGAACACGACGATAACGTCGTATTGAGTCAGAGTTCCAGCTTGAGCTGCTTGGCTTCCTGACCACGCGTTTCCCGCGCCAGTTGCTCAATCTTGTCAAACGGCACCTGCTCGGCATTGATCAGCGAGCGCTTGGCCTTGATCGGATGCACAACAGCTTCCTGGATCAGATGGAATTCGCCAACGGTCTGGTTCGGCAGGACGCGTGCGGGATCAAGTCCGCTTTCCGTGCCGAACGCCGCTTTCAGTTTCCGCAAGGCAGTATCTTCCCGCACTCGACCAATAAACCAGGAAGTGATCTGGTCACGCGATTTATAGTCCAGATCGCCCGGACTTTGCGTGGCGAGCAACATGCCAATCCCGGCAGAACGAGCGCGCTTCAGCAAGCTTTGCAACGGTTCCGACGTTGCCGGTTTTGCATTCGCGGGAATATAAAGATCCGCTTCGTCGAACATGATGACGGCTTGCAGTTCTTCATTCGGATTGCGTTGACTGAAGCGCAAAGCTTCGGTCAGGAACTGTGACACCCAGAAGAGGATATTTTCATTATCCCCGAGGAAGCCCGTATAGACCACGGAGAGTCGTGTACGACCCGGTCGCGCATATTTGCCAAGCCCGAGCAGGGACTCCATACGCAATTGCTCGCCACCGCCCTCGAACAACGCCCAGTTTCGATGGCGCAACGAGTCCAGTTGCCCGATCAGATCACGACGCAATTTTCCGCTGGGATCCATGCGTTGCGTGAGCTCGATCAGCTCGGCATCATCATTCTCCAGCATGTAAATCAGGTCGGCCAGCGTCACAGCGCTCAGGCTTTGAGACCCGAGCAGCTTCAGCGCAACGGCAAGAACTCCACCCTGGCGTTGATGGGTCGCTGACTTCTTGAGGTGGAGCATATCGCCGAGTGCAGCTGCGGAAACGTTCGCAAGCTGTTGCTGCTCATGCTCTGGCAGTTCTGCAATGCCCGTCGGCAGCAGTGTAATTCCAATCGGTCGGCCGGACGTGCGGCCCGGCGTATAGACGGCGACATCGATTGACGAGCCAAGTTCCTCTCGCAGTCCGCGTCGCTCTGCAGACTCGCCCTCCACAGGGCGCCAGACGTCAGGGTTTGCATAGCTGCAAAGGTCGCCTTTCCGGTCGATCAGGATGGCGGGGACACCACGAAGCAACAATTGCTCGATGACCGAGATTGCGAGCGTCGTTTTACCTGATCCGGACCCGCCCAGCATTGCGGCATGGCGACGGAAAATGCTCTTTGATAGCGCGATCGGCGTGGCCGCATTGTCGAGTTGACACCCGATCTGAAACCGTTCTTCATCATCAATGTAGGGATCCGGAAGTGCATCAGGGTCGATATCATGGGGGTTGACTGGAAGACTGGGTGGAGCCTCGTCCTCGGTCGTCTCCCAATCGGGCGCCGTGTCATCAAACGGTATATCTTCAACCTGCTCCCCGATCGGCAGCATGTCTGCAGGGATGGGTTGGCCATCCGCATCAACCGGAACTCTCGCGTAGTGTTCGTCTTCGACATAATCTCCAGCCCAATCAACGGGCACGAGAACCTCGCCAGCGATCTGTGGTCCTGTTGGTTCTGCCGTAACGTCCTGTGCTGGCGCATCGACAGCAGTATCAGGCGTCGGCTTTCGTTCCGTCAGGTCAAGACTGAGCAGCTGTTTGATGGACGGGAGATCGGCGAGCATGCCCGTTGCCCGCAACCAGGAAGAGAATTCAGGGTGACGTTGCTGCTGGGAATGAAACGCGATCAGCGTCATCATCCGGTCCCACTCATAAGACGGCACAACGATCTTGCGCCCACCCGTCATCTGATAGCGGCGGACCAGTTGCGATGTGGCGTTCTTCCCGTTTGGAGGAAAATCACTGGTGCGCACGATAATAGGGGCGTGTCCTTCTGAAAGTTGCAGTACACGCTCGATCTGGCGTTTCAGAGCGCCGCCCTGGCTGCCCTTGTTACAGAGGAAAATGCGATTTTGAACGGTCTGGCCACCCTCATGCGTAACCGAAAGATCAATGGCCGAAACGCCTTCAAGATCACCGAGGTTCTGCACGTTGACATCAATCACACCGCCGGCCTCGTCTTCCGCAAGCTTGAATGCAGACAGTAGAACGTTGGTCAGGTCGTCTTCTTCGTCTGGAATTTCAGCATGATAGTTGAGGGACAGGCGATCCCACAGGTCGCCAAGATCACCACTCGGCGCATGTGGATCAAGATCTGTATCGACGCTGGAGCGCACATCGTTTGCTCGAGGCAGCGAAACGACATTCGTATCATCTGTAGCGTTGACGGACTGTGCACTTGATGTGCGAAGAGCTTCTGCCGCATCCGCTTCAGCTTTTGCACCGAATGAATATTCTCCGGCCAGACGTGGCGCATTGCCTTGTATCTCACACCATCGTTGCTGCGCCGCTTCAAGCACCTTGCGGGTCGATAAACCAGAAATTTCATTGAAAAATGGTGCGCCAAAAACCTTGTCAGCAAGCGCATCAGGGTTGTCATCTTCAAGTCCTGCGGCATGTTGCAGACGCTTGCCGATGATCATCCGAGCTTCGTCAGAGTGGCGTGCGTCACGCAAAAGCGCCGGTCCAGCCTTTTCGATCCGGTCAATGAACGACTGTGGCAGGTAGCTGCGTACACCATCGTAGAAGTCGCCAAGAATGGAGATCACGACGATAGACGACGGCACACGGTTTGCGATCTGTATCAGATCACGGATCGCTTTCTGGAAGCGATCTTCCGCATCGTCATAAAACCGTAGATCCTCAACCTGGTCGATACAGAACACGAGCGAGGCATGTCCCGCAGCGTGCATCAGCTTGCCAAGCGACTCAATAATCTCGAAGGCGCGATCTTCACCCTCATTCGGGTCAAGAGCTGCAACCGTTTCAAGGCTGAGGTCGTTCAGTTGCCTTCCGTAGAAATATTGTCGGACGCGTTGGTCAACACGCGGGTCTGAGCGCTGCAGGTAGAGCAGTGCCCGGACGATGTTGATGTCGAGATCCGAATCCATGAACTGCGGTGCGGCGACGACATGATCAGCAATCTCCATGACGAGACGCGCCAGTGCCGCGCTTCCAAGCTCATCTTCGCGCAGGCTTTCAAGCGCAGCCTGATCAACCAGAACATCGTCTGCAACCAGCATATGGGAAAGACGATGCAAGCCACTTTGTTCAGGTTCGCAAGGATCGTAGGGTTTCTCAAGCGAGTTGATCAACCGCCGCAGATAGTAGTCCGCATAGTTCGAAACATCGGGCGTCAGTTGTGCATATCCGAAATAGCCGACACCCGTGCGATGGGTCGAGGAACGCAATGCACGAATCAAGTGCGTCTTGCCGGCTCCGGACTGTCCATGAAACAAGAGAATGCGCGCAGAAACCTGTCGCCCGCCCGCAACTTCCCCGAGCAGGGTTGCGAACTTCTGCCGCGCGACACGGTGAACCTGGTCGACATCGAACGGATCAGATTTCCAGACGTCATCTTCCCACGTGATCGATTGCTCGAGCACGGCGGTGACACGCCCGGCATCCAGTGACACCGGCAGTCCGTTTTGGTCAGCCTGAAGCGGCATTGCCCCTCAATCTGTTCTCGCGTTTCATTCCAGGTGCGCCACAATTGCAGCCGCAGTGTTCGTTAGTCGGCAATCTGCACGTAGTGCCATTCCATATTCTTGTATTGGATGGCTGAGTCCTGAACGTCGCGCATGTTTTTTTTGTCTCTCAGGTCGGCATTGATGAGCACAACTTCCCCCAACCGGTGTGCATCCATCAGCATCGATTTGAACATGTCGGCACTCAGCCGCCAGTCCGGATGCGAATCGCAAATCGTTCGCCAGACATGCGAAATATACGCCTTGCGATTTCCTGACCACCCGTTGGCATTCAGTTTTGCCGAACTTCTGACAGCTCTGAGGAATGCGTTTGTATCAATGGCCTGCCCGGACGGAGCTTCCGTTTCGTCAAGTGTGGCAGGATCGACTCTGGATTGTTTTTTGTTGAGACCGAAGTGCTTGCGCACGAGGGCCTGGCGCAGGCTTTTGGCATCGCCCGACGTGGTGCCAAGGTGTTGCGTCGCAAGTGCAATGATGAGTTGCGAGTCCGTTGAAATGCGACGTTTCTTCTCAAGAAGTTGAGCGGCAATTGTACGGGCGGCCTTGCCGGACATGCGATGGTCAAGACCAATTTGTCGTTCGACCGGCTTACCAAACGCGTCGCCAAGCGCGCGCGCGGCGAGCGCATTACGGACCTGGCCGAGGGTGGCGCTTTCCGGGATGCGAAGGCCCCATGCCCGTCGCACGACCGCGAGTCGCAAACCTTCCGCAGTATCCAGGCGCTTCATCCGTTGTGGCCCGGCCGATGGCGGCATTCCAAGCGTGCGCGCGACCAGATAGCGATCGCCAAAGTTCGACCAGGAGCGTTGCAGGAAAATGTCACCGAACTGCTCACTGAGTTTTAGGAGTCCACGCGACGTGACGTGTAGCGAGGGTTCCGAAGTGGCCGCACTGGTGATGCTGTCATGCGTGGAAAGCAGCTCTTCGGAGAGTGATGCGAGCTGCCATTCGGCAAGAGCATCTCGACGTGTTAGCCGACCGCCATTTTGCGACACGGTTCGCGTGATACCAGTGAGCCGCACTATCATCTTGTCAAGTGTCGTAAGCGTACAACCATCTGGTCCGGCGAAATGAGTCGCCAGAAGAAACAGATCGTGTGCTTGCAAGTCCGGGGCGTCGCTGCCCATCGCTCGAAACTCCGTCAGGCGAAGGTCAAGACGCAAGGACAGGATTGATCTTCTTCAGCTGAACGAATCAGTCAGCCATTGACGGATAGTGTGATGGATCTCAAGGCGCACGCCAAGCCTCGGTCGACAATTGAGGGCACCTATCCCCTGCGGCCACGCATTCCTTAATCAGGGTGTTGCGAGAAAACGAGTGGGGTGCCGCCGTAGCAGGCAAGCAGAGTCAATCTGCAGGCGGATCCCCGAGGTTGGCATGGTCTGGTGTACGGCGTTCAACAGAGCTTGTACGTGTCAGATGGTACCTTGAGCGCCGCAAAATCGGCCATGATTTCTGGATCAGACTGAGCATTTTCTGTGGCGATCTGCTGAGCGAGCGTCCGCATGTCTCCAAGCATGCAGATCGCGTCAGCTACGGCTTCAGCCACCTCGTCCATCACCTGATCGTCGCGGACATTGTTATAAACCACCATGAGCATTTTCATAATGCTCGGTACATCCAACGGTGCCTCACCGTCATGATCCCCCAAGACTCGTGACATTTTTGGGTACGCCTCCAAACAAACGGTGTGCTGTCGCGTGCCTATTCTCCCGATAGGCGCATGAACAAACGTTTCATGCTCTCGACGGCAATTCACAATAGTCCCTGAACTGAGTAAGTTTAACGCCGAAACATCACAACAACGCACTAGGCGTCCACCTAGTGTGAGAGCAATACAGCGGAGTTCCGAGCTGGGATGGCTGCAATCTCGATGGACGTGAATCATGATGGCAGTCGCAGCTGGACGGAAACTTGAAGCGCCGCATTAACGACATGTTTTTTCTATGAATATTGACTTGTAGGGAGGCGGAATGTCGGGTCTTGAATAGCGCTGATGAGGCTCTTTCAAACGCGTTGCAGCCTATTATGAACGCGATGAAACCATCCCTTAACGTGAATATGAGAAAAGTGGGCCGTGGCAATGAATGGCTGCATGTATTGGAGTTTGTTGATGACGCGCGTCTGGAATGGTGTTCGTGGCGGCCTTGCGGTCGGGCTTGTGATTGGTTTGTCTGCCTGCAGCACGGGCGGAGGCCTGCCGTCGCTGGGTTACGCAAATTCCACCGCATCCATTGATACAGACGCGGTCGACGGAATCGACTCTGCTCCGAAAGGCACCTGGGAACGCGTTCCGAAAGGCGCATTTGACCATCGCGATTATGCAGGCACGCAACTCGACGTCGAACGTGCGCGCAAGTTGATCAACAGTTATCGCGCCAAAAAGGGTCTCAAACCGCTGCGTCTGAACTCAAAGCTGACACTTGCCGCAAAGGCCCATTCGAGAGATTTGGCCAAATGGGATCGCATCTCGCATCATGGTTCTGACGGATCGAACCCGTGGAAGCGTGTCGGCCGCACGGGTTACCCGGCACGCTTGACCGCCGAGAATGTCGGCACGGGCCAGATCACGATCGAAGAGGTTTTCAAGGGTTGGCAGGAAAGTCCGGGACACAACAAGAATTTGCTTCTCGCTGATGCTGAAGAAATGGGTATCGCGTTGGTTCACGATCCCAAGACCGAATTCAAAACATTCTGGACACTGGTTCTCGGTTCGAAAATCTAGCGGGTGGCTTATGCGGACGGGATCGTACGCCGTAACGACGACAAGATCGAGATGTCCAGTCCAAGGCGCCGCTTCGCCGACAGATAGAACAACACTGAAGCCATGACCCGCGAAAGCGAGGTCGCAATTGCTGCCCCGACCAGACCGTAAAGTGGGATCAGCAAAACGTTGAGTGCAACATTTGCGATCACACTGAAGAACAGCACGGTCGCGCACGTCTTCTGTTCCCCCATCATGTTCATGACAAATTCGGCTGGCCCGACGGCAGCCCGGAGAAGAATTCCGACGGCAAGGATCGCCATCACGCTGTATCCACTGGTGAACTCGGATCCGAACAGCCAAAGCAGCGGCTTGCCAACGATCAACAGCCCCGTGATGGCAAGCAGGGATGGCCAGAATGTCCACGCCGCCGCATCGCGTACGAAAATCTCAAGACCTGCCGTGTCACCCCGCGCCTTGAGTGATGAAATCCGGTTCGCAATGCTGGAGCCCACCGCGTAATGCACAAAGCTCACAAGGCCGATGGTTTTGAGCGAAGCAAAGTAAATGCCTGCGTCGCTTGGCGTCATGTAGTGCGAGATCAACAGGACGTCGGTATTGTAAAGCAGCAGATCGATGCCTTCGACGAACAGGATCGGCAGTGCAGTCAGCATCCAGAAGCGCGTGTCATAGGCGCGTGGCCCGGCAGGCACCGTTGCGGCAAGGCGGCGCTGCAGAAAAATGGTTTGCGTCGCGTAGGTGAGGAATGCTGCGATAACTGCGCACCCAGCCGCTGTCGTCGCCACCATCGGAAATCCAAGAGCAGCGGCGCTACCCATCGACACAAGAACCAGAAGTGGGCGCAGGATATAAGGTGGAACAAGCGCAACGTGCATCCAGGAGTAGGCCCGACCGATACAATCCTGCGCATCAGTCAGCACGATCACGGGAACACAGAAGAAGACGATGTAGGCTGGTAGAAGATAGTAGTCGCGCACAAGGTCGGGCCAAACGTACAAGACCGCCAGGGCAAGCGCAGAAAACAGTGCCGCGAAAGAGAATATGATCAATCGGCCACGAAAGAGTAGCCCGCGGAGCAGATCGAATGACTTCTGTTCCGTATACTGCGGCAGGAACCGCATCATCGAGACATTGAGTCCCGCCGAAGAAATCACGCTGAGGATGAGCACCCAAACCCAGACAAAAACGAAAACGCCGTATTCAAAGCTGCCCATCCATCGCGCCAGCACGACTTGCGACGCGAAAGCGATTGCTGCACTGAAAACACGGATGAAGAACACCGTGAGGGCCGCACGTTGCGTCTGACCGCGATCCGAGTCGCTACGAACAGCAGCAATGACGCCGGCAACCTTCTCGCGCACCTTGTCCATTGACGACAAGTCACTGCCGTGTGGGGGCGCGGGGGGCGCAGTTTCGTCAGAGCTGGTCATAAGGTTCGAATAACAGTGCCGGTTTTGTCGCGCCGTATCAGACGCAACGGGAAAGTGATTTGCGGCCCGTCAGGCGGCCAGTCGGACCTGTTCGCGTTTCTTGACGATGTTCGCGACGTCATCCCAGGCATCGCAACGTTCTGCATCGCCCAGTTTCGCATGAACGGATGCAAAGAATTCTGCCATCCCTTTTGCGTGAATCCCATGTCGACTCTCAAGCAGGATTGCCATTGTCGTCAGGTCCTTCTGGCTCATACGCGTCGCATCATCGCTCGACGAGCGGTCATCTGGGTCGTGATCAGTCATGTCTGCAAACCATGAAATTTGTGTTGTCATGGCGATGCAAGTTGAGCGCCATGTTGGACATAGCGCGATAGGCGTTGGGGGAGGTAAGAACGGCGCCAAGGGCCGGGTAAGTCAGCCGGAGAAGCCTCCGCGCTCAAGAAACGCAAGTTCTTCAGGGCTTGATACGCGCCCCAGAATGGCATTGCGATGGGGGAATCGGGAATATTTTGCAATGATTTCAGCATGTTGCAGTGCATGTTTGATATTGCCCGGCTTGCCCAACAATTCGAACAGGCGAACGCTGGTAACCTGATCGGCAGGTGCTTCTGAATGCATGAACGGCATATAAACGAATGCGCGTAATGCTTCATCAATGGCCTGGTCATGTCCGGCATCGATCGCGTAGTGTGCCGTGGCAACGGCTTTTGTGTCACTGGCAAACATCTGTGCTGTGCCACGAAACATGTTGCGCGGGAACTGGTCGAGAAGAATGATCAGCGCAAGACACGGGGCCGCATCATCGCGCCAGTGGTCAAGCTGACCGCGACGCGCACGTTGAACATCTGCGCCAAATGTTGCAGCGATGGTTCGATCAAAATCGTCAGATTTGCGAAACCACTTGCCGGGACCGGCATCTTGCCAGAATGAAACGATGTCCTGCGGATTGGTTTCCATTATCCGACCCTGGCTTCACCTGCGCGTCAACGTTGCGATGGAAACGCACTTGCTACAGAACGGCGTGATGGTGTGCCGGTTGTCTGGGTTTCGGTCTGCCACTTCGAACGCCGAAGTGCTGCAGCTTGCTGTTTGGCACGGTTTTTCCGCCATCCGCATACCCACGCACGCACGTTTGGCCGCATGTTGATCGGTCCGCCTCCGGCGCGCTCGGACACTGCCATAGTTCTGAGGGTGGTCGGGAAGAAAAAGGTTTTCCACGCACCATTGTCAAAGCCATGCTGGAGCAATTGTGCGGCGCGGTGATTGCGTTGCCGCGCTGTGACGGCACCCAGTACGATTGCGATCAGTCGGCGACCGTTCCGTGTTGCTGAAGAGACGATATTGAATCCTGCGGCACAGACGAAACCTGTTTTCATACCATCCGCACCATCAAAGGTGTTGAGCAGGAGATTGAACGACTTCAGCCGGGCTTTTCCGAAACGCATTCGTGACTTTGTAAAAAGTGCTGCATGCTGTGGAAAATCATTGATCAGCGCGCGCGCGAGAAGACCCATGTCGCGCGCAGTCGAATATTGCTGCGTATGGTGCAGGCCATTCGGATTGACGAAATTGCTTCGTGTCATTCCAATGCGTTGCGCTGTGGCATTCATACGTTTTGCAAATGCTGCCACACTACCGGAGACACGCTCTGCAAACATGATCGCAACATCGTTCGCCGACTTGATAATCAGGGCATTCAGGCCAACGCGCACTGGCATCTTGCCGCCGACAGGCAATCCAATCTTGCTGGGTTGAACCGCACGCGCCACCTTCGATGTTACGATAACATCATCCATGCGCAGTCGCCCGGCGCGCAGTTCCTCGAACACGATGTAGGCTGTCATCAGCTTAGTCAGCGACGCTGGATGCCAGCGCGTGTCAGGTTCGTCGGAATAGATGATGGCGCCGCTCGTAGCATCGAAGAGCAAAGCTGGACCTGTTGCATACGCAGTGCGCATGCCGGACAGGCTTGCAAACAGAAGAAGGGTAACAAACACGGCACGCGTAAGCCGCAAGCGCGCAAGCACAGGCAGTGCGCGACCTGAACAGCTCTGGAAGTTTCGCCCCATCTGTTGCGTCTCCCGTGCGTCGTGTCAGCCAGTCAGTGGTGCCCCCGGTCGGAATCGAACCGACACTCCCGAAGGAACGGGATTTTGAATCCCGCGCGTCTACCAATTCCGCCACAGGGGCCTGTGACCGCAAGGCGTTTCATCACATGACGAGCGCCCAAGACGTGTGAGCGGCAGAACATAGTCGCGTCGCAGCCTGCGTCAACGCCAGAGACAGTGTGAAGCTGTGATTATTACGTACAGCCCACATGGTTGTGCCATTTGAATCACTCTGCGGCAGGCGGGGCTGCCAAACGGGACGCTATGGCACGTCCTTTTGCGATGCTTGGCTGCAATCCAACACCCCATTGTGAAATAGCTCCGGTCGCTTCCACGCCTGTTTCGGGAAGGATTTCAACATTCTCGCGCGCGATCGAGTAGATCTGCCCAACCGTCATCATGGGCGCGCTCGGCACGAAGATCGTGATGTTCGCCTGGCCGGTGTCTTCCATGACGAAACACAGCACTTTGGCCGCTCCACCCGGTTGCAAGGCCGCAAGCGCTGCCGGGTAGGCATGGTCATCGTCCGCAAAGCCGCGCAGCAAGGTGGAGAGCATGCCATACCCCGGCAGATGCACAAGAATACGCTTCTCGACCTTTTCGAACGTCCAACTGCCGAAACGTGTCCGCACGATCGTTCCGATGATGAAACTGGCAATCAACAGTCCGCCAAGTGCAAACCCGATTGCGGAAAGTTGCGAATCCAGACCAACAAAGCCAAATCGATTGGCCAAAGGTGTAAGTACGTCGCGCCAGAGCGAATAAAAGTAGTATCCGATCAGCATTAGTGCGGCGACAGGGATCAGGGCGGCTGCGCCATATAGAGTATTGGTGCGAATCCATCGGAACAGACGAAACATGCAAGATCTCCGGGTTACGGCAGCCTGAACCGTAACAATGTTGTTTCCGATTGTCGCCCCGCATTGCTCATCGAAGCAACATCGTCATGATTTCCCGGGAAACAGCGTGACACCATCTCCGGACTGCCACTTCGTGTACTTGTTCATGATCGAGAGAAAACGATCTGAGGAAAGGAACCGATCCAGCCAGTCGCGCAGCTGCGGCCAGTTCTGATCGTCGAACCATGCCCGGTCCACGTGCGCGAATTGGCGTACGAACGGCGCAATCGCCATATCTGCAAGCGACACCCGATCACCGAACAGATGAGATGTCGTCGCCAGCCGCTTGTCCAATTCGCACAGAAAAACGCCCCCCGCCTCCCGTGCAGCCAGTGCACTCCCACCATCATGCCGGTTCGGATACTTGTAGCAGTCGAGATTTGTCTTGAATCCATTGTCGCTTTGCGTGATCAGCGCCAACATGTCGTCCAATGTTCCATGCTCCGGCGTGAGCCACCTTTCGGGGTCGTGACGCTCCAGCGCCCAAAGCATAATGTCGAAGCTCTCTTCAATCACGCGGCCGTCGGGCGTGACCACCACCGGAACCGTGCCCTTTGGCGACGCTTCGAGAAACGCAGGTGCCTTGTCCCGCAGTACGATTTCGCGCAATTCGCATCGTGTCTCACTGACGCAAAGCGCCAGACGCGCCCGCATCGCATAAGGGCAGCGGCGAAAACTGTAGAGGATGGGCAGCGGTTCGTTCATCATTGTGCAAGTTCATACAGCATTGCCAATCGACAAGGCTAGCGGGTCCGGCTAGAGACCGCCCATGCTGAGACGCCTCTACGATTACTGCATGAGCCTCGCCGGCCATCCCAAGGCAACGCATGCGCTGTTCGGCGTATCGTTTGTCGAAAGCTCGTTCTTTCCGATCCCGCCGGACATCATGCTCATCCCCATGGTGCTTGCCGAACGTGCAAAGGCCTGGTTCTACGCATTTGTATGCACAGCCGGGTCCGTACTCGGGGCCCTTTTGGGCTACGCCATCGGTTACTTTCTCTATGAGACGGTCGGGCAGCCCGTCTTCGAGTTTTATGGCTATGCGGAGAAATTCGAGGCGTTCAAAGGTCAATATAATGACTGGGGTGCGTGGATTGTGCTGATCGCCGGCGTTACGCCGTTCCCCTATAAGGTCATCACCATCGCCAGTGGTGCCACAGGTTTGAACCTTGTTGTCTTTGTCCTGGCCAGCATCGTCGCACGTGGGCTGCGTTTCTTCGCCGTTTGCGGTCTGCTCTACTGGTTTGGCCCGCCAATCCGCACATTCATCGAACGCCGTCTGGGGCTCGTTTTCACTGTCGGGGTCGTGACTTTGTTTGGCGGCTTCGTCGCTCTAAAGTATCTGTTCTGAAATCTGTCGCCGAATTTGGAAGCTAAGCCATGACCATGTCTGCCACTCACCACGCGGCACGGGATCAATCCGGCTCCGGCATTGGAACGCTCATGCTGGTGGCATTGGCGGCGTTTGGTGTCATCGCCATCGCTTGGGCGTACGAGATCTTCGGCGGCCTCGAACCATGTCCGCTTTGTCTCCAACAGCGCTGGGCCTACTACTTCACGATCCCCGCCCTCTTCGCCATCGCGTTGTTTTTCCGTGAGTTACGACAGGGGCCGGGCGCTCTCTTGTTGGCGTTGGTGCTCGTGGCCTTCGCAGCCAATGTCATTCTCGCGGCCTATCACTCCGGTGTCGAATGGAAATGGTGGGCTGGACCTACGGCATGTTCCAGCGGAGCTGCGGCAGCTGGCCTGACGGGCGACGCTGGCAATTTGCTTGGCACTCTGGAAGAAACCCGGGTCATTCGGTGCGATGAAGCGCCGTGGCGATTCCTTGGATTATCATTTGCCGGGTGGAACGTGATTATTTCTGCAATATTTTTTGCGGCCTGTTTTTCTGTATTCCGTCGTGGATTCAGATCAAACGCTTGATTCAAAACGTGTTTTCGCCTTGAGAACGAATTAGCAACATCGTCATCCTGAACATCTGTCAAGCAAATTACCTTTTTGCCGCCTGATTCCGCTCGGGTTGTTGCCAAAGTGACTCTGCATAACCACACCTGTCGCCGGGCAAGAAGCCAACTCCAAGAGTGCTCCGAACCAGGCGGTTGATTGAGAAAGAGGGAGAGCGGAGCGAATGGTTGAAGGTCGTACAGCGGCACACCAGCGTTCCACGATGTTGGCCCCCCATCCTGAAGTTGCGCGTACTGCAGTGGATGGTGTGCTGACCGATGATCATGTGGCTCCGAAGAGTGTCTCGCGTTCCCTCGCACAACAGTTTGTAAAGCGTATCCGTATCGCGTCGCCTGCCAGTTCAGCGTCAAGTACTGCGTTCAGTTTGCGTACCGAGTTCAAAGTTGCGTTGCGTCCCCGTTCAGCCGCGTCTCCTGCGTATCGGAGTGGCCAAGATCAAGAAGAAGCGTTTCAAGCGTATCCGTATGATTTGAGTATTGCGTCCCCGAAAACCGTTTTGAGCCGTACGTTCCAGCGGCTTGCAGGCCAGGCCCGTCAGTTAAAAGTTTCGCGTATGACGGCGCATTGGTCTCGGTCGGGACCACAGACAGGAATTCAGAGTTTCCGGGCCTCGCCCGGTACGAGTTGACAGGCGCGTCTGGTCGAGCACCAGCCCAAACCAAGGTTTCACATTGTCAGGTACTGCGTAGTGAAACCAGCCCTCCTCTGGGCGTGCCTGTCTTCAAATAGCTGCCTTCATATCTGCGAAGGGTTTTGTTGTGCGTACCCTCGTTTTTCTCCACCGTGTCGTGTTCTGGTGGATTGTAAAAAGTACCGCGTAAGAGATCGCGTTTTGGTCTCTCTGTCAGTCAAGCGTCACCCGTATCCGTTGTGTTTTGTTGCGTCTGTGTAAGCGTTGCGTACCGATTGTTTTGTCTGTCGGGTTGGTTCAAGTTGCGTTCATGTCGCGTCGCGTAAATCGAGTATTCCAGATGACGAAAAAAGCGAAACCATTCATCGCCAGAGAGAAACCCGCAGCAAAGCGGGGCAGCGCGAGATACGAGGAGGCCGAGATCATGAAGCCAACACACATCAATCCAGCACAATGGGACAACGCTGTCGGATATGCACGCCAGTCTTGCGCCCGGATTTTCCGCCATGGCGGTTCCCCCGTCGACGCCATGTCGTCCTTCGGTCTTGCTGGCCGGGCGCCAGAAGCAAACTGGGGCAATGCAGTCGAGAACATTGCGATGTCATTGTGTGTACCAGGGCGCTGATCGCCTCCGAAACAAGTTAAAAGTCCATCTCATGCCGTGATGCGGGCAGCCCGCCCCCCTGGGGTGTTCGCATCACGCTGAAGATCAAGAAGCCCGGGCCAACCGGGCCATTCTTGTTTTTGCGTGTTAGCCATGCCTCCGGGCATCGCTTCCATTCCCCTCCGTCAAGATGCAACACTTCGCTTGTGCCACCCCCGAAAGGCGCAGGAGTGAAATCATGTCCTCATTTTTCAGATGTTTGTTCGCCGTTACGATTGTCGTGATGTCTTCACCGGCTGTAGCTCAGAGTATCACCACCGTAAATGCGAAGTTCGACGCCTGGTCGCCGGGCGATAGCGAAAAGATGACGGGCCGCATCAAGGTGAATGTCCTGACATTCAGCGGCACGGTGCGCGGCCGCACAACGAAGGGCGTCCGATGCAAAGGCGCAGTTACCGTAAATCTTCTCTTCAGTGGTGGCAGTGGACAGATGAAGTGCACTGACGGTCGTACCGGAAAATTCACCTACACACTGACCAGTAGTCTGCCCCCACGCGGCACTGGCATTGGCAAGATGAGTAGCGGCAAGACCGTCAAGTTCCGCATCAGACCAGGTTGAAGCGTGCCTCCTGATGCGCGCGGCTCAAGCTTCCAGTTCGGCATCCCAGTAGAGATAATCCATCCAGCTTTCGTGCAGATAGTTCGGCGGGAACTGCCGACCGTTCGCGTGCAGTTCGTAAACCGTAGGGCGATACGGTGACTGCTTCGGAATCATACCCGCAACTTTCGGCATCTTGTTTGCCTTGCGCAGGTTGCACGGAGCGCACGCGGTCGACACATTGTCCCAGGTGGTTTGTCCGCCGCGCGAGCGGGGAATGACATGATCAAAAGTGAGATCATCCGGCGCGCCACAATACTGGCAGGAAAATCGGTCGCGCAGGAACACGTTGAACCGCGTAAACGCCGGGTACAGCGCGGGCTTCACGTAAGTCTTGAGCGACACCACGCTTGGCAGCTGCATTTCAAATGTCGGGCTGTGCACGGCGTGTTCGTATTCGGAGACAATGTTGACCCGGTTCAGAAACACGGCTTTCACGGTGTCCTGCCAGCTCCATAAGGAAAGCGGATAATAGCTCAGTGGCCGGAAATCGGCGTTGAGAACCAATGCCGGGAATCCATCCGGCGACGCAGTGGCGGCGCTCATGATCGGGCCTCCTGATATTTGTCTGTTATCGAATCGAACACACACCTCCTGACGTGACGGGCGGATACTAGTCGCTCATGTCAGTTCTGTGAAGTTGCATGTGAGACGCAACAGTTATACGCGCTCATCCGGCCCTTGGATTTGGGACTCAGCGCGCTTTCGTGGCCTGTACATGGGCGATCAGTGGCGTAACAATATCCTCGAATCGCGGACATGTGATGCAACCGCGATCCTGCAATTCGGCACTGACGTCGACAGGAAGACTGGTATTGGAGCCAGACGGGATCTGGTTCAGACGGCCGCCGATGAAGATGGGAATGCCTGGGGTGAGTGCTGCCGTGAGGGCGTTTGCAAAATCCAGCGCCACACCGTTGTAAGTGCTGATGGCAATGGCATCGACACATTCCGTAGTGGCGCGCGCAGCAAGCTCTGCCGTATCAGCCGTCATGCCGCCATCAACTACGGTGATACCCAGCGCTCTCAGGAACGAATCCACCGCCATCTTGCCATGCGCGTGTACATCTGTGCTGGCGGTCAGCATGACCAGATTTGCTGTCTTGAGCGCATCCTTGTCCGTGTCGTTGACTCTGGTAAGTGCAGCCTCCGCCATGGCGTCAATTTCATCCATGAGCGAAGCTCGGACAATCGGTGTGCGTGCGTTCGGTACTGTGCCATCCGTTGCTCCTGCTCCGAATGCGGCTTCAAGTGCATGGCCGCCCACCCGGCGCAATGTGATCATCATCTGGAACGGATCGTCCACATGAACACCGGCGTCGGCAAAGCCATGTCGGACGTTGTGATAGAACACCTGCCCGCCTTCAACGAGTTTTGCGGCCAGGGCTTGAGCTTCGGCAACATCCGTCAAACCCGCTAGATCCTCTGCTTCCTCGACCATCCGGCTTGCGAACAACTGCGCATCGACAATTTCGTCAATGTCCGGAATGCGATCGTTTTCCATCACCGGAACGGGATTGATCGCATGCCCGCTTGGCGCGGTTTGCTGCCCGAGAATATCCGTTGTGAGGTAGGCCGCGAGGCTGGCGTAATTCTCCGCGGGTGTGCCGCGATAGCTCATGGTGCTGCCGTAGATCATGGTTCCCGGTTGGGAATTGACTTGCGCCAGCGCAAACTGGAATGCCAACCGTCGCACGGGATCTGTGAAATGGTGACCGTAGCAGTGGCTGACAGCACATCCTGCCATGCGTCCGAAGATGTCGATTTCCAGCAACACGGCACCAAGGCACGATGCGAGATCCGAGAATTGTGCCGCAAATCCATCGTCGAGGTTCGAATGCACGAGCACTGTTCGGTCCTGCGCCGCAATCAGTCCCAAAGCGCGCAATGTGGCACGGGTCGCCTCAACATCATCTTCGAAACCCGGCGTGCGGAACGTGAAGTACTGCCCAAGGTTTCCAATGGCAGTTGATCCTGCCTCTAGTGCAGCTTGCGTATTTTCCACTGCTGCCGGAAATCCGAGCACAAAGTCCCCGAAATGTGGAGCGACCGGCGCAGCCTCGCCGAGGGAAACAAACTCTGCGACGTCGGTGAGGATCAATCCCGTGCCCTTTTGCGCACACGCGCGCTGGTCGCGTGGAACCGCCATCGACCAATCAAGGCAGATGCCGTAGCGATCCACCGTCACGCCGCGAGCTTTGCAGGACTCGTAAATCTCGACGAACGCCCGCTGCGACTTCGCAAGATCACGAAAACCGACCTGCGCATGCTGCATGGTCCGCCCAGCCTCGGAGGTCGCAGTTTTATAGTCCGCCTCGCACCAAGCGTTAGCCGTCTTCAGGAACGTGCGTGGGACCACCTGCCAGTCTTTTGCCAGTGCGTGTCCCTCTGCCAGCAATTCCGCACCGGACGGCCACGCCGGGTCAATCAGAGGAATGTCCGCGCGTGTTGCCATCACACCGGCACCGCATCTTTCACATTGCGCAGGTGTGCGTAGTACGCCCAGAGCAGCCGCGCCGCTACGCTGCGCCACGGTCGCCAGCGCTCGGCAATCTCAGTGAGTTCAGAAACGGACGGTCGTGCTTCCAGTTCCATCAGTTTTTCCGCAGCGATTTGTAGTGCAAGATCGCCGGAGGCCCAGCCGTCTGCATGTCCAAGGCAGAACATCGTGTAGACGTCGGCGGTCCACGGCCCGATGCCATGAACAGCGACAAGCGCATCATGCACGGCATCGGCGTCCATCTGCTCGAAGGCGTCGAAATCCAGTTCCCCGTTGGTAACAGCTTGCGCGACGGCACGCACGGTTCTGATTTTTGGTCCCGACAATCCCGCCTTGCGGAATGTCGTTTCACGACGGCGTAGTATACTGTCCGCTTCCAGAGGTTTCACCACGTTCTGAAAGCGACCCCAAATCGCAGTGGCCGAGGCCACGGAAACCTGTTGCCCGATCACGATACGCAGAAGCCCAGGCATCCCACCTTCGGCGCGCCGCAAGGGTGGCGGCCCGGTGAGGTCGTGCGCCGCCTTCATGAATGCGCATCGTTTTCGCAGGGCGCGGACGCCACGTGTGACATCCGCATCCGTCGTGATGATGGTGTGCTGTGCTTTCATCGCACCAACGTGCCAGATGACAGCAGTCCCCGCCAAGCGCTATTCAACACGCATGACCAGCAACCCACCACGTTTCCGCTTCGCCCCCAGCCCCAACGGCGAGCTTCATCTTGGGCACGCCTTCTCGGCGTTGAAAACCTGGCAGCTTGCCGCGCGGGTCGGTGGCGAGGTTCTGCTGCGGATCGAGGACATTGATACGGGGCGTACGCGCGAACGCTATGTTGACGGCATTTACGAAGATCTCGCATGGCTCGGCCTGTCATGGCCGGAACCAGTGCGCCGTCAGTCGGAGCATTTCGATGACTACCGCGCCGCAACGGCGCGCCTGCAGTCCGCTGGTTTGCTTTATTCCTGCAGCGCCACACGTAAACAGATCGCAGCAATCGTCGCAGATCACATCGATTGGCCAATGGATCCGGACGGAGCCCCTTTATATCCCGGTCGGAACCATATCGCCGCACGCGACACAATAGATGACAGTGTCGCGAACGGGGAGCCCGGGTCTGGCACGGCGCTGCGTCTCGACATGAACCGGGCGATTGACCAGGTTGGAGATCGAACGGCCTTGATCGTTGCAACGTTCGACGAAGCCGGAAAACTCACGGAACGAGAGGTCAACGCCAGCGCATGGGGTGACACCGTCATTGTGCGGAAAGACACGCCAACGAGCTATCATCTCTCTGTGGTGGTTGATGACGCACTGCAAGGCATAACTCACGTGACGCGAGGAAGGGATTTGGAGGCAGCCACAAGCCTGCATGTTCTATTGCAGCAGGTCCTGGGATATTCATCTCCTGTTTACCATCACCACGATCTGGTCACGGATAGTGCAGGGCGAAAACTGTCGAAAAGCCTGCGTGATACGAGTTTGCGCCATTTGCGGGAAGCTGGTTGGTCTATCGCTGACGTGTATTCTGCAATTGGAATGGAGAAAATAGTGATTTAAAAGCCCTTAATCAACATATTGTTGACGATTCGCCCTGCACAAATAAATGGAGAATAATAAGTGCAGACTGAAGGGGCGAATGCGTGGTAACGATTGATCAATACAACTCGAGGGAACGAGCGTCCTCGCTCGCGGGTGTGTTGCGATTTCTGTCGTTTGATATCGTGCGCCCGGTTGTATTCGCTACAAAATTCGTGCTTGGCCGCACTGATGCGGACATGCAGCGGCGGCGTATTCGCATTGCAGAGAGAATATCGGAGCAAGCTGCCCGTCCCACAGTGCAGCCTCTTGCAGAGCCCGCCCGACTGACCACTCTCATGATGGCTGAATATCTCCAGCCTTGTGCGGCGGAATCGTTGAGCTACGCGGAAAACGCGATTGCCACGACTGAGGATCTCGAAACCAGTCTCGACCGCATCGACTATGAACTGGCGAGAATCCGGAGTGAGATTGCGCAGTACATGCCGTGAGGCCTGGCGGTCTGGACTTTCAGCCTATCGGATATGGAAGTTGGACTTCCGCTTCTTGCCGTCCACAATCTCGATGATCCGCCACGAACTCTCGTCGTTCAATGGCTGCCAGCGGCGTTCTTCCTTGATGTAGTTCCAGTCCTTGTCGTTCTGGTAAAACACCTGCATGCCGTCCGCTTCGATGATGTTGAGAATTTCGTTGTCGTGATAATTCTGTGCGTCGAAATCGGTCAACGCTTTCTGTGCCATCTCGGAGTAGAGCTCGTTCAACTCCAGAAGCATCTCGTTCAATTCGCTGCTGAGTTCGGAGACCGGCAAGCCAAGTCGTCCTGCCTCACGTGACGTGATCGGGTACGTATGGGACGGATAATTCGAGTTGAGGTTGGCGCTGATCGACTCACATTTTTCATCGTCATCGATATGGTATCCGAGCACCTCGCGGCAAATCTTCATCGAAAGCGAGGATGACCGGTCTATCGCACCAACCACAAGTGGATGAATATGCTTGAACATATCGGTGTACGGATTGGCATGATGGTCTTTGGATTCTGCATTCCAAAGCCGTACAATCCGTGACAACTCATCTTGGCTCACGCTGACCCGCGAATTGTCGATCTCGTCGATCGGCGAAAGGTCATGTCGCAATGAGGAATCAATCGCTGAAAGATGCGCCAGCGGTCCCATATGAATTTCGTCCGCTCCAAGCGCAACAATCGTCGCAGCCGACGCACATTCAAGCGGCACCAGCGCGTTGAGCGATCCGACGTATTCCCGGATCAGATGCACGATCCGCAGCGCGGCTTCCGGATCGCCACCATCGGACTTCAGGAAGAGCGTGGCCTCGTCCAGCCGACCGACCCGTCGCAGCAGCTTGTGAAGCGCCAACACGTCGGCGTCACACACCCGCCCGCGGTGCGATGTCCAGTAGGACAAAACCCTTCGCCCGCATGTGGCTTCAATCTTCTTGAGCAGCTTCTGCGTTTGGTCGAACAGCATTGGTGGCTGCTTGACTTTGGCCCCCTGCTTCGGGGCGGATTTGTCCGCTTTGCCCTTTTTGGGTGCCTTGGCTTCCGCTGCAAACGATTTTTTGGACATGACGCGCTTTCAGGTTCGGGGCGGCGGAATGTGGAGCGGTTTCAGCAAGAGTCGGGACCACCGACGTGCTCGCGAGCGTTCAGTGATGGGTATGCAGACCGGGTATCAAACTCTATCTACGAACTAAGACGACAGGTGCGCCGTGTCCAAGAGAACATGCAGGCACGATGAATGCTAGCGTGGCAGCACCGCAAGCAGTGCCGTTATCGTGACCACAGACAGCACCGTTCCCAGCGCCACGGACCCGGAGACGGACGCGACGGCACGCTCGTACTGGCTGGCAAACAGGAACGCATTTGCCCCCGTTGGGCAGGCTGCCAGTATGACGGCAACCCCGGTCCACAGGGGCGGCAGCTCGAAGATCTGATCAGCAAGAACCCAGGCAACAGCGGGCATGACGATCAGTTTAAGCAAGCTCATGACGGCCAGAGTGCCGCTTTGTCCGCGGATTGCATATTTCGCGAGAGACAACCCTAACGCGAAAAGAGCGCCCGGGATTCCGGCCGCTGCAAGATAGGAGATAATCTTGTCTGGAATGGCGGGGATTTCCAGTCCCGTCGTGCGCCAGACACTTCCCAGAACGATCCCAATCAGAATCGGGTTGCGCACCAGATCGCTGATCAGATCGCGAACAATCACGAAGGGTGTACGCGTCCCATCCTGGTTGATTGCTTCATTCTGCAGCGTCGCAACCAACCACATCGCCGGCGCATGCACGGCCACAACCACGGCAAGCGGAGCAATCGCCTGATCTCCAAAATGGCCCACCGACAGAGGAATGCCCATCATGACGGTGTTGCCGAACGTCGCTCCCATGCCAATAGAGGCGCTGTCAGCTAACGGACGACCAAGTGGCACGCGCGTCATGACCGTCGCAAGAACCCACGTCACCGCGGCGGAGCCCATGAACGCGGCCAGCAAGAGCAGCGACGATCCTTCAGGGAGCGTGATTGTCGCCATGGTTCGAAACAGCAAGGCCGGCATCGCGATGGTGAACACGAAACTGGCAAGGCCCTTGTCTGCAGCTTCGTGCAGTAGCCCGAACCGTGCTGCAAGCCAGCCAAGCGCAATCAGTCCGAAGACCGGTGCAACAGTATTGAGAACTTCGGTCATCGGCGAAGAGCGGCCTCAAATATGTTTTGATAGGCGTCGCTCATTGATCGGACCACTCAGTGCAATCCTCAAGCAGTGTATACGACGTCAAAAACGGAAGGTTTCGGGCAAAGATATCTCTCACCCGCCAAACCCCGAACCCGCCTTCTTGTACGCGTCCCGTGGTGGAGCAAAAACATCCAGAACGACAAGCCCGTCAGGTCCGGATCGCATGGTATGTGGCACGCCGCCGGGAGTGCGCCAGAAGTCCCCTTTGCCAATCGGAATTTCCTCATCACCCTGAATGCGGATGCCGGATCCCTCCAGCAGAACACCCCACTGCTCCTCCGGATGGTCATGCAGGGTGCCTTCCGCATTGGGTTCAAACCGCACGACCGACACCATCGCCTGATCGCCCGGAAAAACCCGCGTGGTAACACCTTCACACAAAGTGCGTGCGATGCCTTGTGCCAAATCATCAAGGCGGAAGAAATTCTCGGTCTTGTGGTCTGTCATCTCAGGTCTCGTCCTCCAGTTCACGCAACGCAGCGATCACGGCCTCAGGCAATGGGCCAACGGTTTGCACGGCATCCAGTGCACTTTCCACGTCCTTTTCCAGAATGCCAATAGTATTACCCGGCGCGTAGCCGTCGCGGGCAAATTCGATTGCGTCGAAATGTGACCCAAACCATGTTTGCCCTGAACTGTCGTGCATCAGGGCCAGCAACCGTTCGCGGTCTACCCCCAGCTCTTGCGCCCAGGCGAGTGACTGGCGCACGGCAACGGTTGATGATGCCGCAACAAAGTTATTCAGCACCTTGGCCGTCATGCCTGCGCCGAAACCACCCATACGATGGAATTTGGTTCCCATGGCATCGAACAGTGGTTGCAATCGGTCGAGCACGCCGTCGTCGCCTCCAAGCATGAACGAGAGGCGAGCCTCTTCGGCGGCGATTGCAGCTCCCGACATGGGGGCATCCACCAACGTGATTTCTGCTGGAACACGCGTCCGAAGTGCCGTCACGTAGCGCGGTGATAACGTCGAGCAGACCACCAGCGTTTTGATGGAATAATCGCGGGCGAACATGGCTTGTGCGTTAAACAGCACATCATCCGTCTGTGTGGTGTCTCGCACCACAGTCAGGAGGACGCTGCACGTTTTTGCAAATGCATCGGGGTCGGACAACATACGAGAGGAAAAATCACCAAACGCATTGGGCGGGCGAATGTCGAATCCAAAGACCTCAATTCCCGCAGCGTGCAGAGCTCGTGCCATCGGCAATCCCATGCGGCCACATCCAGCGACCCCCACCGCTCCGTCAAACATGCGCGAACGCATCCAGCGCTTGTTCGAGGTCGGCAATCAGATCATCGACATCTTCAAGGCCAACGCTCAATCGTAACAAGTCATCCGGTACGGGGGTGCCCTCGCCTTCAATGCTGGCGCGGTGTTCCAACAGGCTTTCGACACCGCCGAGCGATGTGGCGCGGGTCCAGACCTTGGTATGCGCCGCCACCGAAATGGCCGCTGCAGCACCACCTTTGACGCGGATGGACAGCATGCCACCGAAGCCTCCGGTCATCTGACTTGCCGCGACGTTGTGGCCAGCGCGACCGGGAAGCCCCGGATATAAAACCTCCTCGACACGTGCATGCCCCTCGAAATGCTGCGCTACGATGAGAGCTGCCGCAGACTGATGGCGCACCCGCAGATGCAACGTTCGCATCCCACGCAGCAGCAACATGGCTTCCATGGGCGACAGGTTTGGCCCCATGGCGCGACGATTGCGTGCGGCCTCCTGCGCAAGCGGACCATCCTCGGCAAACACCAGCGCGCCGGCAATCACATCGGAATGTCCATTCAGGTATTTCGACACCGAATGCATGACAACATCCGCACCGAGCACGAGCGGTCGCGTGTGAACCGGTGTCGCCACGGTTGAGTCGCAAGCCAGCAAGGCACCTGCCGCATGAGCCTGAGCTGCAACGGAGCGTATGTCCGTGATATTCCACATTGGGTTGCCGGGTGTCTCGATCCACACCAGGTTCGGTCGATCCTGCGTCAACGCTGCAGCAACCGCATCCGGATCGGCAAAATCGACGAACGTTGTCGTAATCCCGTGGCGGGGGCCGTCAAGCTTCAGCCATTGCCGCAAACCCCAGTACATCACCTCTGGTGCCAGGATGCGCGCGGGCAGTGGCAAAGCCAGAAAAAGGCTTATAGCGGCCGACATACCGGAGGAATAAAGCAGCGCAGGACCGTCGGTCCCTTCCAGTCGCCGCAACACGGCCTCGGCTTGTCGCACGTTCGGATTGTCATCGCGCCGATAGCTGTAGCCGGACGAATACGCGTTATCCGGATCGCGCAGATAGGTGGTGGCGAACTGCACGGCTGGCAGGACAGCGCCTGTCTCCGGATCATGGCCCCCACCGCCTTGGGCAGCGAAGGTTTCCGCTGAGGCGTCAGGCGGCAGGTGTGAATTGTCCATCGAATGATCCGTTAAAACTGTGGTGTGTCGAAACGGAGCCTTCCACCCCGCCATCACACACGGTACACGGTCCGCCATGACCGCAACAGATACTGATAAATCGATCCTGATCACCGGCTGCTCGTCTGGAATTGGCTTGGCCTGCGCACGTGGTTTGCGTGATCGGGGCTGGCGGGTTTTCGCGACCGCCCGCTCAGACGCCGATCTCGCCATGCTTGAGGCGGAGGGATTGGAAGCCCTGCGTCTTGAATTGCTCGATCCGCAGTCGATAGCAGCCTGCGCGGAAACGGTGCTCGCCCGAACCAATGGCAAGCTATACGCGCTCTTTAACAACGCCGCATACGGCCAGCCCGGCGCCGTGGAAGACCTGACGCTCGACGCCCTGCGCACCCAGTTCGAAACCAATGTGTTCGCCTGGCACGATCTGACCAACCGGATCATCCCGGCAATGCGCGCCAATGGCTGTGGACGGATTGTTCAATGTTCCTCGGTGCTTGGGTTCATCTCGCCACCCTGGCGGGGAGCCTACAATGCATCCAAGCATGCATTGGAAGCGCTCACCTGTTCCATGCGCTTTGAACTGGAAGGTTCCGGCATTCTGGTGTCATCAATTCAACCTGGTCCCATTGAAAGCCGGTTCGTCGAGCACGCACTGAATGCGCTGGTGACGAACGTAGATATGGACGCCTCGCCGCATGCGGAAAAATATCGTGTCAGGCTTGAGGGCATGAAGTCCGGTGGCAAGACGACATTCAAGCTCGGTCCGGACGCCGTTCTCAAAAAACTGATCCACGCGGTTGAAAGTCCGCGCCCGAAACTCACATATAAAGTCACATGGCCGACGCACTTCGCAGCATGGGGCCTTCGGTTCCTGCCACCGCGACTTGCCAACCGTATGATCGCCGGGGCCTGACAGAACGTATCTACGACATTCGCACGAAATTTTGCAGCATCTCCGACAGGAGCAGACATGGCCTACTTCGGAACAATTGCTATTATTGCCGTCGTGATCGTGCTGTTGCTTGGGCTATGGAATATGCTCAAGGACGGTTCGACAAGTCGCAGCCAGCAGCTTATGCGCTGGCGCGTCGGACTTCAGTTTGCAGCGGTCTGCATCCTGATGCTCGGCCTCTATTTCAAGGCGGGATAAGCGCACATCATGGTTGTTCTGAACAAGATCTACACGAAGACGGGCGATGCAGGCACGACGGCCCTTGGCACGGGCGAACGCCGCCCGAAGCACGATCTGCGCATTGCGTCCTACGGCACGGTGGATGAAACCAATGCCTGCCTCGGTGTCGCACGCCTGACGCTCGCCACCGAAGGCGAGGGAACGGTCAGCCCGATGCTGGCCCGCATTCAGAACGACCTTTTCGATCTCGGTGCCGATCTCTGTACGCCCGACAACGGAGAAAAACTGGAGTACGAACCACTGAGAATTGTGGATGCACAGGTAGACCGTCTCGAAGGCGACATCGATACCCTGAACGCCGAACTGGAACCGCTGCGCTCGTTCGTGCTGCCAGGTGGCACAATGGCGGCCGCACAGCTGCACGTGGCGCGCACCGTGTCACGCCGGGCTGAACGTCTGATGGTGGAACTGGCGGCAGACGATAGCGAACCCGTCAGCGCCGCCGCTCTCAAGTACATCAACCGCCTTTCCGATTTCCTCTTTGTCGCAAGCCGCTACGTCAACAACAAGGGAGCCGGTGACGAGCTATGGGTTCCCGGCGCAAACCGGTAGAGGCAATCCAGCACTAGGCCGCCTCCAGCAAACCAGTTACCGTCCGCGGATCAATTCTGTAGAAGGCTGCACCAAGTGTTCGTTCCGATCAGCGACAAGAACCCGCTTACATCAATCCCCTATCAATTCGTGACGGTGGCGCTGATCGCAGTGAATGTCGCTGTGTACTTTCTCGCCGAACAGATCGTGGGCAGTCAGGCGGTGGGCATGGCGCTGGTGCCCAACGAATTATTGACCGAAGGCCTTTGGGGTCCCGTGGTCCACGGCGAGCCGTTTGACGGCCTCGGGGTGCCGGAACGCGGGACGCTCATCACATATATGTTCATGCACGCAGACATCTTTCATCTTGCGGGTAACATGTTGTTTTTATGGGTTTTTGGCGACAATATCGAAGACGCTATGGGGCACACCCGGTTCCTGATTTTCTATCTGCTGTGCGGTGTTCTGGCCGGCCTGATGCATGTGTACATGTCGCCTGAATCAGCGTCCGTTCCCCTGATCGGGGCAAGCGGCGCGGTTGCGGGATGTGTGGCCGCCTACCTGATGCTGCATCCGAAAGTGCAACTCTGGGTGTTGGTCATGCGCGTGATTCCATTCCAGATCGCTGCGTTTTGGGCACTCGGTGCGTGGATCTTGATGCAATTTGCCATGGTGTTGATCCCTCAGGGCGGCCCCGTAGCCTGGTGGGCACATGTTGGCGGTCTGCTCGCCGGTGTAGTGCTCATCATAGTCATGAAACGTAATGACGTGCCGCTCTTCGATCGCGGGCTTGAAACGTCAGCATGATGACAACGGCGAAACAGGCAGGCGGGTGCCAGTGCGGTTTCATCCGGTACGACTGTCCGGCAGAGCCGACTGCGCTCTACGTCTGTCATTGTCGCGAATGCCAGCGACAGTCGAGCTCGGCATTTGGGATTTCGGTTATTGTGCCAACCAGTGAGGTTTTGTTGCGGTCTGGTGAACCGAAATCCTTCACCCGCAAGACGGACAGCGGCGGAGAACTTGAGTGCGTGTTCTGCCCGAAATGCGGAACCAGGCTCTGGCATCGACGGAGTGCCGCACCTCAAAACGTAAGTGTCAAAGGCGGTACGCTCGACATGCCGATTTCCATCCAGGATGCCATTCACATCTGGACAGACAAAAAACTTGACGGTGTGAACATACCTGCTGGTACTGAGCGTTGGCCCGGAGAACCAGTTGACTGACGCGGCTGGTGCCAATTGCTTGCGTCGTCTCGACGCACTTTAGGTTTTCGTCATCAGATGGCCACCCGGCGATTGACACCCCAAAACGTGGTCACTACCGTCCGGCCACTATCGCAGGCGGTCCAACACCTTGCGGTTGGAATACGCATGGTCGGCGTCTGACGCCGGTTCGATAAACGAATTGCTCACCCTATACGCTCGCGGAGAAGTGCGCCCGATGAAAGTCCTCGTGCCCGTCAAACGCGTTGTCGATTACAACGTGAAAATCCGAGTCAAAGCTGATGGCTCCGGCGTTGAATTGGCCAACGTCAAAATGTCCATGAATCCGTTCGATGAAATTTCGGTCGAACAGGCGATCCGCCTTAAGGAAGCCGGTGTGGCGGAGGAAATCATTGCGGTTTCCGTCGGGCCTGAAAAATCTCAGGAAACCATCCGCACAGCGCTGGCCATGGGCGCAGACCGCGGCATTCTGGTGCAGACGGACGACCTCGTCGAACCGCTGGCCGTTGCCAAGATGCTCAAGAAAATCGTTGAGGACGAGCAGCCTGGCATCGTGATCGTCGGCAAACAGGCGATCGACGATGACTGCAATCAGACCGGCCAGATGCTTGCTGCAATGCTGGGGTGGCCACAGGGCACCTTCGCGTCGAAGCTGGAAATCAATGGCGACAAGGCCATGGTCACCCGCGAAGTGGACACAGGTCTGCAAACAATCGAACTCAACATGCCCTGCGTATTGACTACGGATCTGCGCTTGAACGAACCGCGTTATGCCTCTCTGCCCAACATCATGAAGGCAAAGAAAAAGCCGATCGACATGAAAACTCCGGCTGATCTGGGTGTGGATACGGCACCGCGGATCAACACGGTCAAGACATACGATCCGCCTGCGCGTGAAGCGGGCGTGCGCGTTGCAAGCGTCGCTGAACTTGTTGCAAAACTCAAAGATGAAGCGGGAGTGATCTGATGGCTGTTCTTCTCTTTGCCGAACACGATAATGCGGAATTGAATACTGCAACCCACAAGGCCATGACTGCTGCCAGCCAGATTGGTGGAGACATCCACGTGCTCGTGGCGGGCAACGGATGCCGCGCCGTGGCCGATCAGGCTGCAAAACTGTCGGGCGCGTCCAAAGTCATTCTCGTTGAGGCCGATCACCTTGCAAACGGTCTCGCAGAAGAGCTCACCGCTCTGATCGTCCCGATGATGGACAACTACGATGCGATCGTCGCAGCGGCCACGAACAATGGCAAGAACGTGATGCCACGTGTCGCTGCCATGCTTGATGTGGCCCAGGTCTCCGAAATTATCGAAGTGAAATCGGCGGACACATTCGTGCGTCTGATCTACGCCGGAAACGCCGTGCAGGAAGTGCAGTCCACCGACGCCAGGAAGGTGATTACGGTCCGCACCGCGAATTTCGACAGTGCCGGCGAAGATGGCAGCGCCTCGGTCGAAGAAGGGTCCGCACCAGCCGCTGTCGGTATCTCTGTGCACAAGAGCGACGAGCTGTCGTCTTCGGATCGCCCGGAACTCACATCGGCGAAAATCGTCGTCTCCGGTGGCCGCGGCATGCAGTCCGGCGACAACTTCCACCTGATCGAAAAAATCGCAGACAAGCTCAACGCTGCCGTCGGTGCGAGCCGCGCCGCGGTCGATGCCGGGTACGTCCCGAACGAATATCAGGTTGGACAAACCGGCAAGGTTGTCGCGCCGGACCTTTACATCGCAGTGGGTATTTCAGGCGCAATCCAGCACCTGGCCGGCATGAAGGACAGCAAGGTCATCGTCGCCATCAACAAGGACGACGAAGCGCCAATCTTCCAGGTTGCAGACTACGGCCTGGTGGCAGATCTGTTCGACGCGCTGCCAGAACTTGAGGCCGAACTGGCGAAGGCCGGGCTCTGAACGTTATGACGCACTGCAACATCAGCCTCGACAAATAACGAGGCTGGTGTAACGTTATGGGCATGAACCCGCCCGCAACATCCTCTCCGGCCCCCGTGAACATGGAAACCATGGCGCAAAACGACAACCCGGCTATTGCCCCGCTTCCCGTCAAGAAAGTCGGTATCATCGGCGCTGGTCAGATGGGGAACGGCATCGCGCATGTCGTTGCGCTCGCTGGTTACGATGTGGCGATCAACGATCTTGAGCGGGTGCATTTTGACACCGCAATCGAGACCATAAAAGGCAACATGGGGCGGCAGGTCGCGCGTGGAACGATCTCCGACTCGGATATGGAGGGGGCGCTCGGGCGCATCTCATTTGCTGAGAACTTTGCAACGTTCGCCGAATACGATCTGGTGGTGGAAGCCGCCACGGAAGACGAGCAGCTCAAGCGCCAGATCTTTACGGAACTCTGCCCCCATATGCGGCCCGGAGCGATGCTGGCGTCGAACACGTCGTCCATTTCGATCACGCGTCTGGCGTCCGTCACGGATCGACCGGAAAACTTCATCGGCATGCACTTCATGAATCCTGTGCCGCTGATGGAACTTGTGGAATTGATCCGCGGCATCGCAACAGACGAAAAAACCTACTCCGCCGCCCAGGCGTTCGTCGGCACGCTGAACAAGACAGTGGCCGTTTCCGAAGATTTTCCGGCCTTCATCGTCAATCGCATTCTGCTGCCGATGATCAACGAGGCTGTGTACACGCTTTATGAAGGTGTTGGAAACGTTGAAGCCATCGACAAGGCTCTGCGTCTTGGGGCCAACCATCCGATGGGCCCGCTCGAACTCGCAGACTTCATCGGCCTCGACACGTGCCTCTCCGTCATGCAGGTCCTGTACGAAGGCCTCGCCGACACCAAATACCGCCCGTGCCCGCTTCTCGTGAAGTATGTCGAAGCCGGTTGGCTCGGCCGCAAAACCCAACGCGGCTTTTACGACTACCGCGGCGACGTGCCCGTTCCGACGCGTTAGATAGAGTCTCCTGTAGTTAAACGCTACATAGTACTAGCGCCAAACCCTTCCCTCTAATTAAACGCAGCGTTTAGTTAGAGGGAAGGGTTTGGTTGTAACTAAACGCTGCGTTGACTTAGAATGAAAATTTCTCACTAACTGCTCCTTGAGTGCAAGAGGAAGGGAAGGGGGGCCGATTTTGAGCAGTCAAGCTCCTGGCAGCCGCTCGGGTGTTTATGTCAAGCAGTCGGCCGGTTACTCGGCATTTCTCCCAAATCCTCTACCGCCAGTTCCGCCACTTCAAATTGATGATGAAATGCAGGCGCTTCTGTCGAAAGCAGATCGCGCGCTCGGTCGACTAGACGGGTCAATTCAGACTCTCCCTGACCCGAACCTGTTCGTGTTCATGTATGTCCGTAAAGAGGCCGTTCTATCGAGCCAGATTGAAGGCACGCAGTCGTCCTTAAACGATATTTTGAGTATGGAGGCACGAATACTGGATCCCGCTCGACCGGACGACGTCAGCGAGGTCATGAACTATGTCGCATCTATGAACCATGGTTTGGATCGGTTAAAAAATCTCCCATTGTCTGGTCGTCTCATTCGCGAAATTCATCAAAAACTTCTAACCGGGGTTCGGGGGCAGCACGGTAACCCAGGAGAATATCGTACAACTCAAAACTGGATCGGGCCGGGAGGGTGCATGCTCAACGAGGCAATTTTCATCCCTCCAGCGCCAGAATACGTTTCTGCTTTGGTGAGCGATCTCGAGAAATTCATACACGACGACACTCCAATTTCTTTACTTTTGAAAATTGGCCTCATTCATTCCCAGTTTGAGACAATCCATCCATTCATTGATGGTAACGGACGAGTGGGAAGATTGCTTATAACGTTTCTTCTATGCCAAGAAGAAATCTTGCAAACACCTGTTCTATACATTTCACACTATTTCAAAAAACACAGAACTGAATATTATCAACACCTGCAGGCAGTCAGGGATGACGGCAACTGGGAAGGCTGGTTGAAGTTTTTTTTGCGAGGGATTGCTGAAGTGAGCAATCAGGCGACGGAGACCGTTCGTCTTATAGTGGCGATGAGAGAGAGCCACCGCCAGAAGATCATTGACGACTTCGGTCGGGCGGCAGGAAACGGACTGACTGTTCTCGAAACGTTGTTTAAACATCCGATCGTAAACGTTGACGTCATTTCGAAGGTTCTTGGCGTAACCTTCCAAGCGGCCAACAAACTCGCGCAACGGCTGGTCGACGCGGGAATCTTGGAAGAAATTACGGGGCAACAACGCTATAGGATGTTCAGATATTCATCCTACATCGATATTTTCTCAAACAACGACTGATCAGGAAGCTGGACCCATGACCTACGCCCCCATCAAGGACCGTCTCGACGCAGGAAAAACTGTCATCCTCGACGGAGGCACCGGCACGGAGCTGGAACGGCGTGGCGTCAAGATGAACCCGGATGCCTGGTGCGGTGCGGCGACGCTCGACAACCTCGACGTCCTCGAAGGAATCCACGTCGACTACATCAAGTCCGGCGCGGATGTCATTACGGCCAACACCTATGCCTCGTCGCGCCTGATGCTCGGGCCCGCCGGTCTTGGCGACACGGTGCAGGATACAAATCGCGCTGCAATTCGCACGGCCATCAAGGCGTGCGAAGCAAGCGGCCGCACTGACGTGGCTGTGGCCGGTTCCATGTCTCACATGATGCCAGTCGTTGGCGGATCGTCGGCTGCGGACGAGAGTAAGATGCCGTCCAACGACGAAGTGGAAGAGGCGCTCACGGAACTCGCGACGATCCACAAGGAAGAGGGGGCGGACCTTATTGTCCTGGAAATGGTCTACCGCCCGGTTCATGTCGAACCTCTGTTCAATGCGGCGTTCTCTGCCGGACTGCCGGTCTGGGCTGGGTTCGCCTGTCGTCGCGCCGACGATGGCGCTGTCCTGAGCTTCGAGCAGAACCGCGATATTCCGTTCACCGAAATCACCGCGATCCTCGATCAGTTCGACGTGCCCGCGGCGGGCATCATGCACACACCGTCCAATCTCGTTGCCGACGCTATCGATGTTCTGCGCACAACATACAAAGGTCCAATGACCGCCTACCCGGACAGTGGCTACTTCAAGATGCCGGACTGGCAGTTCGACAATATTATTCCCCCTGCAGAACTCGTGGAGTTTGCAAAGGGTTGGACGGAACAAGGCGTGCAGGTGCTGGGCGGATGCTGCGGCCTGTCACCGGAGCATATTGAAGCGCTGGCGGCACTGAAGGAGTGAGGAAGACGAAAAACGTAGACGATGTCGGCTCTGAGATCAAACCCGGACAATACATCAACGCTTTTCGTCGCGACGGGCCAGCAGCAGACATTACGGGAAGTCGGCCAGAACCGCGTTTTCATACCGAATTGAGGAGTTCGACACACTGCTCCTAGGTTGTTACCATCCACTGTGCTAAGCCAACATGGGACGATAGATGCCCCTTTCAACTCGTCATCAGAGAGAACATAGATATGCCTGTCGTAAAATCACCAAAGTTGTTGGCTGCGTTTGCCATAGTATTCTCAGCCAGTTTGAGCACACCTAGTGATGTGCAAGCCAACAGGTATATTAAGGAAGATTTTGCATGCAATTCACTTTGGCATATACGGAACAACATTTACGCCGACAAAGGATACTGCTTCAAAACAAAACGCGGCAAAGCCGAATACCCGGACAGCTGTTTTCCGCCTTATGGCAAGTTGACACGCGCTGAGAAAAAGGAAGTCAATCTTGTGAAAAAAGCTGAACGCGCAAAGGGCTGTTAGAGCGGCCTGCGATTGCACGACGACCCCTATTTCGTGATAGCGGGTCGATTTGGCGGACAGCCGAACTTGATACAACATTAGGTTCGTTACGACGTAGCGTGCGTTTGTTGCGCTACGTAGGGCGTGGTATCGATCGCTGTTTTTGGTGAAAATTTCGGAGTTGTCGGAATGCCCTCAGAATTCATGCGTCTTTTGCAGGTGAGATTGATCTCCAGTCTCGTGTTCGTTGTTCTTGTTGCTGGCTCCACATCCAGTGTTTTGGCGCAATCAAAGGTCACTGAAAACGCTGACATCAATTGGTACTCATATATGCAACACGCATCGAGTGCTTCAGCTATCGCAATGGCTTTGTCTTACGTGGATCCTTGTACAAAAAAGCTTGTCATCACAGAGAGCGAACACAGTGACCCCGATACTGGGGATATTGTCACTCTGACCTTCTTATGCCCCGGCAACGAAGACGAAGAAGGTGCCGCCATTCTTACGTTTCATGGGAGCAGAGAGAGCCTTGCCGATGGCCCACCCATTTTGAAGTCGTTTGATTATGCTGGCTGACGTGAACACTTGGAGGGTTGTGTATTGAAACGAGGAACCGCCATTTGGCTTTTGGCCTTGAGCCTTTCCCTTCCAGTTGAGTTGCAGGCGTTTACCGCCACAGGAGATGCTCGATTTGGATCCCGCCCATACACGGCAGAAGACAGCCTTTTCTGGGATGGTCAATGCGTTCTTCAATACAAAGCTAGTGGTGTTGGCACCAACAAACCTGCCAAGGTAGATACGTGGAAGCGTCCAGACGGAGATGAATTCGTCGTTGAGTATGACTACAAATCTGGAAGCAACAATTACTCCGGAGTTTATTTTGTGCAATTTGTCAAGGAAGGGGGATTCGCCATTGGCGACACGTTCACGGTCGCCCTTGACTCAAACAATTCAACGATAGCAACGGGACCTGTCACCGTCACCGTCACGGCCGCAGATCTTGCCGCATTCTCGCCCGAAGACGCAAAGACGTGCGTGAAATAAAAACCCAAAAGCACACTGAAGCCTGAGAAGAGATTATTAAACGACAGCGGTGGTCGACTACGCTTACGGTTCTGCAGCGAACTTGCCAGACACAATCACTGACCGCAATTTTTTAAATTTGCTAGGTGAAGTAGGCGGCCTAAGTTTTTTGAACGCACAAACTGATGAAGTGTTCATTATGTTCCTTGGCGCTCTTCAGGACGCGCCTGACTTCCGAGTTGGGCCATTCGCGTTGCACGGGTATGCCCGCTTTTAGCGCGAAGCGGCAGTACTTGCCCATTAAGAGGACACGTCCGGGGAGTCGGCCGCAGCCTCGGTCCCAGCCTGCAAACTCAGTGCCCCGCATGCGCAGGTGAAGCGCCAATCGCAACGGTCCTGAATTTCACCTCGACCGGTCCCGCCTTCTCGAACTCCAGCGTCACCTTGAACGGCTTGCCCGCTTTGATCGGGCCATTGAGACCGACGAACATGATGTACGGGTGACCTGCACCGGGGCGCAAAACTGCGCGACTGCCGGGGGTGATTTCAATCCCAGTTTCCAGAGGTTGCATCTCGATACTGCCATCAGTCTCGCGGGTGACATGGAGCTGCGCACCGTCAGCAATAGGCGTTCGCGCGCCCACGAGACGATCCGGTTCCCGGCCCAGATTCGTGATCATGACATAACCGACACCCGCTTTGGCGCTTGCAGGAGTCGCACGCGCCCAGACTTTCTCGATCTTGAGGGTGCCAACATTGACGGCCGGGGTTCGGTCGTGTGCGATGGCGCTCGGTGAGGCGAGCGCCATCAATGCCGACAACAAACCACCCAGCAAGCAGACTTTCAGATGTGCGTTGTTCATGGCATGTCTTCCATCGATCACGATGTCAGATAATACCACATGATGTGCTGTCGCATCAAAACGAGGGTGTGTGCTAATGCCCGTGACCCGAGTGATCAGGCGTTCCGCCGACCTTCACCGTATTGAACGTCAACGTGACGGCACCAGCCTTCTCGAAGGTCAGCGTGGCCTTGAAAGGCGCATCTTTCTGGATCGGCCCGGCGAGCTTCATGAACATGATGTGGTTGCCACCCGGCTTCAGGGTCACGCTTCCCCCTGCCGGAATTTCAAGCCCTGTCGAGAGTGGGCGCATCTTCATCACGCCATCGGTCATCTTCATTTCATGAACTTCGGCGTGTCCGGCAATTGCGCTCTCGACTTTGAGCAGACGGTCTGCAGAACTGCCGGTGTTCTCAATCGTCACGTAGCCTGCACCGACCTTGGCGGTTTTCGGCGTGGCCCGAGACCAGGCGTTCTGAATTCTGAGATCCCCAACCGTAATGGCTGGCGGCTGCAGATGCGTGCTGTGATCGCCAAACAGGATCATCACACCCACTGCCAGTGCAGCAATTGCTATGATCAGGCGGAACTTTTTTGCATTTTCAATCATGTCTGAAGATGTGGGCAACCGGCCTGATGTGCGCAAGCCGCACGGTGTCGCAGGTCGTTCACATTGCAGGTCTCGAATGCGCCTTAACCCGTCGCGTCAATCGCCGCCTTGATTAACGCCTTTGCTTCGTCGCTCGCCCAGTCAGCAGGGCCAACAAGACGCCCAATTTCGCGACCCTGCCGGTCAAACAATACAGTCGTCGGCATGCCGAACGCTTTCAATGGCCCAGCCGTTTCGCTGCTGGGTCCCTGATAAAGCCCAAGGTCCTGCGCGTTGATCTGGTTCAGGAACTTGCGCGGCTTTGTGGGCCCGCCCCGGTCGATGCTGACGGGCACCAGATCGAAATCTGCACCACCAAAATCCTGTTTCAGCTTGAGCAGGTCGGGCATCTCCTTGCGGCACGGAGCGCACCATGTGGCCCACAGGTTGAGCAGGAGCACCTTGCCCTTCCAGTTGGCAATCGTGACAGGAACGCCAGAGTCATCACCCGTCGTATAATCCATGAATTTAAGCTTGTCTGAGACGGCTGTTGGCGTCTTCTTCACGACAAACGTACCCATGTGGCCCTTGGCGTACTTTTTCAGAGTAGCGGACACACCAGTCGCACCGTTTGATCTGCTTGTCGTGGATGTCGTCGTCTTTGCAGGGGCAGTTTTGGCCGCTTCTGTCGCGGAAGGCATCTTCTCGTTGCCTGTCGACTGCAAACCCATGTAAACGCCAACAAACCCGGCTGCGGCGGCGATCACGGCGATCACGCTGTATTTCGCCCTAGATGGCCGCCGGTTTGCATTGTCCGCACTATCCATCCCGTCCGATCCGTCAGTTTGAGGCTTTTGATCGTCTGTCATGTCAGCTTCCGCCAAAAAATCCAAAAAGTCGTCCAACGAAATGTGGGGTGGTCGGTTCGCATCCGGCCCAGCCGCCATCATGGAGGAAATCAACGCTTCCATTGGCTTTGATCAACGCCTTGCCAGTCAGGATATTCGTGGCTCACAAGCCCATGCGGCTATGTTACGCGACGTCGGTATTCTCACCAAGGCGGACGCAAAATCGATCATCAAGGGCCTAGACGCAATCGGTGAAGAAATCGAGGCCGGCACATTCACGTTTTCGCGGGCACTCGAAGACGTACACATGAACATCGAGGCGCGGCTCGCAGAACTGATCGGCCCGGAAGCGGGGCGTTTGCATACCGCCCGCTCGCGCAATGATCAGGTCGCGACCGATTTCCGGCTCTACATCCGTGACACCATAGATCAGATCGATGTCGGGCTTGCAGCGCTCCAGAAGGCGCTCGCTGCGAAGGCCGAAGAACACGCCGCGACGGTGATGCCGGGCTATACGCATCTGCAGACGGCGCAGCCGGTCACGTTCGGCCATCACTGTCTCGCATATGTGGAGATGATCGCGCGCGATCGGGGGCGGTTTGCCGACGCCCGCAAGCGCCTCAACGAATGCCCGCTCGGTTGTGCGGCGCTTGCGGGCACATCGTTTCCGATCGATCGCAAGGCGACGGCCTCAGAACTCGGTTTTGATCGCCCGACCGCCAACTCTCTGGACGCCGTTGCGGACCGTGATTTCGCACTCGAAACCCTTGCTGCGGCGTCCATCGCGGCGATGCATGCCAGCCGCCTCGCCGAAGAAATCGTGATCTGGGCCTCCGCCGAATTCAACTTTGTCACCCTCAGTGATGCCTTCACCACCGGCTCGTCCATTATGCCACAAAAGCGCAACCCGGATGCCGCTGAACTGTCTCGCGCCAAGATCGGACGCATTGCTGCCGCGTTCCAGAGCTTGCTGATGGTCATGAAGGGCCTCCCGCTCGCTTATTCCAAGGATATGCAGGAGGACAAGGAAGTCACGTTTGACGCGCTCGACAATCTCGCACTCGTCATCGCAGCCATGACCGGCATGATCTCTGATCTGGCGCCGAACCCGGAAAAAATGCGTGAAAGCGCAGCCCGCGGCTATTCTACAGCGACAGACCTTGCCGACTGGTTGGTCCGCGCCGGTGGTGTGCCATTCCGCGAGGCGCACCACATTACGGGGTCTGTCGTGGCTGCAGCGGAAGCACGTGGCGTCCGACTCGATGAGTTGCCACTGGAGGCCATGACTGCGATCGACAAACGCATAACGGACGACGTGTTCGACGTTCTGAGCGTCGACGCCTCCGTGAACAGCCGAACCAGCTATGGTGGCACAGCGCCACAGAACGTGCGCAAAATGGCGCGGGCTTGGCGAAAGCGATTGGAAAAGTGACCGGTCTCGGGCTAGAAAGTTGATACAAGTCCGCGATCGCGCGGTTCGAGCGCGCACGTGCGCGAGAGGTTCAGAACCAATGGCACTTCGTAACGCATTGCTGGTAATGGCGCTAATCGGCAGCCTTGGACTGTCGGCTTGCGGCGTCAAGGGGCCACTTGAAGCACCGAACTCCGCAGCGTCGACGCCGGAAGGCAGCAAGATCGTAGATGGCGATACAACAGAAGAGACACCGCGCAAGCGCATCATTCTCGATGGTTTACTCGAATAGTCCGGCTTAACGACCCGTCCAACGCACCACTGGTTCCCGTAATCCTCAGCCCGAGCCGCCGCCTGTTGTGTTGGCCTTCGGCATGGCGAACCGGACACCACATCTAGATTGCTGCAGGCTGATCCATGCACCACTTCACTTACCGCGACGGCGTGCTCCATGCGGAAGGCGTCAGCCTCGTTACGATTGCTGAAGAGGTCGGTACACCATTCTACTGCTATTCGACTGCGACACTCGTGCGGCACTATCAGGTGTTTCGCGATGCGTTTGGCGATCTCGATCCGCTGATCTGTTACGCCGTGAAAGCCAACTCGAACCAGGCCGTCATCAAAACGCTGGGAGATCTTGGCGCTGGCATGGATGTCGTGTCCGAAGGTGAACTGCGTCGCGCGCTTGCCGCCGGTGTTCCCGCAGACCGGATCATTTTCGCCGGAGTCGGAAAAACCCGCGCGGAAATGAGCTTCGCCCTTGAGGTCGGAATTCGCGGCTTCAACGTGGAATCCGAAGCTGAGGTTGAGGCGCTTTCCTCCGTCGCCACCGAATTGGGTAAAACGGCGCGCGTTGCCTTCCGGGTGAATCCAGATGTCGACCCCGGGACTCATGAAAAAATCTCCACCGGAAAAGCAGAAGATAAATTCGGCATTGCCTACGAAGAAGCACCAAGGCTCTACGCGCGTGCAGCGGAACTGCCGGGCATCAACGCGGACGCCATTCACATGCACATCGGCAGTCAGATCACGGATCTGGCCCCGTTCCACAAGGCATTCACACTGATGGGCGAGCTCGTTTCGGCACTGCGAGCGGACAACCACACGATTACCCATGTCGATCTCGGGGGCGGCTTGGGTGTACCATATGCGGGCACAAACGATATCCCGCCGCATCCGGATGAATATGCGAAGGTAGTGCGTGAAACCCTGGGGAGGCACGACGTCAAGATCGCCTTCGAACCTGGGCGCATGATTGCCGCCAATGCAGGTATTCTAATTGCGCGCGTGATCTATACGAAGGATGCGGGAGCAAAACGGTTCGTCATAGGCGACGGTGCCATGAACGATCTCATTCGTCCGACGCTCTATGAAGCGTATCATGACATCTGGCCTGTCGCCGAAGAACGGTGCGGCGGACCTGAACGGATAACCGACGTCGTCGGTCCCGTATGCGAAACCGGAGATTATCTTGCCCGCAGCAGAAAGTTGCCAGAATTCAAAGCGGGCGACCTGTTCGCTGTCATGACGGCAGGGGCCTATGGCGCGGTTCAGGCCGGAACTTACAACACGCGCCGTCTTGTTCCCGAAGTTATGGTCAATCGTGCCGATTACGCCGTCGTTCGCCCGCGCCAGACCTATGACGAGCTCATCAACCTCGACCGGCTCGCGCCTTGGCTGGAATAGGTCCCGGCGGCCGTTATCGCGAGATTGTGAGCACCGTAAAGGCGGTCAATTCAGTGAAAATGCCCTGAATTCGCCATTTCCATAGCGGAAACCCTGCGGCAATCTTGGCGTGGGAGGCTCTGGGCGGACCGGGGTATCCCGTGGTAGGCTTCATGTCATGAATGCGAAAAAAACGCCTCCGGACACTCAGTCACTGGATTTGCTTGAAAAGCGGGTCCGTTCCAGCCGCCGCGCGCTACTTGTGGAACGCATCTGGCCGTGCCTCTGGCCGCCGATTGGTGTGGCGCTATTCTTCGCGATTGTCTCTTTGCTCGGGCTGTGGACCGTCCTGAACGGCGCACCTCGACAAATCGCGCTTGGGCTGTTCGCAATGCTTGCCGTTGTTTCCCTCGTTCCGTTGGTTCGCATCTCGTGGCCGACCCGCGAAGAAGCTGTGCGTCGTCTGGAAAAGAAATCGGGCGTCGCACACCGGCCAGCCACCGCATATGAAGACACGCTATCCGGATCTGGCGACCCGGCTGCGGATCGTCAATTACGGACCATCTGGCAGGCGCACCGCGATCAACTCGCAGCCATGTTCGGTCGCTTGCGCCCTGGCACACCGCGCCCACGCGTCGACAAGCGTGATCCGTTCGCACTTCGCGTCGCACTACTTCTTGGAACCGTAGTTTCGGCGCTTCTCGTTTGGCCGATTGCTGGTGAGCGTTTGCTGTCGGCATTTACGACTGCGGCAAACAGCAGTGCAATTGAAGCGCGTCTTGACGCCTGGGTGACGCCACCACACTACACTGGCAAAGCGCCCATCATGCTGGCCGACGGTTCCGTCTCGCAAAAGGCCGACACAGACGAAGCGCGTATGTTTGAAATCCCTGCGGGAAGTACACTGGTGATCCGTGCATCTGGCGTAGATCGGAGCGCATTTGCAGCCACCTTCCGCAAGGACGGCGAAGTCGAGGCGGTTCCCGTTCCTGAAAAAAAGCGTGCTGAAGGTAATACAGACGCGACGAAAAAAACGCCAAAGCGGGCTGTAAGTTCCATCGCTGAATTCGGGCAGAAATTAACGGAAAGCGGTGTCATCTCCCTGACGGTCAATGAAAAACGCATCAAGGGCTGGCAATTCACGGTGACACCGGATAACGCCCCCAAAATCGCGTTGACCAAACCGGCTGGCAAAAGTGCGCGCGGCGCGTTATCTCTGAATTACAGGATCACGGACGATTACGGTATCACCGGTGCTGAAGCAACGTTCGCGCTGACCGACAAAAGCCGTAAGGATGCGGGGATCACAGCCGACTCTGCGCAAAGTCCATGGCCCGCCCCGAAGTTTGCCCTGAAGATGCCGCGCCGGAACCAGAAGAAAGTTGAAGCTGTTACGTATCAGGACCTGACGGCTCATCCGTGGGCCGGTCTTGAGGTCGACATGACACTCAGCGCTCGCGATCAGGTCCCGCAGGTTGGCCGCAGCAAGTCTTACGTATTCAACCTCCCCGCTCGCGCCTTTCGCAAGCCGCTCGCAAAAGCAATCGTCGAGCAGCGTCGCAAGCTGGCAATCAATCCGGCCGGTCGCGGCAAGGTCGCAACCGCGCTTAATGCGTTGACCATCGCTCCGGAGCTTTTCACGCCCGATCGGTCGGTGTACCTCGGTCTGCGGTCTGCCTACTGGCGCATCACGCATCACGACTGGAACCTTGATGCGAGCGGAGACAAATCCGAGGTTGCTGCGCAAAAGGAAACCACAAAAGTTCTGAAAGGACTCGTCGATCAGTTGTGGAATATCGCCTTGCGCGTTGAGGACGGAGATTTGTCCCAGGCCGAGCGCGATCTTCGCGACGCGCAGGACAAACTTTCCGAAGCGTTGAAAAATGGCGCGTCGGACGAAGAAATCTCCAAGCTGATGAAAGAGCTGCGTCAGGCGATGAATCGCTTCATGCGCTCCATGCAGCAGCAAGCCCAGAAACAGGGTCAGCAACAACAGGCGCAGGCCCAGAACCCGAACAACCGCCAATTATCGCAGCGTGATCTCGACAAGATGCTGCGCGATATTGAAAAACTTGCCAAGTCCGGTTCGCGGGATGCCGCTCAGCAGATGCTTGATCAACTCCGAAACATGATGGAGCAGTTGCAGACGGCGCAGAACAATCCGCAATCCGGCCGCATGCAACAAACCATGAAGGAATTTGGCGACCTTACACGCGATCAGCAACGCCTTCTGGACGACACGTTCAGCGCACGTCAGGGCAAGGGGCGCGACGGGAAGAAGGGACGGGGCAAGGGACAGAAAGGTAATCAGGGCGAAGGGCAGCAAGGCCGTGATGGCAGTGGGCGCAGTCAGGGTCTTAGCCAACGTCAGGGTAGCCTGAAAAACAATCTTGGGCGCCTGCTTGATAGCCTGCAAGGTTTCGGCGGGCAGACACCGAAACAGCTTGAACAGGCCCAGCGCTCCATGCGCGGAGCACAACAGTCGTTGGAAAAGGGTGATCTGGATCGCGCGACCCGCCAGCAATCGAAAGCGCTCGATCAACTGCGCAAGGGCGCCCGCGAAATGGCTCAGGAAATGTTGCGCGGGATGGCCGGGCAGGTCGGTCAACGTCCGCGCGATCCTCTGGGGCGTAGCCGTGAGACGCAGAACAACGGGAACCAGACCGGCGAAGGTGTCGAGGTTCCAGGCGAGATTGACGTGCAGCGGGCTCGCCGAATCCTCGAAGAACTCCGCCGCCGCGCCAGCGATCCGAACCGACCGTCACTCGAACTCGATTATATCGAACGCCTGCTCGAGCGATTCTGATGTCGACAGTTGCACTATAGATTGGGTGGATCAGTCCCGCCCGGTCACCTGCACTTCGGCCCCCTCTTCTTCAGGCTCGTCGTCAAACATCTCTGGCGGGAATCCGGGAGCAAGAACTTTCTCTCCCGTCGCATCTTCAAGCCGTTTGATGATGTTCGGGGACCATTCTCGCGCACCATATTTTTCCTGACCATCAAGGAAGATATCGCGCAGCAACGGCGCCAGCTCCAGGTTCAATCCGGCCCGTTCTGCAACGGCATTGAAGAGCGAAATATCTTTCACCACGAGGTCCATCGTGAAATTGATGTCGCGCGATCCGTTCAGGATGACCTGACTTTCCGTTTCATGAACAAATGAGTTTCCGGAGGAAATGCGGATCGCTTCAAAGGACGTGTTCAAGTCCATGCCTGCTTTCTTGCAGGTCATCAGCGCTTCGCAACAGGACACGAGATTGGCCGTCGCCAGATAGTTCGTAACCACTTTCAGAACCGAGGCAGAACCAAGCGGGCCTGTATGCAGAATCTGACGCCCCATCCGTTTCAGTGCGGGAAGCGCTTTCTCGAACGCGTCCCGATCGCAACCGGCAAAGATCGCGATGTTTCCGGTCGCCGCCCGGTGGCATCCACCAGAAACGGGGCAGTCAATCGGCATGGCCCCTTTGGCTTCGACGAGCGCGCCCAGACGTTTGACTTCCGCCTCGTCCGTCGTGCTCATCTCAGCCCAGATTTTACCCTCGGACAATCCTGCAAGAATCCCGTCATCGGCTTCCATCACCGCAGCGCTCGCAGCCGGGCTTGGCAGGCATGTAATGATCATGTCCACGGCCTCAGCCATCGCCTTCGGACTCTCGCCCCAATGCGCACCCTTGTCGAGGAACGGTTGTGCGATGTCCTTGTCGAGATCGCGCACCGTCAGGTCGAAGTCATTGCGCAGCAGACTGCCAGACAGCTTGCCACCAACATTTCCAAGACCGATAAAACCAACTTTCATGATGCCCTCCCCGGCGTGTGAATTGGCGCGGGTTGTGGGTCTGCACGGCGCAGGCGTCAACAAAAAAATAGAGTTATGGTCTGCGTGGAGGTGCAATCAATTTATTCTGGATAGCACGGCCATGCGGCAGGAGAGGTCAACCCCACAGGCAGAACAGTGGTTTCAGTCCCACATGCAACATCTATCTGAGCCTGCGTCAGGCCTTGGGTTTCGCTCAGATCCGCAGCGGAAAAATCCGTTCGGAATGTATAGGCGTTGGTGAATGCTGTTGCCTTGAGTTTTGCTCCGGCGAACAGCGCTCGGGAAATGTTTGCATTCAACAGCCTTGCACCACGCAGATCGGCATTCGAAAAATTTGCGCGCGGGAACTCGGCTTTTGTCATTGCCGCATCTTTCAGCACGGTATTGACGAAACTTGATCTAAAAAATTCTCCCTTAATAAGAGACGCGTTGGTCAGATTGGCTTTGTCGAAGTTGGTGCGATAAGCCGCCGCCTTGTCAAGGACAGCGCCGCGCAACGAGGCTTCCACAAAACGTGCACGTGTCAGATCTGCGCTCAACAGGTTCGCCTTGTCGAGATTGACTGATTTGAGATCGCTTCCGACAAAGCTTGTGCGCTCAAACTGACCTCCGGAAAGATTGTACTGCGACAGCATCTTGCGGGCTTTCACGCATCCCGACCAGTTCACCCCGAGCGCAGGGCTCGCCGAACAGCCGGCAGAGGCATGGCGCATTCCAAGGGTCTGGATTAGCACGGCAGATAGCAGTGTCGCAGCAACCGTCGAGGCTATGCGTATTTTTCGATAAGAGATCATGCTCGTATCATGCCAAAGTTGTGCGGTGGAACCAATGAACTTGTTGCGATCTCTGCAATCTGCACTTACTCACTGTATGATCACAGTGTTGAATCGCGCATGATTATGATCGAGATCTCGGTAATTTTTGGATATCACGGCCCCGCCTCTTGGATGAGATGTCCGACATAAGGCAACTCGCGGAAGCGGTGTGCCATATCCATACCGTAACCAACAACGAACACGTCGGGACAATCGAACGCCTTGAAATCCGCGCCGATCCGGGTTGCTCGTTCGACCGGTTTGTCAAGTAATACGCATGTCGTGACGCGGTTTGCCCCACGCGAAGTTATCAGGTTTCTGGCATGGGCTAACGTGCGCCCGGATTCGAGGATATCGTCAACAACCAGAACATCGCGCCCTGCAATCTCGGTCTCGACATCACGGACCACTTCAACCGTACCGGACGAAGACGTTCCGTCCCTGTAGCTGGACAGCGTCAGGAAATCGACCTCGGGGGACAGTCCGGCGTGATGCAAGGCCCGGATCAAGTCTGCCGCAAAGATAAAACTTCCTTTGAGAATAGGAACGACAAGAAGGCGTTCCGAATGCGTCGCTGCTATCTCCCTCGCCAGAATGCCAATGCGTGACGCGATAGCGTCAGCAGAAAAGATAACTTTTATATCCGTTATATTTTTGGAGTGTGTCATGCGTGCAGGGCTCTGAATGTCGGGTTTTCACGGCGCTGCGTTGTCTACCGTGATTTGCGCGCAAAACGCACCCTGAGACGGCGTGCCGCCTTTGGGGGGGCTGGAACTCTCGCCTCAAACATAGCCTGACCACCCGCTTCAATCGGAGTGTCACGCACGCGGCTCGCCCAGTTGTAGAGTTCATCACCGCGATCATCGAGCAGGACGAAAACGACTGTTGGAACCTCCATAGCAATGGCTGACACATTGCGGATCGTACCTTTGACGTCGATAGCAGGCCGTCCACCGTCCGTCGTCCAGTCATAAGATACGTTTTCAAAATCCAGACCGCGGATGTTCACTGGGTGCCCAATCGCGGAATAGAAATCTGCTGCGCCCGGGAGTGTGCGAACAACAGTCTCACGAGCGAGTGTCACGATTCCGATGAACGAACCGAGGAGGGCTGCAAGGCAGAACCAGCCAAGATTGACCGTCGCACGACGCCGGTTCAAGTCGGCATGAACATGGCGGCCACGTCGTTCCATCGGGTGGGGGGGCACGGAATTATCTGTGAAGTCGGTTGCAAAAGGAACATCGATCCGAGTGTCGATGTGAGATCGCTCCAGCGCAGGATCGGGTGCAATCTGATCAGACGTGGAAAATGATGGATCACGCGCTTGTCCAAGCTCACGCGCAGTGAAGCCGGTTTGTCCTGGTCCAGCTTCGCCCGCCCCGGTTTGGTTTGCCCCGGTTTGGCGCCATCCGTCCTGATCAACGTGGCCTTGCCCCAGGCTGGCGTATTGGGGGGCGGATGCGTAGCTGGAATGCGTGAATTGCGTTTGAGAACGAGAATCCGGCGTCGGGTGGATTGAACTGACAGCAGCTTTACGATTGATCGCGCCGCTCCTCACGTCTTCAAAACGTTCGATATCGTCGTCCGGTACGGCAACCGTACTGTATCTCTGCATCGGCTCGTCGCGCGGGGGCATCGAGAAGGAGTCACCGGGCACGCCCAGCGGCGCGCGTCGATCGATCAATTCGGGCGGCGAGGCAAACATGTCACCAAGCGCTGCTTCAAGGTCGGGGTCGACGCGTTCTGAATCGACCAACTGTTCAGTCTGAAGCGTGGCGCCTTGTGCTGGCGATTGTGGTTCAAGCTCTGGATACTTTTCTGAAGGGGCGTGCAGTTCGGTTTCTGCAATCTTGTTGTGTGTCCGGGGCTTTGCTTCTGGAACGGATATGGGAGGTTCGGCCTCAACGATTGTTGGGGTCTCGATAGCGTCGCGCGTGTCAGGGTTCCGGGGTGTGCTGGTCTCGTTGTTGTCAGAGGTAACGGCCTCTGGTTCACGCTCTAAAGCCGCCGTTTTCAGCACATTCGTCGTTGTATCATCGTTTTTGACTGAATCTTCGCTGTTGTCGTCCCGAGCGTCATCAGGAGGCGTTGCATCGGCCGATAAGTCGCTCTTATCTGGTTCTTCGGAGAGCTTTGTTGCCACGTCCTCTATAGCCGGTTTGTCCGGATCCGCTTCTGCCGGGATGCCCGTCTGCATCTCGGCTGCTGGATCAGGTAACGTATCGTCACCGCTCTCCAGAGGACTGGGCACGTCGTCTTCCAAAGTGGTCTCGGGCTGCTCGTGGACTTCAGTTGCCTCCGCTTCGCTGGTTGCTGAAGAAGAAGCACCCCGATCCTCTTTATCGTGGGCTGCACCGGAATCATGGGGTTCAGGTTCGTCTGTTGCGCTTGCCGGCGAAGCGGGCATGCCATCTGATGGCGCGTTTTCAGCCGCACCGTGAGTTGTGGCAATTGCGCGCTCCGAAGGCTCCACACCGGGCACCGAGTGCGTGTCGTGCCTCGAACGGTCCACAACCTGAACGGCCTGCGCGCTGGCAGGCGCCATCACCGCAGAAGCTGTGGCCATAGTGTCTGCCCGAGCTGTCTCGGAGAAAGCAACGTCTGGCATTTTGGGCGGCTGCGCCTGAGACGGGGCCGAGGGTGGCGTAGGTTCTGGACGATGGGGCGGCATTGACTGGGTTGGAGGCACAACGCCATGGATGTCGTGGCGGCCTGGCGGTCGTTGCGTTTGAGGCATCTTGGTCGGTGCGGCAGGAGGGCTGAGCTGCGCTGTTCGATGGGGTGGCATGAGACCTGGCTGCCCTGCTTGCACAGGGGGCGGCGCGCTTGGCTCAGGCATCGGCGTGGTGTTATGGGGACCAGTGTGCGGCGGGTGAGGATGCTGAGGTGCGTGAGCAACGGCCGCCTCTGGTGAACGGTCGGTTGCTGAGGCTTCTTCAACCTGCCAAACATGCGCACAGCGCGAACACCGAACCTTGCGGCCGATCACGTTGACACCGACTCCGATTTCAAATCGGGCCTGACAGCTTGGACACTCGAGAATCATTGCGTTGGACGTCATACCGCTTCGATAATAGGCCTTCGTAATCACGAACAGGTATCAAATTAAGACCGCACGCGAGATGTTGCTCTAAGGTCGCGCTGGACTCCCCATCATTGTAGAGCGGAGCCTTGGCGATCAAGCGTTGAGCACAGTGGTCGGATTGCTCCTCCCAGAAATGCCGCAAACACCTGTGATGTACACCAACTCACACTATGATGGCTCCATGATTCGATTGCAAAATGTTGGCCTGCGGTACGACTACGGACCCCATGTGCTCCGCGATGTCAGCTTCCACCTCAAGCCCGGCTCTTTTCACTTCCTGACTGGTCCGTCCGGTGCAGGGAAAACGTCTTTGTTGCGGCTCATGTTCATGTCGCTGCAGGCGACGGATGGGAACGTGCAGCTTTTCGGGAAGAACATTTCCCGTGTTTCTGCATCCCGTCGCGCGCAACTGCGTCGCCGCATCGGTATCGTGTTTCAGGATTTTCGCCTCCTTGATCACATGACGACGTGGGAAAACGTCGCGTTACCTCTGCGCGTCGTGGGGCGTCGCCCATCCGGTTACCGCGAAGATGTCACGGATCTTCTTCAGTGGGTTGGACTGGGCGACCGGATGCACGGTTACCCGCCCGTTTTGTCTGGCGGTGAAAAACAGCGCGCCGCGATCGCACGCGCCGTTATCGGAAAACCAGAACTCTTGCTCGCTGATGAGCCAACGGGCAATGTGGATCCGCAGATGGCGCGCCGACTGTTGCGTCTCTTTGTGGAGCTCAACCGACTGGGAACATCTGTCGTGATTGCCACGCATGACCAACAACTTATGGAACAGTTTTCTGCTCCCCGTCTCGAAATAAGGGATGGCAATGTCCGGATCCTATGATGACCCGTCCAACAGGCGACCGGATGCAACGGGGCGATACGCGCAACCTGTGGCAGAACCTGTAACCGGTCGCTCTTTGAGTGCGGCATTGGCGGATCATGCATCCCGCGCTGTGACGCAGCCCCCATCCCAACAGCCTCTACAACGGGCTGCACCTCAGACGGCGCCACCTGCATCGCAGTCACCGGCGCAAAGCGGACCTTTGGTTGCGCCCGCGCGCCAACAGGACGGAAAAGATGGCAAGGTTGCAAAAAACTCTGGAATCGTACCTCCGGGTACAGTGACAGGGAGTTCACTGACGCTGGTGATCTCGATCATGTGCTTTCTGGCATGCCTGACGGCCGGTGCGGTTTACATGATCAATCAGTCAGCAGCAGCCTGGACACGGAACATCGCCAGCGAAGTCACTGTTCAGCTCCAGCCGATCGAAGGCATAGATATGGACAAGCGCTCCACGGAAGTTGCGTTCTTCCTGGCGCGCGTTCCGGGCATAGAAGAAGTAAACCCTTTGAGCGCGGACGCATCAAAAGAGCTTCTGGAACCGTGGCTTGGCGAGGTGACGGCACTGGAGAGCATTCCTGTTCCAAGGCTCATTGCATTGGAGGTGGATCGTCGCAACCCGCCCGATCTTGCAAAATTGTCGGACACGCTGTCGCGACGTTTCCCGGGAACGGTGCTCGACGACCATCGTCAATGGCAATCGCAAATAAGGGCCGTAACCCGGTCGATGGCACTTGGGGGACTTGCGATCCTGGTGTTGGTTGGGGCCGCAACGACCGCCATTATCGTATCCGCAACACGCTCGTCGATGGCCTCAAACCGCGACATCGTCGAGGTCCTTCATTTCGTTGGCGCGACAGACCGGTTCATCGCCCGTGAATTCGAGAAACATTTCCTCAATCTCGGTATCCGTGCTGGTCTTGTTGGTGCGGCCTCTGCAATGTTGGTATTCTTCCTGATGCCAACACTCATGCAATTGCTCGGCGGTGGGCAGGTTGGAGCCACAGAGTTGCGGCGTCTCATTGGTACAGGCAGTCTGGACCTTCCAGGTTACTTTCTGCTCGGCATTGTCGTCGTCGTGATCGCCGGACTGTGCATGCTGACGTCACGCTACGGCGTCTTTCGCATTCTGAACGCTCGAGTCTGACTCACCCACAGATACCCGCAAATCGTGTGCCGTTAACGTTTGCCCAAGGTATTGGAAAGCATGATCATGAGAGTTTGGGTGCGGTTTGCGGCAAATACGGTTACGCTGTTTCTGTAGATGCACGGCGCATGTCTTTGGGGCAGCACAAGGCGCAACAACGCTCGACAAACCCTTGTCGACCCGGGCGGATGCGATGAAACTGCTAAAGTGGACATTCAGACTGATCGGCGCTGCTGCGTTCCTCGTGGCGGCTGGTTTTTTGATTTTTGTCTACTCGATACATCTTGAGACCCCGAAAACCACCGTTCGAGCCGACGGTATTGTCGTTCTGACCGGCGGCACCGAGCGGATTGCACAAGGTATCAGGCTCCTTGCGTCGAAACGGGCAAGTCGTTTGCTGATCTCAGGTGTGAACAAGCGCACAACGCGCGCGGCTTTGTCCAAACGCACACCAGGCTATGATGAGCTTTTCCGCTGCTGTATCGACGTGGGCTACAAAGCTCAGGACACTATCGGCAACGCATCAGAGGCCCGGGAGTGGGTGCAGGAGAATGAATTTCGCAGTTTGATCGTTGTGACGTCGAGCTATCATATGCCACGCAGTCTTGTGGAATTGCGCAGCGCATTGCCTGGTACGGCGCTTTACACACATCCCGTCGTGCCGCGTTCGGTTCGTGCAGAAGCCTGGTATGCAAATCCAGGCACTGCAAAGCTCCTGTTCTGGGAGTATGCCAAGTTATTGCCTGCAGCGACGCGATATTGCGTGACGCGCGTGCTTGGGAGCGACGACGATAGAGTCACGCGAGCGGATGTCTCTGGCTGATAAAAAGAACAAAAAAAGAACATTTATTGACCACCAAGCTTCGAATTGCTATATATAGCGCTCCTGAAGCTACATGTATGGGTCCATGGTGGTGCCACAACCTCCCGCAAACGAACCGACAGAATGGCCGGACATTTCCAGAGAGATCTGGAACAGCAAATACCGTTTTTCGACCTTTGATGGTGTGGCGGTGGATCGGAACCTGGCGGAGACCTGGTCACGTGTGGCCAAAGGCGCAGCATTTGCGGAAGATCCTGCGAATCGCGAAGTCTGGCAGTCCGGATTCGAGGATGTACTTCGGGATTTTGCATTCCTGCCTGCAGGTCGCATTTTGGCGGGAATGGGCACTGAGCGGCGCGTTACACTGTTCAATTGCTTTGTCATGGGTACGATTGAAGACGATCTTGGCGCGATTTTCGAGAACGTCAAACAAGCGGCTCTGACCATGCAGGCCGGTGGCGGCATCGGCCACGACTTCTCGACACTACGACCGGCAGGCGCAGTCGTCTCAGGTGTCGGCGCAGACGCATCTGGTCCGCTCAGCTTCATGGACGTCTGGGATACAATGTGCCGCTCAATCATGTCGGCTGGCGCACGGCGCGGTGCGATGATGGGAACGCTGCGATGTGATCATCCGGACATCGAAGCTTTTATCGCCGCGAAAGCTGATCCGGCTCGGTTCCGCATGTTCAATCTGTCCGTTCTCGTCACAGACGCATTTGTGGAGGCTGTGCGAGCCGATGCCTCTTGGGATCTCGTCTTTGCCGGCAAGGTCTATCGCACGTTGCCGGCCCGGGATCTCTGGCGTCAGATCATGCGCGCAACGTACGAGTACGCAGAGCCTGGTGTGATTTTCATTGATCGGGTGAACGCAGCGTCAAACCTGGCCTATTGCGAAACCATCGCCGCCACCAATCCTTGTGGCGAGCAACCCTTGCCCCCCTATGGTGCGTGCCTGCTTGGCTCTGTCAATCTTGCCGCTCTGGTCAACGATCCGTTTGAAGAGGGGGGCGCGCTGGATGAGGAACGGTTGCGCAGAACAGTCGCCACGGCGGTGCGTTTCCTCGACAACGTCATCGATGTCTCGCGTTACCCTCTGCCCGAGCAAGAGCGGGAAGCAAAAGCCAAGCGCCGCATTGGCCTCGGTCTGACCGGCCTTGCCAACGCCCTTGCGATGACTGGCTTGCGCTATGGCACAACCGAGGCAGCCCTAAGGGCCGCAGCGTGGATGGCTACCATACAGAATGAATCCTATCGCGCCAGTGCCGCTCTTGCGGAAGAAAAAGGCGCGTTCCCATTGTTCGATCGGGACGCAATCCTGGATCGGCCGGGTGTTGCCGTGTTGGATAAGAATGTGCGCGCGGATATCGCGAAGCACGGTCTTCGCAACGGCATGCTGACCTCGATTGCGCCAACCGGTACGATCTCGCTCCTCGCGGGGAATGTCTCAAGCGGCATCGAACCGGTTTTCGACCACACGTACCAACGCCGTGTCCTGCAGCCGGATGGCTCCAGCCGGACCAGCGATATCGATGACTTTGCATACCGTGCGTGGCGCAAGAAGTTCGGTTCGGAGACAAAACTGTCCGATGCATTCGTGACGGCGCAGGAGTTGGCGCCATCCGACCATTTGCGCATGCAGGCGGCGCTACAACCTCACGTTGATAGTGCGATATCGAAAACGATCAACTGTCCGGAGAATATTGCGTTCGATACATTTGAAAGCATCTACCTCGAAGCATACGATCTGGGGTTGAAAGGCTGCACGACATATCGCCCGAACGCGATAACAGGGTCGGTTCTGTCATCGCAAACATCAGACACAACGCAAAATGCCGGTCCGGTAGGTGCAGCGAAGCAGACAACATCCGCGCCCGCCACGGCAGTTTCGAAATCGGACAGCGCTGTGGTCTACATGGCAGAACCTTTGAACCGTGCAGACGTTTTGAGTGGCGCAACGTACAAGGTAAAATGGCCAGGTTCAGAGCACGCACTCTATATTACCATCAACGATATCGTGCAGGATGGACGACAACGTCCTTTCGAGATTTTCATCAATACCAAAAACCTGGAGCATTACGCGTGGATTGTCGCGCTCACGCGAATGATCAGCGCCGTGTTCCGTCGGGGCGGTGATGTGTCGTTCGTCGCCGCTGAATTGCAGGAGGTTTTCGACCCGCGTGGCGGTCATTGGGTGAACGGCAAATATGTCCCAAGCCTGATTGCATCGATTGGAAGCATCATCGAACAACACATGATCGATATCGGTTTCCTGGCGCATGCGGATAACGGTCATGATGACAATGATGTTAGCGAGTCTCCAGAGCGTTCACGCGCATCCGACGCTCGATACTGCCCAAAATGTAATGCTGCAGCACTTGTCCGGCAGGAAGGATGTTGGACATGCCGGAATTGTGGTTACTCGAAATGCGGTTAAGCCGTTGAAGTAGAAGACGTGTTTTGCGTTGGGTGGCATCCTGATTTCAGTTGATCCCTTGCGCAGAGCGCCAATTCCGTCGTCATCACGGCCTGTTGTAGCAGCGTGAGCCGCCGAACAAACACCGTCACATTGCCTTATTTTAGTTCTGTTCGAACCAAAATTCCGACCTAACATACACGCACCTTAACCTCATCAAACAGCTTCGATAGGCGCTGATCGAAGAACGGTTTACCTGTCGATGCAACAATCAAGGGTCTGCCATAATGGCGGAAGGCTGGGCTGACGATGAGCAACGTGACACCATTTCCAAGGCCGTTCGCACAAAGTGCGACGAGTTCTGCTGACGCGCAAATTACGCACACTGCGGACGGCGCACCAGAACGGACGTTCCACTTCTGGCGCGGTGCCTCGAAACGTCGCTACGTTCATATCGTCCATAATCTGATCGAGTGCCCTGAACTCGAAGCATCGAATTACATCCTCGTGCGTGTCGAAGCTGGCGGCCATCGCGCGCCGCTCAAGATCGGTCGCACAACCAGTGTCCACGGTTTCGAAAACCTTGCCGAAATCCGCAAGCATGCGGCCCGGTTGGGAGCGTCCGAGGTCCATCTGCACGTTCTTGCTGAAACAGCACATGAGCAGGCCATAACGCAATGGGATCTCCAGGCCGGAAATTATGGTGACATCGTCAGCGAGGGTTTGAGTGAATCCTTGTGCAAGACGGTGCGCGCCTGATCCGGGCCAAAACTATGAAGTTTTGACATCCTCGCCGGACGTTGATCCAGAGGCGTTCAGTAACCGAGGTTTTTCCGGTGATTGACGGCGAGTTCATCGCGCGCACGCACGGACCACCGCCGCATCGGGTTCCGCCCCTTGGTTCCTGTAACTTGCTGAATACGCCGCGCAAGACTACTGTCTTGATTGGCGGATCGTGCCAGACGTGATCCCCCCATCAACGCGATCAAACGATCCAGACGACGATCTCGAATCCCCATGGATGCCAGTGCGTGATGCGTGTTGTGAACATAATCCACGTTCGCTCCGGCCTTTCCGATCGCGCCTCCAACCAATATAGCCTGCCGATCGCAACTCAGTCGGCCTGCATATTGCCGGTGCCCCGGATCAACAACATAACAAACCGCCATAACCGTTTCGCCCGCAGACATGCCGACATTCGTTTGAAGAGAGACCGGGCGTAGACGTTCGCGGTAAACCCCGGTCACCTGTTCGCGTTGGCGTAATGCTGCGATAACCTCTGCTGCATCTGCGGCCGCGACGCGGAACGCAGCACCATCACATATGCCGCCGCGATCGAGAGCGAAGATCAGGCCTGGCCGCGCAACGGTTCCGCGATGTTCGACAGAATAGGCGCAAAGATCACGATGAAACCCGTCCAATCGACCACGACGCATCTCCTGGAACGGAAAGTCGGGTTTCCAGATCAATGATCCGTAACCAAAAACCCATATATCGCGCGTTGCGTTGACCACGGAGAATTATGCGCCTCCCGTTTCGCCATGCTGGTCACTGTCATCAGGTATGCTTGTCGTACTGGTTGCGGCTCCACGTCCGAAATCAGCATCCGGAATGTCCTGCCCGGCGTCGATGATGCGTTGCCGTACAGCACGTGTCCGTGTGAACAATTCGAAAAGAGCATGCCCATCAGATGTTCGAACGAACTTCTGCAATGCCGACAGGTCCTCGGAAAACCGTGCTAGCATTTCGAGAATCGCGTCCTTGTTCTTGAGGCACACATCACGCCACATCACCGGATCGGAGGAGGCAAGGCGCGTGAAGTCGCGAAAACCACCAGCCGAAAACTTGATCACTTCCGACTGTGTAACCTGCTCCAGATCTGCAGCTGTTCCAACAATGCTGTAGGCAATCAGGTGGGGGAGATGACTGGTGGTGGCAAGCACGAGATCGTGGTGCGCCGCATCCATTTCCTCCGTTTCCGAACCCATGGCGCGCCATAGCGACGCAACGGTTTCAAGCGCGTCCGGATTTGTGTGCGTGTCCGGTGTCAGGATGCACCATCGTCCGTCGAACAGTTCGGCAAAGCCTGCGTCCGGGCCGGATTGCTCCGTACCTGCAATCGGATGTCCGGGCACAAAATGTACGGTGTCAGGCAGGACAGTCGACATATCCTCCATGACAGAAAGTTTTGATGAGCCAACATCCGTGATGATAGCGCCGGGTTTCAGATGTGCGGCAAATTCGGAAATGGCCGTGCGCATGGCGCCAAGCGGAACGGCCAACACGATAAGGTCGGCCTCCACCAGAGCGTCAAAGGAAGGCGGGCAGATATCATCCGCAAGGTCAAGTTCGACAGCTCGCGCACGCACATCGTGCGAATGATCCGTTCCGATCGTTCGTGCGGCAAGGCCACTGTTGCGCACGGCACGCAGGATGGACGAACCGATCAGTCCGAGACCAACAACTGCCAGCGTTGAAACAACAGGCTTTGAATCTCCCAGAGAGCTCACGTCGTTGCACCGGCAGTCATGAAACCACGCAACGCGGCGAGCACCGCTTCGTTGTCATCTGCCGTGCCAAGTGAGATTCGCAGGGCGCTGGGCAGGCCATATCCATCGACCCGGCGGACGATAATATTGTTTGACTTGAAATGCGCTTCGGCAGCTAGTGCCGTCTTTGCGCCATTCTGCGGAAAATGAACAAGCAGAAAATTTCCGACACTCGGCGTTACCGACAGGCCAAGTGCAGTAATGCCGTCTGTCAGTTTCCCAAGCCACTGCTCATTATGTGCAATGGATGCATCTTCGTGCTTCGTGTCGCCGATTGCTTCAATGCCTGCTGCAAGAGCAGGGGCTGAAACGTTGAACGGCCCACGAATCCGGTTGAGCGTATCCACGATAGCGTCAGGCCCATAGAGCCAGCCAAGCCGGAGCGCCGCCAGCCCGTGAATTTTTGAGAATGTGCGTGTCATCACAGTGTTGTTCGTCGTTGCAACGAGTTCCAGACCAGCCTCGTAATCGTTGCGACGAACATACTCGGCGTAAGCCGCGTCCAGTACGAGCAGGATGTCGCTTCGCAATCCATCTCGCAGGCGGCGAACCTCGTCGAACGGAATATAGGTCCCCGTGGGATTGTTTGGATTGGCAAGGAACACGACCCGCGTGCGATCTGTGACTCGTTCCAGGATGGCATCAACGTCGGTTGTCAGATTGTTTTCCGGTGCGACAACCGGCGTGGCACCGTTTGCGAGAATAACAATCCGGTACACAAGGAAGCCATGCGTTGTGTAGATCGCCTCGTCACCTTCCGTCAAAAACGCATTGGCAAGAAGAGATAATAATTCGTCGGACCCTGCACCGCAGACAATACGATCTGCGTTCAGTCCATACCGTGCCGCGATTGCAGAACGTAAAGCGCTGGCACCGCCGTCCGGATAGAGCGCAAGCTTGTCCGCAGCCGCGCGCATTGCCGCAATCGCTTTCGGGCTGGGGCCGAGCGGCGTTTCGTTCGATGAGAGCTTGATCGGCGCGACACCACCATCAAGGGCGCTCTCGCCCGGGATGTAGGCCTCAATCGCATCAATTCCCGGTTTTGGTCGTGGCGCATGTGCAGTCACGTGATCACCTTCCTTCACGCTGTATGTCTGGCCAGGTTTGGCTCGTTGAGAGCAAGGCAACCTGACGTTTTCTACGGGAGAAATAGGCCCACAGCTCATCAAAAGCAAAGCAATCATCTCGCCGTAGTTTGCCACTCGTCGTTGCAAGGTTGCACGCAAATAGCTCAGATATCAGCGTGATGTCGTGCCGATGACACGTGGCCATGCAGCACCGGCATCGGCCGTTTCCAATTGCGTTGCGACAGGCGCTGCGTGGCCGCCGCCTAGCGGCGAAGCCAGTTGCTTGCCTGCTTCCACGATGACAAGCCCCGAGAATGCAGGCCACCCCACTGCGCCAACCCGTTCGATTGATGGTGCGCCGTGCAGCACAAGGCGTTGGCCTATAGGCGGCATGAACAATGCGCCACGCGCAGCCGCAGGAAAAAACTGCGCATCGCGCAGCAATCGATCGAGTTGTCCGGCGCTGTAAGGGCGGCCAGAGCCGAACGGTGTGGCATCGATGCGCGCCCAGACTCCACGTCGGTTCGGCACCACCACCATCAGTCGCCCTTCCCCCTTCAGGACTCGCCAGAACTCTCGCAACTGGCGGCGCGGGTCGGTCGCACTTTCAAGGCTATGCACGGCAATCAGCCGGTCAACACTCTCGTCTGCCAGAGGGATCTGGTCATTTTCGGCAAGGACAACCTGTGATGGGCGTTCGCTGGGCCAGCTTACAGCGCCTTGCGCGGCAGGCATCACGCCCGCCAGATGGTACGCATCCCGGAAATGACCAAGATAGGGCGTGGCATACCCATGACCGATCACGGTCAAGCCAGTGCAGTGAGGCCAGGCTGCACGCAAACGTGCACCAACCAGCCGTCGGGCCATGCGGCCAAGCGGGGAGGCATAGAATGTCACCAGTTCCCTGGCGTCCAGCAGCATGGCGTCTCTCACCTCTCGACTATGGTCTTGCGTGAGAAGATATCACGTTCCTGCATGAGCGGTGCAATCCGGCAATTGACCACGTGTGGTCGCCTGTTAGGGTCAGGTCAATTGCACCTGTCCGAGAGATCGCCAATTATGTCTGACGTCCTTGAAATTCATCAGTTTCCATGCCTGAGCGACAACTACGGCGTGCTCATCCATGACCCGAAGACCAATGCAACAGCGTCGATCGATGCGCCGGATGCGGATGCGGTGAACACAGCTCTCGTTGAGAAGGGCTGGTCACTCACTCACATTCTGACGACCCATCATCACGCTGACCATACCGGTGGGAATTTGGCGCTGAAGGAAGCGCACGGTTGCACAATCATCGGGCCTAAGCCAGAGCAAGGCAAGATTCCGGGCATCGACACAGCCGTTGGTCAGGGCGATACGGTGAACTTCGGTGGTCATACGGCACGGATTTTCGAAACACCAGGCCATACGGCGGGGCATATCTCTTACCTGTTCGAGGGAGCGGGGGTCGCATTCGTTGGCGACACGCTGTTCGCGCTTGGATGCGGGCGATTGTTCGAAGGCACAGCGCAGCAGATGTGGTCGTCCTTGCAGAAGATCATGCAATGGCCAAGCGACACCGTTATTTATGCAGGCCACGAGTACACATTATCAAATGCCGCATTTGCATTGACTGTCGATCCGGACAACGCTGCGCTGAAAACACGGGCAGATGAGATCAGCGTCCTTCGAGCCGCTGATAAGCCGACACTTCCGACAACGCTTGCGCTCGAATTGGCGACGAACCCGTTTCTTCGCGCCAGCGATCCGGACTTGCGCGCAACGCTCGGCATGAGCGATGCCGCAGACTGGGAGGTCTTTGCAGAAGTTCGCCGCCGTAAGGACAGCGCATAATCCCGTCAACGAATCATTCCGAATCCGGTTTCGCGTTGCTGACGCAAGAATAGGGAACGTTGTACACGGGTTATACGCTCAAAAATTTCCATCTAACTAACTGATAGAAAATGATAATTTCGGTAAGTTGCAAACCGTGTTCTTGCCGCGCTTGCGAGCGGGCTGCCCCGGCATAGTATCGACACACACGTTTATTGCGTGCGGTTCATCGGGGGTTAGGGCGGCACATGGAAAGTCAGCGGGTCAAACCGGTCCTGAGTGCGATTTTCATCGACTACGACAACATTTATCTCTCGCTAAAACGCAAGAGTGCTGTTGCTGCACGTCAGTTCGCCCGCGCACCGGGCATCTGGCTTCGTGAGATTGAACGCGGTCAGTTGATTTCGTCATCATCAGATGATGTGAGCGGGAATGTGGATCGTCGGATCGTGATGAACAGGTCCTACGGAAACCCTGTGGCACGCCGCAATTCAAGCGACGGAAGTCCAGACAAGAACGCCTTCCCGTTCGTGCGCCATCATTTTCTGCGTGCCGGTTGCGAAATCGTGGATTGCCCGCCGCTCACCGCGCAGCTCAAGAATTCATCCGATATCCGCATGGTCATGGACATCCGCGATCTGCTGACTCACGAGACGCATTTCGATGAGTTCATAATTCTTTCGGGTGACTCGGATTTCACACCGGTTCTGCATCGCCTTCGCGCCCACGCGCGACGTACGATTGTTTACGTGAACGATCATACAGCAATGCCGTATACGGCTATTGCAGATGGAGAAATCCGCGAGGCAGATCTGATCGAGCTGTTGGAAGACAGTGTTGAGGATCGCGTGAGCGAGGAGCGCGTTGAGGAAAGTGCTGCAATTGATCCGGAGACGCGTCAGCAGCAGCAGGACGCGATCATTTCCGAGGTCATTGCAATGATCAAGGAATCAAGCGGCCCGGTTCCAATGGAATCTCTCGCTGATCGGGCGCAACGAACTCTCGGCAAGGAAATGACCGCGGGTGCCAACTGGGCAGGGTTCGGAAATTTTCGGGCGTTCCTGACCGCTTGTTTGCCGATCGAATATCGTATTACAAACGAACCGCCGTTCCTCGCGTACGACACGGAGCGGATGGAGGGATCAACAGCAGCCGACGCTGCCCCGCGAGAAGAATTCTTGCAACGCGAAGAGACGCCGGCACCGGTCGAACCGCAACCGGCTACTGCGCAGCCAGTACCTCAACCTGTTCGTCCTGCAGAGACGGTTCCGGCATCCGGACTCGATTTGCAGCAAGCCATCGGTCGAATTCAGGAAGCATGTCAGGCCCCGCCGCTCAGTCCTGTCGAATACAAGGCTGTTTTCGACATGATTGCCAAGGAGATCACGGAAAACGGCCTGAACGGCAATCAGACATTGGCCAACATCGGGGGGCGTGCAGCTGCTGCACGTGTCAACATTCACCCAACCGATGTGCGGTTCGTTCTCGATGTCATCAGCGAACCTGATCCTTGGTTCGAGCAAGGCGCGTCCGCGAGTGTGTTTGCAAGCCGCTTCAGGGATTTTGTCGTCACACGCTGCCGCACGCAGGGCATGACCCTGTCTCGGGAAGAATTGGGCTTGATTGATGTCTGGTTCGCTGGCGGAGTATCTGCACAACCGCAACAATCAGCACAGACGTTCGAGAGTGCTCAGCAAGATAGCCATGCCGGGTTACCCCCGCTTGATGCGATGTCGCAAATCCCGATTGTCGCCCAGCAGCCGCTGCCAAATGAAAGCCGGGAAGATGCGAACGCAGAATTCGCTGCGCCACCGGTCAACCCTGGCGTTCTTGGTGATTTGGCAGACATGGATGTTGGCCAGCTCCCACGTATCGTGCGGTCACGCATGCGGACCTGATCACACTTAATGTAGAGCAATAAAAAACTCCGCAGACTTTCAAATCTGCGGAGTTTTTTTGCGCTTTGTTGGGTGCGTTTTTACGATGCCATATACTGGCCACCGTTGGCATCGAGGCAAGCACCCGTGATGAAGCCTGCATCGTCTGATGCAAGGAACACGACGCAGCGCGCAATTTCTGCGGCCTCGCCAAGGCGCCCAACCGGGATTTGCCCGACAATGCTCTCGAGAACCTTCTCGGGGACAGCCGCGACCATCTCCGTGTTGATGTAGCCTGGTGCAATAACATTCGCCGTAATGCCCTTGCGTGCGCCTTCCTGGGCCAACGCCTTGGTAAATCCAAGCAAGCCGGCCTTGGCTGCGGAGTAGTTCGCCTGCCCCATCTGTCCTTTGCGTCCATTGATCGACGAGATCGAGATAATCCGCCCGAAACCGCGTTCCCGCATGCCTTCGATGACCGGTTTGGTCATGTAGAAAACCGAGTCCAGATTGGTGCGGATCACGTCGTTCCAGTTCTCGGCGGTCATCTTGTGCAGCATGCCGTCACGCGTGATGCCCGCATTGTTGACGACAATATCGACGTCGCCGAGGTCCGCAGTAACTTGCGCAATGCCGTCAGCGCAGGATTTGGCGTCGCCGCAATCCCATTTGTACACATTGATTCCGTTAGCTTCCTTGAAGGCTGCCGCCGCCTCGTCGTTGCCACCATATGTGGCCGCAACGGTATATCCTGCGTTCTTGAGTGCGATTGAAATTGCTTCACCAATGCCGCGGGTTCCCCCGGTTACGATTGCAACGCGTGCCATATAATTATTCTCTCTTCTGGAAGCTGAGGACGCCCGGGATTTCAGCGAAGTTACAAGGAAATTGTTATGTTGCGCCGGGGGAATTGCCGCAGGGCCGATCTGCCGTTGTCATGAGGCAAACCGGCCTGCGTTACCTGGTTCGATCTAATCGCGTTCGACACACATGGCCACGCCCATGCCGCCGCCGATGCAGAGTGTGGCGAGACCCTTTTTCGCGTCACGACGCTGCATCTCGAACAGCAGCGTATTCAGCACACGAGCACCAGAGGCACCGATTGGATGTCCGATTGCGATTGCGCCCCCGTTGACGTTCACCTTGTCCGTGTTGAGCCCGAGGCCCTTGTTCACGGCGCAAGCCTGCGCTGCGAAAGCCTCGTTGGCTTCCACCAGATCGAGGTCATCAACAGTCCAGCCAGCGGCTTTCAGCGCTTTGGTGGACGCCGGGATCGGCCCTGTGCCCATAATCTTTGGGTCAACACCTGCGTGTGCCCACGAAACAATTCGCGCCATCGGCGTGATATTACGCTTCTCGGCCTCCGCCGCGCTCATGAGAACCGCAACGGCTGCACCGTCATTGATGCCGCTCGCGTTGCCGGCTGTCACCGTGCCGTCTTTTTCGAAAGCCGGACGCATGCCGGAGAGGCTTTCAACGGTTACGCCATCGCGGATGTATTCGTCCTCATCCACAACGATATCACCCTTGCGGGTTTTGATCGTGACAGGCGTAATCTCGTCCTTGAACCTGCCGGCTTTTTTCGCCGCTTCGGCCTTGTTCTGCGAGGCAGCCGCAAAAGCGTCCTGCTCGTCCCGCGTGATCTGGTATTCCTTGGCCACGTTCTCGGCAGTGGTGCCCATGTGGTAACCATTGAAGGCGTCCCAAAGGCCATCCTTGATCATCGAGTCGATGAACTGCATGTCGCCCATTTTCTTGCCATTACGCATCTGCGCGACGTGCGGGGCCTGGCTCATGCTTTCCTGACCACCGGCGACGACGATGGTCGCGTCGCCTGACTTGATCTGTTGCGCACCAAGTGCGACGGCACGCAATCCGGAACCGCACAACTGGTTCATGCCCCACGCAGGTGCTTCGACAGGGATACCCGCGCCGATCGACGCCTGGCGTGCCGGGTTCTGCCCTTCACCAGCACTGAGCACCTGGCCCATGATCACTTCGCTCACGTCTTCAGGCGCAACACCGGCGCGGGCGAGCGCGCCTTCAATCGCCGCAATTCCAAGCTGGTGGGCCGGGACGCTCGACAACGCGCCGTTGAAAGACCCGACCGGGGTCCGGGCTGCACTGGCTATAACAATGGCATCGCTTGCATCTGACATGTGTAATCTCCGTTTCGGGCGTCATGGTGAGGCTAGCGGACGTGCCCAGGTCGGCCCGCATTGCAATATGGTATCTGGCGCGCGTGCGACGTTTTGCGGCCGGGGTGATTTGGAATAGCAGGCTCGAACGGGATTCCGCAACGCAGCATGTGTGCGGCTGATTTCCAATCGGTAGATTATGGCATTAAGAGACATGCAATCCGCTATTCTGCTTTGCGCAGGTTTCATGTAGTGTTTGTATCCAGCCTTTCGCACCGTGTTGCGATGCGGCAAACCTGAAGCGCAATTGTGAGTTAGGACGTTCGACGGTGGCCCAGAGATCTGAACCGGTCAAAATCAAGAAGTATACGAACCGACGTCTCTACAACACAGAGACTAGCGCCTACGTCACGCTCGACGATCTTGCCCAGATGGTGAAGGACGACAAGGATTTTGTCGTCGTGGATGCAAAGTCTGGCACAGATCTGACGCACAGCGTCCTGACCCAGATCATTCTTGATCAGGAAGGCAAGGGGCAGAATTTGATGCCCGTGAATTTTCTGCGCCAACTCATACGTTTCTATGGCCATGGCATGGAAAAACTTGTGCCGAGCTACCTAGAAATGAGCCTCGACACATTTACGCAAGGACAGGACCGCTACGTGTCGCAGCTCGGCGACACCTTTACCGGGCGATCACTGGAAGCCATGCAGGAGCAGACCCGCAAGAATTTTACGATGTTCGAACAGGCGATGTCGGTGTTCAGTCCGTTCAAGGGCACGGCGAACGGTCATGCTGAAGAGAGCGCGCAACCGGAGGAACCCGCAACCAGGAGCAAGGGCGCATCAGGTAAAGCAGAAGATCTGAGCGTGCTGCAGGATCAGCTTGCGGCCATGCAAAAGCAGCTCGATAAGCTCAGCAAGTCCAAGTGACAGTGGGCAAAACTAGCCGACGGACGCAAGTGCAACCTGTGGTGATGTGAGGACAGGGGGCGCGTCATGGTGTTCCGCCATCTTGGGTTCCCCAAAGTAGAAGCCTTGCAGATACGTGATGCCGATGTCGCGCAGGAAATCTGCCGTTTCCTCGTCCCCGACCCATTCTGCGACCGTTTCCATCCCGAAATGATCGGCAAGTTCGGCAAGCTTGGTCACGAACACCCGGTCGTCAGCATCGGTTTTCAGGTTTTTTACAAACGCGCCATCGATCTTGACCATGTCGACGCCGAGGAACTTGAGATTGCGGAACGATGTGTAACCCGCACCAAAATCGTCAATGGCCACCTTGCATCCCAGTTCTTTGAGAGCATCGACGAAGTTCACGGACTCGTCCAGATCCTGAATGGCCACGGTTTCGGTGATCTCGACTGTGATCCGGCTTGTGATCGAGCGGTCTGCTCCCGTTAGCCGATCCAGAGATACAAGCCAGGCGTGATCGGTTGCCGTTAACCCGGAAACATTCATCGAAACGTGCAATTCAGGGTAGCGGCGCACCTGCGCAACCGTCAACTCGAGCACCCGTCGATCTATAATGCGGGAAAGTCCTAGTTGTTCAGCAAGCGGGATGAAATATCCGGCCGATTCGATTCGGCCATCAGGCATTTCCATTCGTAACAGGCATTCATGGAACGCTGCCTCGCGAGTATCGGTGCGCACGATCGGTTGCAATGCGATCCGCATACGATCCTCATCGATAGCAGAGATCACGCTCTCGGAAATCGCAATGTTCTGGTTTCGGATGGATTGAGTTTGCGTACTTGGAACATAAAGCGTGAAGTTGTCCTGCCGCTCGGATTTGGACGTCTCAAGAGCGTGCAGAACACTGGCAGTGGCTTTTTGTGGCGTGTCCGCATCGCGCGGCATCAGGAGACCGCCAATGGAGATTGTTGCTGAAAATCGGCATTGTGAGGTTTCGATTGGTGTCGCTCGAATAACATCTTGCAAGCGTTTCACGACGGCATTCAACCCAATGGTGTCACAGTCATTGACCAGGATTCCGAACTTGTTCGATGAGAAGCGCCCAATGGCATCCCCACCGCGCAAGCGGCTTGCGAGACGTTGTCCAATGATCCGGATTGTCTCATCACCAACATCGAAGCCGAACGTTTCGTTCACGAGGCTCAGGTTGTCGATCGCAACCAGCAGCAGCACGGAGGAATGCTTGTTCGCCTGCGCCTCAGCAATCACGGAGGCGATTGCGTTGTTCAACCGTGTTCGGTTCATCAGCCCGGTCAACTCGTCATGATCGCTCAGGAAACGCAAGCGCTGGTCTTCGTCCCGGCGTTCATCAACACGGCGCACCAGTCCGCAGGCGATGCCGGGTTTGCCATCGGCACCAAGGCGCATCGTGCCCTGGTCTTCCATCCAGTACGCCTGGGATGTGCGGCGGCCTTCTGGCATGAAACGAAACTGAATCCGGTAGGGGCGTGCATCAGTGGCTGTTTGGCTTGCATCATCCTCGGGAATTTCAGCCGTAGTGACAGCCTCCAGGCGAGCTCCCGCATGCTCCGACGCGATGCTGAGGTGAAACCCCTGACCAGTTTGCAAATCGGCAAGCGACGGCACGCCAAGGACCGCGTCGGCATTGCGGCTCCAGTGAATACGGTCTGACGCAATATCCCAGACATACGCCGCCTCGTTGACCGACGACATGATGTCGATCAATGGATAGGTCGCAGGATTACCAGGTGCGCCCGAATGTTCGGGATGCAACTCTACGGGCGTTTCGGAAGTGCCTGTCGTTGGGGGGGTGTCAAGTGTCAGAGCGTGTGTCACCGGTGGCCTCAGCGTGCAAATCGTCGGTCAATGAAGACAGCGTCAACAAGGCACGTAACTCAGCCACGGAAATAACCTGGCAAGCCCCTGTCACTGTGTGGAAACTACGCATCACGCTAGACAGCAAAGCTTAACAACCGGGAAAGATTCGCGAAGCCTTGAACAGGCAGAGCAGGCAAAAAAAAGAGCCGCGGTGTGCCGCGGCTCTTATTCAGAATAGTTTAACGTAAGTAGAGAGTGTCTCGCATTGTACTTCAGCCAGCGTCACCAAGCCCCCCGAAGTCACGGCGCGCGGTACGAATGCCTATGATCGACCCGGCGACAACGTCAATCACGGCCATGAGCGTGATCAGGAAGAAGACTGAGGTCGTTGCAGCTGGAAACAGCAGGAATTCCACAAGAAAAACGATCAGCAGGACAATCGATAGCGCTTGATCCGCAAGGCCGGAGCCGCGCGTGTAAGTCGCCTTGATCACTTCAATGCAGAGCATGATCAGCGAAAACATCAACAGGAGATCACCCCAGGTAATCTTCCAGTCCGTTCCCGACGGCATCGGAATGCCGAAATCACCAACAAGGCTGGTTTTGAAAATCGCACTCGGATCGTTCGCATCACCCAGTGCAAAAGCAACAAAGTTGTACAAGATGAGCGACAAGACGAGCATAGGCATTGCTCTGACAGACATATCGGATCTCCCTCCCGGCAGGTTGTGCTGGTAATAACGCCCGATTATGACGTTTCAATGCACAAATGGAAACATGTGGTTCGACCGGCCACAAAACAGGGTTGATCGACAGTCTCGCAGCGTCGTCAAAGCTGCTTCAGGAAACCGTCTCTGGTCTCTTAGATATCGTCTGCAGGTTCCAGAATCTGGCGTCCGCGATACTTGCCGCTTTTCAGGTCGATGTGGTGCGGACGGCGCAATTCGCCAGAATCCTTGTCTTCCACATACGCTTGCGCCTTCAAGGCGTCGGCAGAACGTCGGTGTCCGCGCTTGCTGCGCGTGATTTTACTTTTTGGGACAGCCATGTGTCGTCTCCGTTAACGCAACACCAGAAATGCGGCTCCTTTCCTGATCAACGCATCAGGAAAATCGCGGGTTTAAGGCGTGGCATGGTGATATGATGCCCGTGCAACCAGTGCTTCGCCAAGCGAACTGCGCACGAATTTGGTGGCTCTATACTGGGAAAACCGTGTCCTGACCACCGAAATTTATATGTTTTCTGGTCCTCAATAGGGTCAATTCGCAACGCAATGCGTTCGAGCTACCGCGCCAGGCATGCGTTTTCGTACACGCGACGCATGTTTCAACGTGGTTCGACCGGGCTTGCCAGCACGCCGCCTCACAGGACTGGGCAAGGTTGCAGCCAGCAATGATGCCTGAGTGCGGTTGATCTGGTGCGCACCGACGCCGAAATGATGCATCGACGCAGCTTCGATGCCGTAGATACCAGGTCCCCACTCGGCAACATTCAGGTAAACTTCCAGAATCCGCTGTTTGCTCCAGAGAAGCTCGATGAGATACGTGATTGGGAGCTCGATCGCCTTGCGTACGTAACTCCGTCCCGGCCAGAGGAACAGGTTCTTGGCCGTCTGCATCGTGATGGTGCTGGCCCCGCGCGGCCCCCGTCCATCTGCACGGCGGATCGCAGTATACACTTCGCCCCAGTCAACACCCCAGTGCTCACAAAAGCGAGCATCCTCTGAAGCAACAACGGCACGGACGACCTGTGGCGAGATCTCGTTGATGGGCACCCAGTCTTGACGGATGGAATGCCCTGAGATCGCATCGATCAACATCCAGTTCGAGGCCGGAGGATTGATGAAGCGATAGGCGGCAACGATCGCGACATAATAGCATATGATCGCAAGCAGCAGGGCCTTGCTGAGTCGGAACCACCATGAGCAGTTTGCGCGCGATCCGCGAACAGGTTCACTCACAACCTGTTGCGGAGCGAAATTCTTGTTATCTGTGCGGTTCGATACGATCACGGCGCAATACTCAGGCTTTGACTTTTCCCGGATTGTGGTACGTGCCCCGTGTATCGCTTTGACGACGCCACGCTTTGCCCATTCCACCCTTGAAATCCATGGAGGACACGTAAGACATGCCCGCGCCATCAGACTTCACCCGGACCTTGGCACAGCTGGCATCGAAAGTGGAGGTTCGGTTAGCCGCGCAACTGGATGCCTGTGCAGGACGGGGCGCAGACAGGTTGCTGGCGGCGATGCGACATGCTGTTCTCAATGGTGGCAAGCGCTTCCGCCCATTCCTTGTCATTGAAACCGCAGCGCTCTTTGGCGTGACGAGCGAAGCGGCACTCGAGGCAGCGACCGCGATTGAATACGTCCACTGTTATTCGCTGGTGCACGATGACCTGCCCAGCATGGATGATGATGATCTGCGACGCGGGCAGCCAACTGTTCACGTCGCTTTTGACGAGGCCACGGCCGTTCTCGCAGGCGATGCGCTGCAAACGATGGCGTTTGAAGTTCTGGCGTCTGTTCGGAACCATGATGATCCAGCTGTCCGTGCAGATCTGCTTCTGGAACTGGCGACGGCCAGTGGTCTTATGGGCATGGCCGGAGGACAAATGCTGGATCTTGAAGCGGAGGCAGCTCAAGCGAAAGACATCGACGTGCAGCGCGTGCAATCCATGAAGACCGGTGCGTTGATAAAGGCAGCCGTCGCCATGGGAGCTATTCTCGGGCATGCGCGCCAAGCTGAACGTGATGCATTAACGATCTACTCTGAAAACCTCGGGCTGGCCTTCCAGATATCGGACGATATTCTTGATGTGACAGGCGATGCTGCGACGGTTGGCAAGGCGACCGGCAAGGATTCTGGTGCCAACAAGGCAACTTTCGTATCGCAGCTCGGCCTGGACGGTGCACGTGCGAAGCTTCACCAGACTGAAAACGAAGCATTGGCAGCGCTGGAGCAATTCGGAAATCGGGCCGGGACGTTGCGCAACGCAATGGCTTTCATGTCATCACGTAAGAGTTGACGAACAATTGGATCCTCAGAAGGCAAAGGGCTCAACTTATGTCAGGCCGGAATGCGTTCTGCAGCATCTTCACGCCACTCAGGAAGGTCTGCCGGTAGCCACTTGAGAAGCAGCTCCATGAGTTCGTGCTCTTCGTAGGGTTTGCTGAGGTAGTCGTGCATTCCTGCGGAAACGCATGCGTCACGATCGTCCCGCAAGGCATTGGCGGTTAGTGCAATGATCGGTGTTGGCGGAAGGAAATTCACAGCCTCGATCTTCCGGATGGCTTTCGTTGCCTCGTACCCGTCCATGACCGGCATCTGACAATCCATGAGAATGAGATCGTAAGTGTCCTGCGTAAACAGTTCGACAGCTTCACGTCCGTCCGAAGCGACGAATGTCTCGCATCCGGCCTCCTCAAGGGAAAACCGTGCAACTTCCTGGTTCACAAGGCTGTCTTCGACCAGCAGGATTTTGCGGTTGTTCAGGGAACCAGGCGGAACTGTATCCCGGTCAGATCTATGGAGTGGCGCAGATGACGCATGGATGTCCGGCGCACGATTTATGATCTGCGCCAGGGTCTCGTTGACCGTCATCATCTCGCGTTGAAAGTGGGTGTAAATGGATTCAATCTTGGAATAGTCGTCAGTAATGACGTCAATTTCCATCCGTTGACACAGCTCGGAAAGTTGAGCCGCACCAACCGCGGCAGCGCTTGATTTCATCCAGTGGCATTGACGGGCTGCAGCCGTCCAGTCTGCTGTTTCGATGGAGCGACCAAGAGCATCAGCTTGTTTCGGAAATTCTTCCAGAAATACGGATATCAAGCGGTTCGGACCACTTGGCCATTGCTTGTAGAAGTCATCGTCAGGGTTGCTGGTCTTTCGTGTGATGCGACGCCCAACATTGAACAGGGGACGTGACACAAGGCCGGCGCATTCGAGGACGAGGCGTTCTCGAAGCCATTCAAGAGCTTCGGTTGGCAGGCCGACACCAAGAGTCAAAACGGTTTCCCCGATGGAGACGTGTAGTGTTGGCCCGAGGGGGGCAATGCCCTTGACCAACTCGATAGCCGTGATGGCATGACGCTCAACCAGCGTTTCGACAGACCGCGCATGGAACCGTTCCGGGATCACGAACAGGGCGTGATCTTCCGCGAACGTCACAGTCGCAATACGCGCCTTGCGTCGCCCGAAAATACCCAGGCGACGCAGCGTGTCGATATGCGCCTCTGGGTGATCGAGTGAGATCTCCAGTTGGTCAATGCCACGGCGGCGCATGTTTTCAACAGAGATTCCATCCGGGGTTTTGCGATCCGGAGTCCAGTCCATCCCATGCGCTTCGGCGATGAGTGGACTTTGTTCAGTGTGTGCGTGCGTTTGTGTTTGTGCCATGGTGTCGTCCTTTTCTCTCAGTCACCGTTCAGCGCGCATCGCCTGAAGCTTTGCGCGTCGGTGCTTGATCGCGTGAGTCTGGCGTCACTTCCATCTCCGTGCGTTCAACGGCACGTGTCACACCAATCGTGCGTGTATGAGGTTTCGTTGGTACCTTTGGCGTGACACTTGAGGCGAGTTGCAAACTGCCCCGTGTCTTCTCGATAGCCGTATGTCCCAGATCTACGAGACGAACCGGTTTCGTCGCGCGATACACAGTGCCACGCGGCTTGCGAAGTGCCAGCGAAAGTCGACCAACTGCGCCGCCAAGCGCAAGCTTTTGTGCATCGACGAGGTTCACTTCAAGTGTCACGGTTTTGGCTGTTTTTTTCACCACGTCCGAGACGTCACTTGTGACATGTGAGGTCTGGTCGACACCAAGTACATGAATGTTTTGAAGCAGCGCAGAGCTGAATTGCACGGTTTGCTCTCCTTCGTTTTCGTTCCGCGTCATGATCACATCAACGAAATCACCCGGTCGAACAAAGCCGGCAACACCAAGAACGTCGTCCACCCGAACAGCAACTGCACGCGTGTTCTTTTTCAGAAAGGCAGCAAGTGTTGCACGTCTCCCGGGGGATGAAAGTTTTCCAGGGAGGATAACTTCGTTCGCAACAGTGCGCGCCATAAAGTAACGCTCACCTTTTTCAGAAAACAAATCATCAATGGAACTGTAAGCGCGTTCTGGCACAGCAGACTTGGGCCAACTGATGACCTTGAGATCGGTACGCTTCAGACGTTCGTTGTAGGCCATGTCGTTTTTGGCCACGACCACATCAACAGTATCTTCAGGTATTGTGACCGTCACCACTTCGGTTGGTGCGGGAGCTGGCGTGCTCCGGAACAGGAATGTGCCACCAATGCCAACGGCGCTGAAAGCTGCGAAGAGTGCCACAAGCAACGCGATCCGTTGCGGGTTGCTTGTCTGTCGTGCTTCTTTTTTACGGATGATAGCCGGTTTCTTACTCATGGCGAGGTCCTGTCCGTTCGCAACTTAGGCTGCTTCTACTTCGACGGTTTCAATCGTTTCGATAAATTCGTCGATGTTGAAGGGCTTGTGGAAGAAGCCCGAGATGGCGTGATTGCGCAGCTTGTCCATCCCTTCCGATTTTTTGTCTGGCTCTGAAGACACGACAACAGTTGGCACACCGTGGCCACGCTTTCGCAACTCGAGATAAACCTCGAGGCCGGAAAGAATCGGAAGATTAAAATCCAGAATCAGCATGTCGACATTCTTGTTGATCGCCTGAAGCGCTTCGGGTCCCGAGCGCGCGACAAGTACGCCGTATCCGCGGCTCTCAAGTGTTGGCACAATTTGATCTGTGAAGTTCGGATCTGCATCCGCGACAACGATCAGGCCTTCCTTGATGCCTTTGAGTCTGGTGATAAGTTCGTCCACCTCGAACGGTTTGCGCATGACACCAAGTGCACCGTTGTCCAGCGCCTCCTCTAGAAGTTGCTCGACCGAGTAACCGGTCATCATGAACACCTTCACATCGGGTTTCATTTTCTTGATTTCGAGAAAGCTCTCTACGCCGTTCATGCCAGGCATTTTGACGTCAAAAAATCCGACGTCGAAATCTTCGTTCTGATACGCCTCGATAGCATGAGCACCGTTGTGCACCATCGTGACCTCATGGCCCTGAAGTTCCAGGATGTCAGTCAGGCCTTCCGCGACGTCGACATCGTCGTCGAGTATTAAAATTCTCAATGGACTGCTCATGCTGCCTTCTCCTTAATGATCGGGGCATTATTATTTGCGGTCGTAACCGCCGTTGATTTCAGGTTGATATTGAACGTCGTACCAAGGTCGGGGGTCGTGTCTATTGTCAGTTCCGCACCGTGTTGCTCGATAAGCTGCTTCACAGTCGCCAAGCCGAGTCCGGCACCAAAACTCTTTGTTGTGAAAAGCGGTTCGAAAATCTTGCCAAGAACGTCGTCCGGAATGCCGGGACCGTTGTCACTGACGCTGATCACGGATCCGGTGTCACTTGAACGACACGACACGCAAATTTCTCCGCCGCAGTCTTTATGCTCGGTGATAGCCTGAGCCGCGTTCTCGACGAGGTTGATGATGACCCTGCGGAATCGGTCTGGATCGACTACGATTTGCAGATCTTCGTCAGGGAGGTCACGTTTGATCGTAATGTTTTCGGCAAACGTTTGCTCATCCAGAAGCAGATTCAGAAACTCGGTCGCATTCACGGGTTTGAACGATAGCTCGTGAGTGCGCGTGTATTCGAGGAAGTCCCCAATCAGATTATCACAGCGTGTCACTGAGCGCTCAATGCGATCAAGCGGGCGATCTAGTTTGATTTCTGCTTTCTCCGCAGCAAGGCGAATAACGTACAATGAGCTTCGGATCGCCCCGAGCGGATTGCGGATTTCATGACTGAGCGTCGCAGTAACCTGCCCCAGCGCGGCAAGGCGTTCATGCTTCACGAGTTCAAGCTGTGTGTCGGACAACATCTTCATGTTGGCCTTCAGTTCCTCATTCAGACGACGGGCCTCACGTTCTGCTTTCAGGGTCTTTGCGTGTGCAGCGCGGGTCTTTTCCGCAAATTCTGTCGCGCGTTGTGCCTTGGCACGAGCGGTTTCCAACCATTGAACGAACATGATGATCGTAAGTAGTAAGATGAAACCGATATATCCTCCGGTTTCAAACAGCGTGGTCGTCTCATAAGCTGGGCTATTGTAGTAGTCTTTGTTTGGTCGTCCGTACCATAGTCGCCACTGGCTTCTCGGATCGAGCGTTTCCAGATCAAAAATGCTGGATGCGGCAAGTTCCGGATCCGGTGCGCCAAGTTCCACCCAGCGGGCTGAAAGATGAGCTTGTCCGCCCTCTCGTGTTGGCGACACATAGTTATAGCGTGTATTGACGAGTGCAAAATTCTTGTTGGGGAGCAAGCTGCTCAGTGCCGAACTGGAAATTACGACAGAAACGGTGCCAGCAAGTGTCCCAGTTGACGCAAATACTGGGACAGAAAGAACAACTTTGGTCGATTGTGTGCGGTTGTTTGAGATCTCGTGCTGCGTTCTCGATGTCACCCCGCCAATCATGGGGACGCGCGCAGCCGTGTCCTCGCTCGCAACGGGATGGGTATCGAGAAACCATTGTTGATGTGATTTTATTTCGCGAAAGACAGCATTTACGAAGATGTTGCTTTCGTTAACCTCACGATGGTTGGGTCCGGAAACGGTTAGCGGTCGAGTGCGTTGAGACGAAGAGCTGGATTTGACGGTCTGATGATCGAAACCCAGCACAGCAACGTGGATATGTGACACGTCAACCTGGCGAGCGAGGCTGTCAAAAATTTGTTGTGCATTCGTACGCGTTCGTTGATCCGATTTCGCCATTTCTCCGTTGAGCGCGGCGATGCCGGGAACTCTTGCCATCGTACTCGCGCTCTGGTGTATGGCCTGGAACGTCGCCTGCACCCGCTTGCCAACCTTTTCAGTTTCCGCCGCGGATGCCCTTACGAAATAAAGTTGGGCTGCATCATGCTCTCCCTGCATGGTGACGTAGTGCACAATGATGAGCAGAACAGTGCTGAGCAACGCAAAGTAGCGCGCAAGCGGTTGTTTCAACAAACCCATTACAATCCCCCGGTCAGGCAGGCTGACCAATAACGCAGAACGCACAGCAGTTCCGGAGATGGAATTTCGCTCCGGCACTGCGAATTTTCAGGAAATACTTATAACTCCATTCTGACTAAGGAAGATTTACATTCACTGCTCGGATTGTTTGCAATCTATTGAATATGTCTTTCATCATGTGGTTTTTCATGCGCGTTGATCTCGGGCAGAAAGGTGTGAGTGACAAAGCAGGTGATTAACGCGGAAGGGGTAAATTCTGTATTTGAAGCAATTTGTAGGGTCATGATTCATCTGACCTTTACGTTGGGGATGTAGCATCGACCTTCGCGCCGTTTGCATCGACAAACAAATGCACTTCGGTTTCAGTAATTATGTACGCAGGTGTCAGATGTCTCAAATCCCAGCGCCAAAAATTCTCGTCATCGAAGACGAAACAACACAACGCATTCTCGTTAAGGAATACCTCGAAGAGAGTGGGTTTGTTGTCCGTCTGGCCGACGACGGGAGACGTGGCCTTGAAATGGCATCCGCTATCAACCCGGATTTGATTATTCTTGATCTGCTCTTGCCATCAATGGATGGATATACCCTCTGCACACGTCTCAAGCAGGATCCTGCAACGGCGCAAATTCCCGTCATCCTTGTTACGGCAGCGCGCGAAGCAGACGTTATTGAGCGTGGCATGGCAGCGGGGGCATCAGATTTTGTCACGAAACCCGTGGACTGGAGCTATCTCTCCGACCGTGTGTCACATGTCCTGCAGCAATCCAGAGACATGAAGCAACTGGCCGCAGAAAAGCAGGCGAGCGAGCAAAAACTCCAGGCGGTCCTTGAAAGCAAGGATCTGTCGCCAGAACAGATCAACGAGATCAAGCAACTCTCCGTTGAGCCAACACCGACAGCGTCCGGCATGTCACTGGCAGAATTTGAACGCCAGATGGTAGCCGTTCGCGTGGAAGCTGAAGAGCGCGTGCGGAAGGCGGAGAGTGTAGCAGCCGCACAACTGGATGCGGAACGCAAGCAGGCGGCACACCATCTGGAGCACGTAACAAAGTCGTTCTGGTCGCTCATATCGCAAACCAGTCAGGCGCATCTGCCGATGCTCACTGCGCTTGAGCAGCTCACGTCTGGCACAGCAGCAGATGAAAACGTTATGCACGACGATATCTCGCTGATGAAATTTGATGCACCCCAAAATCCGGTTCAATCGCTGCTCGCCACAACCCGCAATATGGAAGCGCTTGCACGCGATATGTCAGGCGCAGCCACGCTCTCCGAAGAGCAGATTGATCTTGTTGCGTTCGTCGAAGACGTGGTGGAAACGCTCCGCCCTGTGGCAGAGCAGCGGCAGGTCGAAATAAGGGCCGCACTGCCGGACGCTCCTCTCGAAGTCATTTTCGATCCTCGTAAAATCCGCTCTGCAGTGCTGAGCCTTGCGGCGAATGCGCTAAAATACAGCCCACAGAATGCGTCGATCGAAGTGTTGCTGACCACCACACCAGGCAAACCGATTCAGGTATCGCTCAAGGATAACGGTATTGGCATGGCGCCAGCCGTTGTTGAGAACCTGCGCACCTGCGACATGTTCCCGATGAACGCCGTTGGCGCGCGTGCTGGTGGCTTTGGCTTTGGGGTGCCGATGGCCATGTCAGCCATGATAGCCCACGACGGACATTTGACTATAGAGAGCGAAGTCGGAAAAGGGACGACCATGACATTGTGTTTCCCCGAGCACCGCAAATGCAATGCACTGGCTTCACCGGCACGCGAAACGTTGACTGACAAGTCGACAGCGCGACGTGAAGACGTGCCGATTGCGAGACTGAACGCATTACTCGCCAGCTAGGACGAAAAAATCAATTCAATCGAACGTCAGTTCGCCCGGAATACGAGAGAGTCGACCATGAACACGCAATTTACATCTCCAATCGATCCAGTCCTCAACGACGCACTTCTGTCACAATATCGCCAGCGCAAGAGTGGTCTGCTCGCGCGCTTGATCGAAGCGTTTCTGACGGAGTGTCCGGCATTGTTCCAGAATATTCGCAAGGCCGTCGAGTTGCGCGATTTTGATCAAATCCGCATGAACGCTCACACGCTCAAGTCTGGCAGTCACAACCTTGGCGCCGTACGCCTTTCCGCCGTGTGTCAGGACATGGAGAATGCCGCAATCGAGAAAGATGGCGACACAGTCGAGCAGCTTCTCGGCAAGATGGGCCCCGAGTTCTTTGAGGCGGAGCAGGCCCTACGTGGTGAAATGGCGCGTGACCAGGGCATCCTGGAAGTCATGGCAACCGCTTGAAGTCAAGTGCACTGTAATACTGCGGATCGCGAGGACCGGAGAACGTGATGCTTCATGTCGACCCGATCAATTTGATCCGCGAGGAGTTGATTGCCATTCGCATGGATGGCGATTACGCGCGTCGCATTTCCGAGCAGGCTGATCCACGCTTCGACGACCTGATCGCAACACTCAATGGGGTCTTGAGCGAAGTTGAGGAGCGCGAGAAGGCGCTGCAGGAAAAAGTAGACGAACTCACTGACATTCGCGACGACGCACAAACAGCGAACTCTATGCTGAAGCACGTGCGCAATGAACTGAAAGCACGTTCCAGAGAACTGGATGCGACTCTCGAACAGGTCAAGGGCGCTAGCGAGGCAAAGTCGCAATTTCTCGCCAACGTCAGCCATGAAATCCGCACGCCGATGAATGGTATTCTCGGGATGGCGGAAATTCTGATGCGCATGAACCTTGGTGCGCGTCCGGAAAAAATGGTGCGGACGATCCTCGACAGTGGGCGCGCTCTTTTGACCATTATCAACGACGTTCTCGACTTCTCCAAGATCGAGTCTGGCGTGATTGAGTTTGATCCCAAACCGTTCAATATGCGTCTTTGCATCGAAGATGTTGCATCGCTTCTGCGCGCGCAGGCTGAGAAGAAAAATATTGACCTGAAGGTCGAACTCGCGCCGGAATTACCGGAAATGCTGGTTGGCGACGCTGCGCGCATTCGCCAAATTCTGATCAACCTGGTTGGTAACGGATTGAAATTCACCGATGCAGGTCACGTCGCTATCAAAGTCGGTTGCAAAGTTGACGGCAGCAAATGCCTGACGCAGATCGAAATCGAGGATACCGGCATTGGCATCCCGGAAGACAAGATCGATGCCGTGTTCGAAAAATTCAACCAGGTCGACAACACGTCGACGCGCAAGCACGAAGGCACAGGTCTCGGCCTGACAATTTTTTCTCTACTCGTCGACAAGATGGGCGGTGCGCGCGGGCTGAACAGCGTGTGGGGACAGGGGTCCACGTTCTGGTTCGAGCTCCCAATGGAGATTCACGAGCAAACCGCAGCGGAGAGCCGACCAACCATAAGTCTGGCAAACCGTACTCTGCTCCTGATCGAGCCGGTCTGCGACCAGAGCGAGTCGGCTCCACTGGCGCCGCTTCTTGGGGCGCTGGAAGCTGAGGTGATGCATGAAACGCATGTCGCGCCAGCCATCGCAGTGGATACGGGACACGCGTTTCGCCCGGTTGACGTTATCTTGCTGCGGGCGTCGTGGGTTGACGACAGCACGGTGCGGGATATCGAAACGCTGCGTGCAAACCCGACATACAAGTTCAATCCGATTATTGTTCTAACGGATCAGGGCAACAAAGGAGATGCAAAGTTAGTGGAGGATGTCGGTGCGCAGGCTTACCTGACCTTGCCAACAACGCCGAGTCTTCTTGAAGATGTGATTGTCTCTTGCCTGGCCAACGTGATCACCGGTCAGGACGATTTCGTCACCCGCTACACCGTTGAGCAGCAACGCGTCGAGGATACAGCCAACGAGGCGAGTGGAGTGGGGTGGCCGGAAAGCCGGATCCTTCTCGTCGAGGACAGCATGGTCAACCAGATCGTAGCGCAGGAATTTTTGGACGAACTCGTTGGCAGCGTCGTGATTGCCAACAATGGTGAAGAAGCCGTCGCCATCAGTGAAACCGAGACGTTCGACCTGATACTGATGGATTGCCAGATGCCGCTGATGGATGGCTTCCAGGCCACGCAAGTCATTCGCGAACGTGAGCGCGCATCTGGCGTTTCAGAAATTCCGATCATCGCACTCACTGCAAATGCTTTCGCCAGCGACAAGGAAAAGTGCCTCGCGTCAGGTATGAGCGACTTCCTCAGCAAACCGTTTATGCCAGATGATTTTGAGGCAATGATTGCAAAGTGGATGAGTCCGGTAAGCTAACCATTTTCGCTCGACGTGCGCCTCAGCCCCAGCGTTGCGCAACATAATTCTCCACGAGCGTCTTGAATTCATCCGCAATGTGTGCGCCGCGTAGCGTCACGGCCTTCTTCCCGTCGATGAAGACAGGTGCCGCAGGTTGCTCCCCCGTTCCGGGGAGGGAAATGCCAATATCGGCATGTTTGGATTCTCCCGGACCATTTACAATGCATCCCATGACCGCGAGATTAAGCGTTTCGGCACCGGGATGGGTTGTCTGCCACTCCGACATCCGCGTACGGACATGATCCTGAATGTCCTTGGCTAGTTCCTGGAAAACGGTGCTGGTTGTGCGTCCACATCCAGGGCACGCCGCAACAATTGGCACAAAAGCGCGCAACCCCATGGTCTGCAGGATCTCCTGCGCCACGATCACTTCACGGGTGCGGTCGCCGCCCGGTTCCGGCGTCAGGGATACACGTATGGTGTCACCAATGCCCTGCTGCAGCAAGATCCCCATCGCAGCCGTCGACGCGACGATGCCCTTCGATCCCATGCCGGCTTCTGTCAGCCCGAGATGGAGCGCGTAGTCGCACCGCTCGGCCAGTTTCGAATAAACGCTCACCAAATCTTGCACCGCGCTAACCTTGGCCGACAGAATGATCTGATCCCGGCTCATACCGATGTCTTCGGCCAATGCCGCAGAGTCGAGCGCCGAGCGGACAATCGCCTCATGCATCACTGTTGTGGCGTCGAGGGGAGCCGCTGCCTTGGCGTTCTCATCCATCATGTGCGTGAGCAGTTCCTGGTCGAGGCTGCCCCAGTTCACACCGATCCGCACAGGTTTGCCGTGCTCCAGAGCCAGTTCGATGATCCGGGAGAATTGTTTGTCCTTCTTGGCCTTGAATCCGACATTGCCCGGATTGATGCGGTACTTCGCAAGCGCCGCCGCGCAGGCCGGAAATTCTTCCAGAAGCGTGTGGCCGATGTAGTGGAAATCACCGACCAGCGGCACGTCGATGCCCAAGCCGTCAAGCTGCTCGCGAATGCGTGGTACGGCAGCGGCCGCTTCTTTCCGATCCACAGTGATCCGTACGACCTCGGACCCCGCCTTGGCGAGAGCCGCCACCTGATTGACGGTTTGCCCCACGTCAGCCGTGTCGGTGTTTGTCATCGACTGCACGACAATCGGCGCATCGCCGCCCATCACAACGCCACCGACATCAACCGGCACGCTCTTACGGCGGTCATTTCTCAGCACAGACATGGTTTCAATCCCGGACGTTGGGCGGAAATCTTGGTAAATACAGTCGTACGTGACTTCGGTTATCCGCAACAGTGCGGCAATCATTCACAATATTTGTGTCAATAGCGTTTAACTAGAGATGAGACGATGCGAAAGGCTTGCGTCTGCGCGGCAGTGCCGCCACATTTCAGCCATAACCTGTCGGCCAACACCAGCGAAAGCACCATCGCGCGTGCATGGACTTTGATTTGCGGGAAGTTACAGAAGAGATGAACGTTATAGCGGACGAAGAACGTGCGCGCGGATCAAGCGGCAAGCTGGCATCGGCGCTGCGCGAGGCGTTTACGAACTGGCGTCTGGCCCTGCTCGCAATCACGGGCCTGATTCTCTCGTTGGCATCCGGCTGGACAACCTGGGACGGGATGTCGAATTTCACCTGCCCGACAGGCAAGAATGATGTCTGCATCGGACCCCGTGTACTGAGCTTCATGATCACGTTCGGCATACAGGGTGTCATGCTGATCGCAGCGTGGCTGATCGGTGAAACATTCGCCGCGAACAATGCAACGCACCGGACGCAGAAGTCGGGCTGGTTCACGGGCGGACTGATTGCAGCCTCTTTTGTTGTCATAGTCATGCTGGCCTTGGTTCTTACGCAAGGCGCAAGCGGATTGCTGAGTCCGGACACCTTCCTGACCACGGATTTTGCAGACTATCGCCCCGGCATTGGTGCCGGTGCACTTGTAGTGGCAGCGATTGCGCTGTTTGTCATTGTGTCGCGCCGTGAGATTGCCGGGCCGTATCTCAGCGGCGCGCTGACCATGCTGCGGAACATCCCGTTGTGGATCATGTTCTTGTCGTGCATGGCGACATCGGTGTTCTTCTCCTTCGACTCGCTGTTCTCGACGATTTTTCCTGAGAAGGAACGCAAACGAGCTGCCGAGTTGCGTGTTGAAAATCGGGTTGCAGGCGTCATGTCCGATGTGCAGCAGAAGCTGGCACGACGTCGGCTCGACGCCACGCGTGCACTCTTTGCAAGCGAGCAGTGGCGCACATTCGATAGCAACCTCGACAAGTTGGTAACCCAGGCTCAGGCGGCTCCCGAAGCTGTGCAGAAGCAGAAACTGGATCGCCTCAGCCAATCGCGCAACGCACAGGCAGAAATTCGCGGGCTGATCAGTACGTCGCAGGAGCGCACGCGCACGCTTGCGGCGGAACGGGAGCGGATCCAGTCCGAGATCAAGGAGATTAGCGAGCGTCGCGCGCCCGCACAGGAACAGGTTGCGCTTCTCGAAGAGCAACTGGTTGCAAAGAAGGTCGAGATCGTTACAGCGCAAACCGCCGCCGAAGGCGAGCGTCAGGGTGTGCGTGGTACAGGCAATGCAGGGGCCGGGCCGGAGTTCCGACGCTTGCAGAAGGTCGTTCAGAACCTGCAACTGGACGTCAGCGAGCTCGAGTCGCGGCTGAAGACGGCCAAGGCACGCGTCGGTGGCCTGAACGACGAAGAAACAGCAAAGCGTGGTCGCATCTCTGAAATCGGCACGCAGATGATCACGCTTGAGGAAAAGGTCAAGGAAGCAAGTGATCGCAAGTCTGTCCTTGATCAGACCGGCCAGAACACGTTGTCTGGAGATCTCGACGCTGCTGGTGGCATCAAGGCCCTGGATGTGGCGCGGAACCGCTTCCGCCGAGCGCCGGCCGAACAGGGCCTCGACCAGCTTGAGCAGCTCTGCACGTCACTGCTTGCCAATCTGCGCGGTGTTGCCAGCCTGAGGAGCGCGACATCCGACGTGGCATGCGAGCCGGGCGATGCTAGCGTGCTTGCCAACAATATTTTCCGTGTGCAGGCTGCCGAACAGAGCTTTCGCGTCGCGTGTACATCGGGAGATAAAATGCCTCGTGGCAGCGCCAACAAGATGCTCAAGTTCGGCTCGGTCTGTATTCAGGATTCCGGTTTGCCGGGCGCAGACACGGAGCAGTTCCGCACCGAGCTGAACCGCATTGCGTTGAACCGCGATGACAAGGCGCACCGCTTCGTTGTATCCTGGAACGCGTTCGACGATGGCAACGCGCTGGCCTATCTGGCTTTGGCAATAGCACTGGCGATTGATGGGCTGGTGTTCATGTCCGGCCTGTTTGGTGCAAACGTCATCCGTTCTCCGCTCTCTTTCCTTCGGGAAGAGGAAATCGAACGCACCATCGACAACGCTCTGGGCGAGAACAAGTATGCTGCAATCACGTCAACTGTTGCAGCCATCGAGAATTTCCCAGGCAAGCCATATGGCAGTTATTATCATCAGGTCGTCCCGGATATCGTCACTGGCAAGAGAGACGATGTCGAGCGTGTCATGGCAGCAGGCCGCGATATGGGCGTGGTGCGCTGGTCCACTGAGTTATCGCCAGGGCGCTATCTCGTCCACGCAGACTATAATCAGTTCCTGCAACGGACCCTGTCACGCCATCAGACCAGTTTCGTAACAGAGAACAGTCACGACCCGAATCGCAGTCCGTCGGAAATTGCTGAAGCTGTGATCCCGAAACTCCGGGCAGCGTTGCAGCGCAATGTCTTTGAAAACGCCACCGACGTGTTGTCCTATGTCAAACCCGACAGCTCGCGCGCAGGGTTCATGGGCAAGATTGAAGGCATCCATGGCAACCGCGAACTCGAGATTACGAACGCGTTTCCGTACCTGCGTTTCGCTCGGCACAATGTGGATCACGTGCAACGTGTCCTGAGTGTGGGAACAGCAGAGGGTCTTGTAGAGACGAATCAGAAGCGCGGGGAGTATTATATTCGACCGCTCCTGTTCTCGACGCTCAATGACATCCGTGCCGAGGCAGCACCAAGGACGTCGAACGTGACTGAAATGAACGTCGAGCCCCTGACCGCGAAGGGGGGCGATGATCCTCAATCCCGTGGGAACCAAGCTGTGGCGGCAACGACTCCCATCACGATTCTTGATCACGAGGCACAAGTTCGTGCAGGTGTGAGAGCGCTGCTCTCGGACAAGCTCAAATTTGACGAGCGACAATACAAACTTGTCATGGCGGACGCCTCCGCATCCGAGGAAGTGCTCAAGTCTCTACGTGAACAGGGACGGCGACTGACGGACGCAGTGGCACGTCATGTCGAGGAGATTGCCGATGAGGCCCTTGAGAGTGTCGCCACCAGGTTGAACGAGATTGCAGGAGACAATCAGGATGCCGTGCGCGAGGCTCGCAAGATTGCCATCGCCTACGCAGGCCGCAGGCTTGCACCGAGATGGAAGGCAACTGCCAAGACCGCTCTTGCGCGCTTTGAAGAAAAGCACACATCGATGAGTCAGGACGGGACTTGGCTGCAATCCTCAGCAGGAGATGATCCGCATCTGAAAGCACTGGAACCTCGTCTTCACGATCTCGAGATCCATGATGACTTCGACCAGAAGCTGGTTGGACTTATCGTTGCCGCCCACGATGCGGAAACCCGTCTGGATGAGATGGCCGCGCAAAGCGAGGACCTCCCATCCGTCCCATCCCGCCGCGCTGTAAACGACTGATAGGCCTGGCGCCCCCCGAGAAGGCCTCCTGATACGCCACTCCGGCCTGTCGACAGGAACCTGTGCGTTGCAGGTTGCCAAGAAAAAACCCTCCAGCTTGCGCCGGAGGGGGTGTAAGTCGGGGAGAGGGAGGATCCGACCTCCTGGGAGCTCTGTCGGATACTAGTACCAACGGTGCATGCAGCGCTCGTACTTCTTGAACCAGTAGTAATTGCCGGTGCGGTGGTACTTCTTTTTCAGAAAACGGCATTTGTATCCGTAACCACCGCCGACGTGCTTGAAGTGTTTCTTGAACT
>CALHAX010000068.1 GCA_937931785.1 uncultured Hyphomicrobiaceae bacterium | reverse complement strand
TCCGATCAGTTCGTAAACCACGTCGCTACAGACGCAATGCAGTTTCTCAAACAATCAACTCTATGACAGGCAACTAAAGACGCGCAGATGAAAAGGTCCGTTCGGGGTCAATCGCGTCGTGTGTGACATGTCGCCTTTCAGCGCCCAGCCGGCAAAAACAGCCCACCCATCACGCCTTGCGAAACGCGTCCAACACCAGACCATGCGCTTCGCGCCACGGCTCAAACGCATCCTTGGCTTCGAGGTGATCCAGTCCGCGCTTCGTGAAACTGCCCTCCGTTGCGATCTTGCGGGCGATCACGTCCACCGTGTCGTCGCTCTGGGCCGCAGCGATGGCTGCCGCGCCTTCCGCCATGCCGAGTACAATCTTGCGCGCCGTCACACTGTCCAAGCCTGCCTTTTCACTCTCCACGATCATCGCGTCATACAGACTGATGAACCAGCCGTAGGTGCAGGACATGACGCCTGCCGCATCGAAGTCCGCTTCGGAGACAAGTGGAATGGCGGAACCGCAATGCCCAAGAATGTCCTCCACCACAGGATTCTCCGGGAAGAATGCGTTTGGGCTCTTCCCGACTTCCGCAGATGTCACGGGCAACGCTCGCACGACGGGGAGCTCCTCACCGACAACACCACGGATCCCCGCAATGGACAATCCCGCAACCACACTGAGCAGAACCTGATCCGACCGCAGCGTGATGCTGGCAAGTGCCTCAAGCGCTTGTGCCGGTCGTGGGGCCAGAATGACAACATCGCACGCATCAACAACAGCCTGATTGTCCTCCATCACGGTACAATCGCAGTGTTCTGCCAGAGACGCCGAAACCGCTTCGCCACGCGGAGAGAGAAAAATCGGGTGCGTCCATGTCCCGTGCCGCAATCCGCGCACCGTGTAGTCCGCAAGATGTCCCACACCGATGAAACCAATACGGGTCATGCTGGCACCGCCTGTTCGTGACCGCGTGAAAAATTATTCCGCCCAGTCTTGTCTTCGCCACGCACGAGAAACAGGGCGCGGTTGGAATAACCATGTGGAGAACCCGCATCCTCTTTATGTTTCCCACTGTCATGATTGTAGAAACTCGTCGCTGGCATGAAACGCAAAACCAGCCCCATGCGTCGCCGGTCAGAATGGTTCGCCTTGGAGCCATGCACCAAATATACATCGTGGATCGAAATCTGCCCCGGCTCCAGAATGATGTCTCGCTCAGTGGCAAGGTCGACCTGATCTTCGTCAATCACCTGCGCCAGCGTCAGGTCATCACGATGCTCGAAATGGTGAGAAAATATGCGCCGTTCCTTATGGCTTCCGGGAACAAAACGCATGCACCCCTGTTCCGGAGTCGAACCATCCAATGAAATCCAAACCGTCACGGTCTCCAAAGGCTCAATCGGATAATAGTCACCATCCTGATGCCACGGCGTCGCCTTGCCAACCTTCGCCGGTTTTCCAAAGATTGTCACACCCCACAGAATGAGATCCGATCCCACCAATTGCTCCAGCATGTCGAGAATTTCCGGGATCTGCGCAAAGTCCAGCCACACCGGATCCCCCTTCACGCCATAGGTGCCAGGCGTCGTGAGATGCGGCCCAAGGATAAAATCAGCAGAAAACTCAGGATTGTCAGCGTTTTCGCTCAGCAGCCTGTCGTAGGCTGCCCGTATCCGCTCCAAAGTTGCCTTTGGCACGCGATAGCTCTCAGGGATCACGAGTCCGTCTTTATGGTAGGTAGCAATCTCATCAGGCGTAAGCAGCATGGTGGTCTCCTCTGTTTCCATGAGAAAGCGTTGCAAGCGCGAACGTCAAGCACCAAGATGGCGTACCCGCTGACAGACGGAGTGTGTTGCAGTGCCACAGTTTACGCCGATCGTATTGGAGATCGAGACGTTTCGTGAAAAATTGGACATCCGTGGCAAAGACGCCATTGGCGATGTTCTGGCCGCAGCTGGCGGACTACTCGTTGTCCGTGGACTGCACGAACTCGCCAACAACCCCGATGAATTCCTCCGCATCTCACAACGTTTCGGTCCCGAGGTCGAAAACGTACGTCAGACATTGACCGCCGAACGCTTCTTCCACGATACGGTTCCGGAACTCATGGTGCTCTCCAACTTGCCACCGTGCCAACATCCACCGCCACCGCGCCCGGAACCGGCACACACCCCGGACGGTGCGCTGGTCGTTTCCTATCCGCACCAGACCAACTGGCACACGGATCAGAGCTACCGTCGCCCACCGCCGGATATCACGTTGCTCTACGCCATCACGACACCGCCCCCTGATCAGGGTCAAACCTTGTTCGCGGATTGCACAGCCGCGTTCAACGCCCTCCCCTCTGAGGTCAAGCAGCAGATCGAAACTCTCGACGGCATTCACGCTATGAGCTGGATCGGTCGCCGGGCACAGGACGTGCGAACCGGAGTACAACCGAAACCATTGCTGCCACACCAGAAACCTCAACGTCAGCCGCTTGTCCGAGTCCATCCTGTAACGGGACAGCGCTCGCTCTATCTCTGCGACTCGGGACAGATGGATTTTGTTGATGGACCAATTGCCGAATTACAACCCGGCCTGAAGGGAGACGGTGCGCTCCTCATCGACATGCTGATGCGTCACGTGACACAACCGCAGTTCGTCTACGCCCACGAGTGGCACCCCGGCGACCTCGTGATAGGCGACAATCGCTGCCTGCTTCACGCCGCAACCTGGTACGATGCCGACACGCATCCACGGCTACTGTGGCGCACAACCGTGCGTGGAAATCCCGGGCTTGAGTACGCTGACGAAGCGCGTAGCTGGATACCGAAGGACGGCACCGCACTCATGTCAGGTATGGAAAACACCTGAAGCGGTCATCAACCGGTTTTCCACAGCCTGTATTTCGCAGTTAGGATTGAACGCGATTCGGGGCGAAAATGTTCTGCAGCCAACAATAATTGGAGCGGAACAATGGCGAACGCGGGAGTTTCAGCCGCACACATCGACGGCGAGTCCTGGCTTCACACAGTGAACGACAGTGCCCAAATCGATCCTCGTCAAAAGTTCACGATCAAATCGCTCAAATCGCGAGAGAATCTGGAAGCTCTTGAAGAGAGCGTTGCCGAACTCGACCAGGCACTCGCAGACATCAGAAAAATCCGGACGTTCTGCGCCTCGTTGCCAAGAGCATCAGAACCACGCTGAGTGAGCCTCTCGTCATCTTTTAAAGCGCGCCTTCGCCAATTGAATGGCACCTTCGGAACGATCATCGACAAAATAATCGCCAAGAACAAGTGCATCCATATCTGTGCGAAGATAGCAGGAAATTGCTTCCTCAGGCCGGGTCACCACCGGTTCCTGTTTGTTGAAGCTCGTGTTCAGCAGGATTGGCACGCCCGTCAGTTGTCCGAAGGCAAGAATCAGATCGTGGTAACGATCGTTCGCCGACCGATTGACCGTCTGAAAACGCCCCGTTCCATCCGCATGCACCACGGCCGGTATCAGAGATTTTTTGTCGTCCCGAATACGTGGCGCGATCGTCATGAACGGATCAGCCTGATCAATGTGAAACCACTCGGATGCACTGTCAGCCAATACGGCAGGGGCAAAGGGCCGAAACCCTTCGCGGTGTTTGATCCGCGCGTTGATCGTGTCCTTCATGTCGGCACGGCGTGGATCAGCAAGGATGGACCTGTTGCCCAGCGCGCGCGGTCCCATTTCGTAGCGCCCCTGGAACCAACCGACAATTTTTCCATCCGCAATGGTTTGCGCCGTTTTCGAAATCAATTCGAAACGTTCCAACTTGCGCCAGGTCAAACCTGCATCCGTCAAGGCACGGACAATCTCTTCGTCATCGTATGATGTGCCATAGAACGCATGTGTCAGCTCGAAACTGCGCGCCACACCACATGTCTGATGTGTGTGATAGAGCGCAGCACCGAGCGGAACACCGGCATCGCTTGCCCCCGGTGGTACCCAGATCTCGTCGTAGTCCGTTTCTTCAAGGATCTTGGCGTTCGCGACACAGTTCATGGCGACCCCGCCAGCAAACACCAAACGTTTGCGCCCTGACTTTTTCTGAACACCCCGAACAACGTGCAAGATCGCCCGCTCAATCACGGCCTGAAGAGCGAACGCAATGTCCAACTGGTGCTGCGTCGGACTGGAGCAGTCTGTGTAAGGTGCGCCAAACGTCTCGAAAAACTTGCGCTTGAATGGAGATTTCTCACCGTAAATATCAAAAGAAAAATAATCCATGTTGAGTGTATAGGTTCCGTCACTGTGCAAATGCACAAGCCGGAAAAATTTATCGACGAGCGCCGAACTGCCGTAAGCCGACAGCCCCATCACTTTGCCTTCATCTCCAAAAACCGGAAATCCGAGAAATCGCGTCGTTAGTGAATAAAGTACGCCAAGAGAGTGAAGCTGCTCATTACGCCACAACTGCTCGATCCGATTGCCCGCGCCAACATAGACACTTGTCGAGCCCTGATCACCATAACCATCAATAACGAGAACATCAGCATCATCATACGGCGACACAAAAAACGCCGCCGCGTGGGCGTCGTGGTGATTGACCTCAACAAACTTCGGCACACGACCGCCACGTGCCCGACGTTTCATATCCTGCCACACGAACGCACGCATCGCGACGATCCAGTAGCTGATCGGGCCATGATTATCCGGACCGAGAATACTCAGGCTCCGGGGAAAGTTCCGCATCCACAACCCGCGCACGGTACGCCGCAACTCGTTGATATTCCACGGCATGGCAATCGCATCGAGATCACCAACCGCGATGCCATTCGCAAACATGTAATCCAGCGACTGCACAGGATACGCCCGCGTGTGTTTTTCGCGGTTAAAACGTTCTTCTTCGTAGACAAGGTCCACGTGCCCGTCATTCAGCAGCGCAATGCCACTGTCGTGCGAGCGTGCAGCCAACCCAAGTACGCGCATACAAATTTCTCCGCCGGCTCAACCGGAAGGAATAAAATCTTGCAGCGTCGTACTAGGGCATCCGAAGCGAAACTGGCAACTGTTTCATGATGCTGTGGCGATTTTGCCCATCACGACTTGGAGATCAGCCTGACGAGGCCGTGCGAGTTGTGCGCGGCGGAACTGCGCGGCGCGGCGACCATCCCGGTGCACCAATACATAACGTCGGACCATCTTCAGCAGTGGTTTTGCCGTTGTCCTCTGGCATTTCCCAGACACAGCCATCGAGCTGCGCATAGGACGTCAACTCGTCGGCGACGTAGTTCATGGACATAAGCACGCCGGTGCCCATGACACCTGCCAGGAGTGCATATTCTATCGACGTCACACCACCATCGTGGTCTCTGAAAGCTCGGAAAAACATGTTCGATACTCACCACTAGAACTGACCGGCGACGAAACGCCGTGTACGCCATGATTGCAGCAGAGGATGGTTAACGAACGGTTGAAAGTTTCAAATAAATTGAATCAGTTCTTCCCAAGAGATGAATGTGAAATCAAATTCACGGACTCCACGATGCCAACGACGCCGGGCGCTTCATCCTAGAATGCCGGGCCAAATTTATTGCTCTTCGGGAATCCGCGCGGCGCAATCCGTCCGGCCTGCGCCCGTGACCCTACCCATTCGTAGAGATCGTTCAGGGTAAACGACCGCCCTGCAGCATCCACCCAGGAAACGCCAACATCCACGTCATAAACCTGCACATCCGACAAGCCGCCGTCCTTGTATTTCTGTAGCCGCATGCCCTTACCGCGCGTCATTTCACTGACTTCATCCATCGGGTAGACCAGCATCTTCCGATTCTCGCCGATCACAGCGATCATATTGCCACTAGCTGGAACACACGCCACGGCCTCATCTGCTCCGGACACATTCAGCACCTGCTTGCCCTTGCGGGTGAGCGCAACCACATCATTTTCACCAACGATGAACCCGTTGCCACCACTGGAAGCCACCAGCAATTTGCGATCCGGCTCGTGAACGAACGCCTCAAGAATGGTAGCGCTCTCATCAATATCGACCATCAACTTGATCGGTTCGCCATGGCCGCGCCCACCCGGCAGTTTGTCCGCTGCAAGGGTGAAAAACTTCCCGTTCGAGGCAAACAGAACAATCTTGTCCGTCGTTTGCGCATGTATGGCACGCTTGAGCTTGTCGCCGGTCTTGAACTGGACCTTGGCAAAATCGTCCTGATGCCCCTTCAGTGCACGCACCCAGCCCTTATCGGAAAGCACGAACGTAATCGGTTCCTTCTCGATCATGACCTGATCGAGGTCCACGTCGATTTCCGGCGCGTCGGCAAACTCTGAGCGTCGCTTGCCGAGTTCCGTACGATTGCCGAACTGCTCGCGTGTCGACTTCACTTCATCCGCAATCCGCTCCCATTGCAGATCATCAGATTTGAGAAGCGCAATGATCTGCTTGCGCTCGGCAGAGAGTTTTTTGTGTTCGGACTTGATCTCCACTTCCTGGAGCTTGTTCAAGGTCCGCAAGCGCATGTCGAGGATGGCGTTCGCCTGCACCTCCGACATCTTGAACTGATCCATCAGTTCCTGCTTCGGATGATCCTCGTAACGCACAATCCGGATCACTTCGTCGAGATTCAGATAGGCAATCAGATAACCGTCAAGAATCTCCAGGCGCGTCTCGATCTTGCCCAACCGCCAGTTTGAGCGGCGAACCAGAACTTCCTTGCGGTGATCCAGCCATTCCAGCAGTACGGATTTGAGGCTCAGTACGTTCGGGATCTTGCCCTGCGACAGCACATTCATGTTGAACGGCACGCGGTTCTCAAGATCCGTCAGCCGGAACAGGGATTCCATCAGAACAACCGGATCAACCGTCCGGCTTTTCGGCTCAATGACAAGACGGATATCTTCCGCCGACTCATCGAGAATATCACCAAGCAGCGGCAACTTCTTTGCGTGCAACAGTTCGGCGATCTTCTCGATCAGGCGAGACTTTTGAACCTGATATGGAATTTCCGTGACAACGACCTGATAGCCACCGCGCGGCAACTCTTCCTTGTGCCAGCGCGCCCGCACCCGAAACCCGCCACGCCCCGTCTTGTAGGCCTCGACAATGTTCTCGCGCGGCTCGACCAGCACGCCTCCGGTCGGGAAGTCCGGCCCCGGCACAAGATCAACCAGTTTCTCGATCGTGGCATTCGGGTATTTGATGAGATGCAGAACGGCCGAACACAACTCATGCACGTTGTGCGGCGGAATGGAGGTCGCCATCCCCACTGCAATACCGTTCGACCCATTGGCCAGCAGATTCGGAAAATTCGCGGGAAGAACGACTGGTTCTTCCTCAGATCCGTCATACGTCTCGCGAAAGTCGACCGTGTCTTCGTCGATGCCCTCAAGCAGCGCTGCGGCAATCGCAGTCATGCGCGCTTCCGTATACCGCATCGCCGCTGCATTATCGCCATCGATGTTCCCGAAATTCCCCTGTCCGTCGACCAGTGGATAACGCACGGCAAACGACTGCGCGAGCCGCACCAGCGCATCATAGACCGACTGGTCGCCATGTGGGTGATACTTACCGATCACGTCCCCGACGACGCGAGCGCACTTCTTGAAGCCCTGATCCGGGTCCAGTTTGAGTTGCCGCATCGCAAACAGCAAACGTCTGTGGACAGGCTTGAGCCCGTCGCGCACATCTGGCAGCGCACGGTGCATAATAGTCGAAAGGGCGTAGGCGAGGTAACGTTCCTCAAGGGCATCCTTGAGATTGATAGCCTCGGCGGGCTCATCACCCGGCAGAATCGGTTTGTCGCTCATGGCACCGGATTAAACTGCGTCGCAGATTGCAGCAAGTGCATCGGAGCCGCAGTGGAGGCA
>CALHAX010000067.1 GCA_937931785.1 uncultured Hyphomicrobiaceae bacterium | reverse complement strand
CCCTGATAGTTCGATTTAATCCCCTGCCCGTACAACTGCGCGGGAACTGCGGCCATCTTCTCGTAGATCAACCGCCCGATAATCTGTCCGTCCTCCAGAATGAACGGCACCTTGTGGCTCCGCACTTCCAGAACCGCGCGTGACCCGCTGCCGCCCGCCTCGTCATGTCCGAAACCGGGATCGAAGAACCCGGCGTAGTGTACGCGGAACTCCCCGACCAGCGGGTTGAAGGGCACCATTTCGGCGGCATGCGTCGGCGGCACGTGCACCGCTTCCTTCGAGGCAAGAATGTAGAACTGATCTGGATCGAGGATCAGCGTGCCCCCGGCTTCCGCGTAAACCGGCTCCCAGTACTGCGCGACCTTGCAGGCACCGACCACATCCACGTCCACCACACCCGTGTGCCGCTTGGCGCGATAGCCGACAAGCCCGTCGTCGTTCCCAGACAGATCCACCGACACGGCTATCCCGTTCGAGATATCCGCGTCCTCACCCGAGATCAGCTTGTGCTCCCGGTGCAGTGCCAGCAGCTCCACATCGTTGTCCGAAACATCACCGCGCCGGAACCGGATTTGCGACAGACGCGATCCGGCTCGCACCACCACAGGGAACGTTTGCGGACAGATCTCGGCAAAAAGCTGGCCGTGATAGCCGTCCTCGATCAGGTCGAACGCGCCGCACCCGTCGGAAATCACCCGCGTGAACACGTCCAGCCGCCCGGTGGAACTCTTCGGATTCGCCGCCGCCGCCATGCCTGTGGGCAGCGCCAGCGATTCCTGCAGTGGCACCACATACACGCAGCCTGTCTCCAGCACCGCACTGTCGCTCAGGTCAATTTCATGAAGCGACAGGGCGTCCAGCTTGTCCCGCACCTTCGTGCCGGGCCGCGGCAGAAAACTCGCCCGCACGCGATAGGCCGTGTTGCCGAGGCGGAGGTCCATACTCGCCGGCTGGACCTGCCCCTCAACCGGCGGCGCCTCGACGGCGATCACGCCACTGTCCAGCAGCTCAAGGATTTGCTCGGCGGGAAGGATGCCATCGTGGTGCGCGGTGGTGGTGTCTGAGGTCATGTCGGGCCTGTGAAGCATGGTCGCCTGCGGTCTCTGATTCGCTTTGCACCAGCCTACCGCACCCTGGCCCGCGTGAACCAAACTGGTTCGCGCTTGTCCACGGCATTGACGGGCCAGGCGGCACCGCTTAAGCCAGCGTCTCGACGTGGTGATTTGGCCGGCCGGCTTGCAGCCACATAAAACAATTCGCTAAAGGGCCGATCCTCTCGCAAACGTTGCGTCTGGTTCGCCCTCATTTTAGGGCGTGGCGTTGGGCTGCGCGGAGAGACGACGGACATGACTGACACTTCAGAAAACTGGCATCCTGAAACCACACTCGTCCACGGCGGCACGTTGCGCAGCGCGTTCGGAGAAACCTCAGAGGCGCTTTTCCTCAATTCCGGCTTCGTTTACGAGACGGCCGAGCAGGCCGAAGCACGCTTCACGGGCGATGACCCGGGATACGTGTATTCCCGCTATGCCAATCCGACCGTTACGATGCTGGAAGAACGCGCACGTTTGTTCGAGGGCGCGCAAGCCTGCAGGGGCACCGCCAGCGGCATGGCAGCCGTTGCTTCCGCGATGCTCTGCCAACTGCAAGCCGGAGATCACGTGGTTGCTGGCCGCGCGCTCTTTGGAAGCTGTCGTTATATTGTTGAGGAGCTGCTGCCGCGCTACGGTATCGAATCCACCTTGATCGATGGCCGGGATCTGGATGCTTGGACAACGGCCGTGCGCGACAACACCAAACTGTTCTTCTTCGAAACCCCGACCAATCCGACGCTTGAACTGGTCGATATTGCCGCCGTATCGAAAATCGCGAAATCTGCCGGGGCCGTCGTTTTGATCGACAATGTGTTCGCAACCCCCATGCTCCAGCGTCCGATCCCGCTCGGAGCCGATATTGTGGTCTATTCAGCCACCAAGCACATCGATGGCCAGGGCCGCGCACTTGGCGGGCTGGTTCTCGGGACGACCGATTTCATCGAGGAAAAACTGGCACCCTTCCTCAAGCATACCGGCCCGGCCATGAGCCCATTCAACGCCTGGGTCATGCTCAAGGGGCTGGAAACCATGCCGATCCGGGTCGAGAAGCAGGTGGCTAACGCAGCGAAGGTGGCCGACGCTCTGGCCGACCACGCCTCCGTCTTGCAAGTGCTGTATCCGGGACGCACTGACCACCCGCAACGCGCCATTGCCGAAGCTCAGATGACCGGTGGCGGCACGATGGTTGCGTTCAGTCTCAAGGGCAGCAAGGCAGATGCGTTTCGCTTCATGAACGCGCTGCAGATCGTGCGGATTTCCAACAACCTGGGGGATGCCAAGAGCTTGATCACTCATCCGGCAACGACGACGCACCAACGTCTGGATGAAGCAGCGCGTGCCGAACTGGGCATCACCGAGACAACGTTACGTCTGTCCGTCGGCCTCGAACACGCGCAGGATCTCATCACGGATTTGACGAACGCGCTGGCACGTGCAGGATCGTAACGCACAAACGACGGGATGAAACATGTACGAACAGATCACGGAAGGCTTTCGCGTGCGCGTGGAGCCGGATTTCATGGACGACCGTTCGTCGCCCGGCGATGATCTTTATTTCTGGGCGTATACGGTTGAAATTACCAATCTCGGCCTGCGGACGGGCACGCTCCGTACGCGGTACTGGCGGATTTGCGATGCAGTTGGCAAGGTTGAGGAAGTGCGTGGCGCTGGCGTGGTGGGCGATGAGCCGGAGCTACCGCCTGGAGAGCAATTCGTCTATACAAGCGGCTGCCCACTTTCGACACCGTCCGGTTTCATGGAAGGGCATTACATCTTCGAGATGACGGATGGGGAAAATCTGCAAGTCGCCATTCCAGCCTTTTCGCTCGACAGCCCACACGCCGTGAACAGCGTAAACTGACGCGCCGCACCTCGAACGGAACCCATGCCGGATTTACGCGCCATTCTCATGATTGTCGGTCTGCTGTTGTCGACACTCGGCTGCGCGATGATGCTACCGGGACTTTATGAACTGGCGCTCGGAGATACAGACTGGCTGGTGTTTGCGAGCTGTTCCGGGTTGACGCTGTTTGTGGGTGTGCTGCTCACTGTCGCGAACCGGACTGAAAAGACCGAACTCTCCATCAAGCAGGCATTCCTTTTGACGACAGTGTCATGGACCATGCTGGTGGCGTTTTCGGCGTTGCCGTTCGTCTGGTCCGGTCAGGGTGCGAGTTATACGGATGCATTCTTCGAAGCGATGTCCGGCCTCACAACAACGGGCGCCACAGTATTCACTGGCCTTGAAAATTCTCCGCCCGGTCTGCTCCTCTGGCGGGCCATTCTGCAATGGCTTGGTGGCATCGGAATCATTGTCATGGCGATTGCGGTGCTGCCAATGCTGCAAGTCGGTGGCATGCAGCTGTTCCGTATGGAATCATCCGACACGTCCGAGAAAATTCTCCCCCGTGCGACACAAATCGCCGGATCGATCGCGGCCCTTTATCTGGCGCTGACAGTGTTATGTGTTGTGGGATATTCCCTCGCGGGCATGAGCCTGTTCGACGCCGTGGCGCACGCAATGACGACAATCGCAACTGGCGGGTTCTCCACCTACGATGCATCTATCGGCCATTTTGACAACATCAACATCGAGATGGTGGCCGTTACGTTCATGCTGCTTGGCAGCTTGCCGTTTGTTCTCATGCTGCAGGCGATCATGGGCCGATACGACCGGCTGTTCGTTGATAGCCAGGTACGGTGGTTTTTTTCCTTCGTGATCATTGCGGTCGTCCTTGCCTGGGGCGCGCAGAGCGGGAACGGTTATCCGGTCGGGTCAGTCGAATTGCGCGACGCAACATTCAACGTGGTATCGATCATCACGGGTACCGGATATGCCACCCGCCCCTATGACACGTGGAGCAATTTTTCCGCGATGCTGTTCATGGTGATTATGTTTGTTGGTGGGTGCGCCGGATCAACATCATGCGGGTTGAAAATTTTCCGTTTTCAGGTGCTGTTTGAAACGATTCGACAACGTGTTCTTACATTTACGCAGCCGCACCGCGTTGTTATCGCTTCCTTCAACGGCAAACCGATGGAGCCAAATGTATCGCGTGCTGTGATGAACTTTGTCTTTCTATTTCTCCTGTCGTTTGGCGTCGTGGCATGCCTTTTGAGCCTGTACGATCTTGATTCCGTCACAGCGTTGTCCGCATCGGCAAGTGCCCTCGCCAACGTTGGTCCCGGGCTTGGACCCATTGTCGGTCCCTCTGGGACATACCAGGACCTGCCCGATGGAGTGAAATGGATACTGTCCTTCGCCATGCTGCTTGGGCGGCTCGAAATTTTGACCGTCCTGGTTCTGTTCACACCCGTATTCTGGCGCTCTTGATTACAAAACCACCAAAGTGTGATGAACATCACATGCGGCGCAGGCATTCAGTGCAAGAGTAGTTCAAGCAAACGAGATGCGTTGCCCCTCCTCCCTCGACGCATCCAAACTGCGGCCACCGGGTTCTCCACGCGCAACATCAAGCGCAATCCACCGGTGGCCGCATATTTTTTCCCTCGTCGAGCCCCCTAAATATGCCTGCGTGTTCCAGTGCTTCAAATGGAACACACGCGTCCCGTTTCGGGCGCAGGGCGAAGATCTGAAACTCAGGGAGAGTTCACGAAATGAAGATGATTGTTCTGTCTGCCATGGCTGCAGCTGTCATGATGACAGCCACGGCAGCAAACGCGCACAATTGGCGCAATCACTACGCCACTGAAGTATCCTACCGCGTGATCAACGTCGCGAGTTGGGACAAGCTGAATGTGCGCGCCGGACCGAATGCAGGATCGCGGATCATCGGCAAGCTGCGTCCAGGCACCGGCGGCATCCTGATTCAGACCTGCGCGCGTCACGCCAAGTGGTGCAAGGTCGAAGCTCCAACGGACGCGGGCTCGATTTACGGCTGGGTGAATATGCGCTTCCTCGGCGGCTACGCCGATTGAAATTCAACGGGCCTGCAATTGAACGCAGGCCCGTTCGAACTTGTGTCAGACTGTCTCGGTCACGAACTTCGTACGGAGATATGCATCAAGCCCCTCGATGCCCCCTTCCGAGCCGTAGCCGCTTTCATTCACACCACCGAACGGAGTCTCTGGCGTCGAGATCATGAAGCTGTTGATCCCGACCAGCCCAGCGTCGATCCCGGCTTCCAGAGCTGCGATCCGCTTGGGATCATGCGTGAATGCGTAAGCCGCGAGGCCGAAGTCCAGCTTGTTCGCTTTGGCAAGCGCATCGTCCAGATCGCTGAACGCGGCGATGGGCGCAATAGGTCCGAACGGTTCCTCGTTCATGATCATGGCGTCATCTGGAACATTCTTCAGAACCGTCGGCTCGTAGAACCAGCCCTGGTTGCCGCGTCGCGCGCCACCTGTCATCAGTTCCGCGCCATGCTTGACGGCGTCATCTACAAAGTCCTGCATCACCGCCAGACGTCGCTCGCCGACGAGTGGACCCATCGCCACGCCGTCTTCCATGCCGTTACCGACCTTGACGTTTTTGGCTGCTGCAACGAATGCGTCAGCGAACTGGTCGATTTTGTTTTTCTGCACGTAGAAGCGCGTCGGGGAAACACACACCTGCCCGGCGTTACGGAATTTTCCTCCAGCCGCCGCTTGCGCCGTTTTTTCAATGTCCGCGTCTTCGAAGATCAAAACGGGTGAATGGCCGCCCAGTTCCATTGTGCATCGCTTCAACGTGTCTGCTGCAAGCTTCTGCAGATGCTTGCCAACGGGGACACTGCCTGTGAATGAAAGTTTCTTCGGAATTGGGCTGGCGAGTAGATGCTCCGAGACATCGCTTGGTACACCGAAGACCAGGTTCAGCACACCATCGGGCAATCCTGCGTCTTGGAAAGCACGTGCGATGGCAACAGCCGTGCCCGGCGTCTCCTCACTTGCCTTGATAATGATGGAACAACCGGCGCCAAGAGCACCGCCAACCTTGCGCATCACGTTCACGCCCGGAAAGTTCCAGGCCACGAATGCCGCCACAGGCCCAACAGGTTCACTCGTCACCATGCAACGCATGCCTGGAATTCGCGAAGGAACAAGACGACCGTACGCGCGTTTACCTTCCTCGCCGTACCAGCGCAGTACGTCGATGGTAAATCCCATCTCCATTTTCGCTTCGCCAACCGGCTTACCCATCTCCAGCGATAGCGTCTCGGCGATTGCGTCTGTACGATCTTCGAGAATGCGCGCTGCTTTCTCCATGATGGCCTGTCGTGCAAGGGCCGTCATTCCCTTCCAGATTTGGAATCCGGCTTCGCTGGCCGCAAGAGCCTCATCCAGGTCCGCGGGCGAAGCGTGGGGGAGTTGCCCGAGAACGTCTTCCGTAGCAGGATTCAGAACGGGTTCGGTCTTGCCATCCGAACCCTGTCGAAATTTTCCGTTGATCAGCAGTTCAAGGGTTTCGTAAGCCATCGCGTAGCGCTCCTGTCATGACGTGGAATTTTCCGGTTGTTTGGCGCAATTCGGGCACGTCCGCCAGTGATTTCGCCAGATCAAGATGTTGGACCACGATTATGCCGATCACGATCGAACCCGTTTCAGAACGGCACGTTGCAGGCTTTCGTCAGGTTCTCGACACGGTTGCGCGTGAGCGGAAATACCTCGCGCGCGCCGAAGCACCGCCACTCGACGCTGTGAGAGCATTTGCAGAAAACAACATTGCAAAAGGGAACCCGCAATTCATCGCCGTCAATGAGGAAGGAATTGTGGCTGGATGGTGCGACATCGTCCGGTTCGAGAACCCGTTGTCACGCCATGCTGGCGTTCTGGGCATGGGGGTTGCCCCGTCTGCGCGCGGGCAGGGCATTGGTGCGCAACTCATCAAAAGAACTTTGCAAGACGCGTGGGAACGCAAATTCGTACGCGTCGAACTAACCGTATACGCTACCAACACCGTCGCGATCCGGCTCTACGAAAAGTTCGGATTCGTGACGGAGGGCGAAATGATCGACGCCGTTTGCATCGACGGAGTTTATGGCAACAGCATCATGATGGGCCTCGTGAAACACTGAGCTTCGCTAGGCGTTCCCAATGAGAATGCCGGCAGCGAATACAATTAATCCACCAAGCACGATTTCGAAGGCCGCACGTAAAAACGGCGTATCCATGTAGCGGGCGCGGATCCAGGCGATCACCCAAAGCTCCACGAGAACGACGGCAATCGCCACAGCCGTTGCGGTCCAGAAATCCGGGATCAGATAGGGCAAAGTGTGTCCCACTCCACCAATCGTGGTCATGGCACCTGTCACCCACCCGCGAATCCATGGGTGTCCACGTCCGGTCAAGGCACCATCGTCCGACAGCGCCTCGGCAAATCCCATCGAGATGCCGGCACCGACTGAAGCGGCCATGCCCACCAGGAATGTCTGCCACGGATCGTGCGTTGCAAACGCTGCGGCGAACAGGGGCGCCAGTGTCGACACGGACCCGTCCATCAAGCCCGCAAGCCCTGGTTGCACAATTTGCAGGACGAACATCCGCTTGGCGGTTTCTTCTTCCTCGTTTGCCCCGCCGGACGACTGCAGATCCTGGTTCAGTTGACTGGCGACAGATTCGTGTTTGCGTTCCGCCTCCACCAGATTGCCCAGAAGCTTGCGAATGCCGGCGTCGGTCGTACGCTCCATTGCTTTCTCGTAGAAACGGCCAACCTCGAATTCCATTTCCTCCGCTTGCTTGCGCACGGCATCCAAGCCGAGCGGGCGCACCTGCCAAAGTGGTTTGTGCTGAACCATGCCACGGATATCCTGGCGCCGGATCAGGGGAATATGATCGCCGAAACGTTCGGTGTAGGTGTCGATCAACCAGCGGCGATGCGTGTTCTCTTCCTTGACCATTTCCTCGAAAACACCAGCGGAGTGCGGATATCGCTCTTTCAGTCCATCGGCATAGTCTGCATAAATCCGCGCATGTTCCTCTTCCATCGAAATGGCGAGCGCGAGGATCTCCTGTTCCGACAGATCAGCAAAACGTCTCATGGGGAGAGGACTCCGCAGTATGTGAAGACAAACAATTAGTTTAGAATAGTTCTAAATTAAAGAAATTCAACTCATTGTTGCTTCTCATCGCTGAACAACGGTGTCATTCAGGCGCGAACGGAACATTCAGGGCGACGCGCCTCAGCCATGAGCTTCTTCAACTCATTCCTCGACAAGGTCGGCGATTGGATCGCAGGACGACTGGAATCCCAGGTAAGTGGATACATCCCTTTCACGGCGTCCGATCCCGCTACACTTGGCCGTTTTCTGGAGCCAGGTGATGTCTTGCTCGTTGAGGGAAATCAGAAAGTTTCTGTGGCGATCAAATATCTGACCCAGTCCACCTGGTCGCATGCTGCGATCTACGTTGGAAATGACGCCCTGACCGAAGACCTCAAAACCATGCCTGACGGCACGCAGAACGCCTTGATCGAGGCCAATCTTGGTGAGGGTGTTGTGGCGGTGCCAATCGAGAAGTATGCGACGTACAACACCCGGATTTGCCGCCCGGTCGGCCTGTCTGCCGAAGACCGGGCCTCGGTAACGGCCTTCATGGTGAGCAAAGTCGGGCTGCAGTACGACACGCGCAACATCGTCGATCTGGCGCGGTATCTGTTTCCAACCCCGCCTGTTCCGGTCCGGTGGCGCCGCAAGATGATCGCGCTGGGGTCCGGTGAACCCTCCAGAGCGATCTGTTCGTCGCTCATCGCACAGGCGTTTCAGCGTATTCAATACCCGATCCTCCCATCGCGAGAACGCTTCGACAAGGAAACCGATCTCAACGCGGAAGTAAGCGGCTATTCACGGCGCGAAGTCCTGACAATCCGCCATCACAGCCTGTTCACACCGCGCGACTTCGATGTTTCACCTTACTTTCGGGTGGTGAAACCAACGGTCGAAAGCGGTTTTGACTACAAGGCGCTGGAATGGTCTGAAGATCGAGCCTCCGAAGGTCCAACGGGCTATGGCCGTCGCGTTCACGATCGGAAATTGGAGGTTTGAAGAAACGAAAAGCGGTCCCGGCATTTTCAGCTCCGGAACCGCTTATGACCCTCCCACTGCTTTACGTCGGTCAGTCGAGCCGGGGGCGTCTCAAAGGGGGGGATGAGAGTTCGGCGCAGACGATTTGACGTAAAGGTCACCATGACCATTTCGCAGATGAATCAGACGCGCGATAGCCTCGGGAATCCGCACACGCATCAACTTGTTCATCAAGCAGCGGGGGCATGTCATTCATCGTTGCGAACTGTAGCGCTTGCACTGCACCAGACAAAACGCCATCTAAACGGGAACTTCTTTTCTCGGGATGCGACCGTGAGCAACAAACGCGTACTTCTGATCATCACAGGCGGCATTGCGGCCTTCAAAAGCCTCGACCTGATCCGTCGCCTGCGCGAGCGTGACGTGGACGTACGGGTCGTGCTGACACGTGCAGCAGAGCAGTTCATCACGCCGTTGTCCGCAACCGTCCTTTCCGGCCAGGAAGCGCTGACGGCGCTTTTCTCTCCCAAGGATGAAGCTGAGATTGGGCATATTCAGCTTTCGCGCGAAGCCGATCTGATCGTAGTCGCACCCGCAAGTGCGGATGTTCTGGCCAAGATGGCACACGGAATAGCCGATGATCTCGCAACCACAGCTCTCCTGGCCACCGACAAACCCGTCATGGTCGTGCCCGCCATGAATGTCCGCATGTGGCAGCACGCAGCGACGCAGCGCAATGTGGCGCAGCTCAAGTCGGATGGTGTCGCGTTCATCGGGCCAGTCGATGGCAGTATGGCATGCGGAGAATTCGGACCGGGCCGCATGTCGGAAGTAGAGGATATCGTTGATGCGGTGGCGTCTGCGCTCGACAGCGTTGCAGTGCGTGATTTGCCCCTCGCGGGGAAACGCGTGCTGATCACAGCGGGGCCAACGCACGAACCGCTCGACCCGGTGCGTTACATCGCCAACCGCTCGTCGGGAAAGCAGGGCTATGCCATCGCTCGCGCCGCGGCAGCTCTTGGCGCAGAAACGGTACTGATATCGGGGCCAACCCATCTGGATACACCCGCAGGGGTCGCCGTAGTGCCCGTCGAGACGGCGCGCGAGATGCTGGAGTCTGCACAGACTGCGCTTCCCGCAGATATCGCGATCTTCACGGCAGCCGTTGCGGACTGGCGCGCGGAGAACGCGCCAACCTCCAAGATGAAGAAGTCTGCAGGCCAACGCACACCCGAACTCAAACTGGTCGAGAATCCGGACATCCTGAAAACCATCTCAACCCTGAAGAACGGTCGCCCAGATCTCGTCATCGGTTTTGCGGCTGAAACAGATGATGTGCTGGATCACGCCAAAGCCAAATGGAAGAAAAAAGGGTGTGACTGGATCGTTGCCAATGATGTGTCGGCCCGCGGAGCCTTGTTGGAGGGCGCAGTGATGGGCGGTGATCGCAATCGCGTTCACCTGCTCACAGCGGTCGGCGTCGAGACGTGGCCGGAAATGAGCAAGCAGGCGGTCGCCGAAAAGCTCATGCGTGCAGCCGCGAAGACAATCGCACCGAAACAGGCAGTTGCGGAATGAGCATGTCAGGACAAGAGACACCACTGCGGGTTGAAATCCGGCCCTTGCCGCACGCCGAAGGTTTGCCCCTGCCCGAGTTGAAAACAGCAGCTGCAGCCGGTCATGACCTGAGTGCTGCAACCCCTGAAGCTGAAGAGTTGACAATCGCACCTGGAGAACGCGCACTTGTTCCAACAGGCCTGACAATGGCCTTGCCACCGGGGACTGAGGCGCAGGTACGTCCGCGTTCGGGCCTCGCACTCAAGCACGGTATAACAGTCCTCAATACGCCGGGAACCATCGATGCCGACTACAGAGGGGAGATCAAGGTGATCCTGATCAACCATGGGCACGAAGCATTTGTGATCCGGCGTGGAGACCGCATCGCACAGATGGTGATCCAGACCGTACCGCTCGTGCAGTTCGCAATTGTCGACGAACTGGATGGCACCGAACGCGGTTCCGGAGGTTTTGGATCAACGGGAACATCGTCCAACACCAAACCTTAAGAACGGAACCATGTTGCGCGCAAACGGCTTTCCGTTTTTCGCGAAGTCGGGCACATTGATTGTCACGTCCAGGTGCGCAAGAAAATTCAATGATATGGAGCCCCCGAAATGACCAACCAGATCAAGATCAAAACCATCGAAGGCATTGAGTCTTGGGGGCATGGCCGTGTCTACGACACGATTGCCCACACCATTGGCAACACACCGCTTGTTCGCCTCAACAAGGTGACGAAAGACGTCGGTGCAAAGGCCGACGTGCTGTTGAAGCTCGAATTTTTCAATCCGATTGCCAGCGTGAAGGATCGTATCGGTGTTGCAATGATTGATGCACTGGAAGCCGACGGCAAGATCAAAGACGGCACCGTCATGATCGAACCGACATCCGGCAACACCGGAATTGCACTTGCCTTTGTCGCAGCGGCGCGGGGATACAAACTCATCCTCGTCATGCCAGAATCTATGTCCGTTGAGCGTCGCAAGATGTTTGCCCATCTTGGTGCACAGTTGGAGTTGACCGAAGCGGCCAAGGGGATGAAGGGCGCGATTGCGCGGGCTGATGAAATGCTTGGCGAGATCAAGAACTCCGTTCAACCATCACAGTTCGCGAACCCTGCGAATCCGGCAATTCATGAGCAAACGACGGCGGAAGAGATCTGGAACGACACGGGCGGTAAAGTTGATGCCCTTGTTTCAGGCGTCGGTACTGGCGGCACCATCACGGGCGTGTCCCGCGTCCTCAAGCAGCGCAATCCGAACTTCAAGGCCATCGCCGTGGAACCGGAAGACAGCCCCGTCTTGTCCGGTGGTGAGCCGGGGCCGCACAAGATCCAGGGTATTGGGGCAGGCTTCGAACCGGATGTGCTCGACATGGCGCTGGTGGACGAAGTCGTGACGGTGAGCAACGACGAAGCCTTCGAGATGTCGCGCAAGGTGGCACGGACAGAAGGCATTCCCGGCGGAATTTCCACCGGTGGAAACGTAGCTGCTGCCCTGAAAGTCGCTACACGGGATGACATGGCAGGCAAGACCATCGTCACCATTGCCTGTTCGTTTGCGGAACGTTATCTCTCTACGCCACTCTTTGACGAACCGGCGGCTTAGGTTCGCGGATGGCGCTTTCGAGCGAAGAAATCGAGCGCTACAAACGCCATCTCGTTCTGCATGACGTCGGTGGTGCCGGTCAGCAGGCATTGAAGGCGGCGCGTGTGCTCGTCGTTGGCGCAGGTGGGCTTGGGTCACCCGTGATCCTGTATCTTGCAGCAGCAGGAGTCGGCACGATCGGGGTGGTTGATGATGATATCGTGTCGCTCAGCAATCTCCAGCGTCAGGTCCTTCACACCACGTCACGGGTTAGCGAACCCAAAGTCGAGAGTGCTCGCCAGACCGTGCAGGAGATAAATCCGCACGTCGAGATCATCCCGCACAACACACGACTGACCGCAGCAAATGCGATCGAACTCATCAGCCAGTACGACATCGTCGCGGATGGCTCCGACAACTTCGCAACCCGATATCTCGTCAACGACGCCTGCTATCTCGCGAGGAAACCGCTGGTTTTCGCCGCTCTCGGACCATTTGACGGTTATCTCAGCACATTCAAGGGGCACGAAACCGGCGAAGATGGGAGGCCCATGCCGACCTATCGCTGCGTTTTTCCGGAAGCGCCACCGGACGGCACGGTCGCGAACTGTGCTGAGGTCGGCATACTTGGCGCGGTTGCAGGCGTACTCGGCACCCTGCAGGCCATGGAAGTCCTCAAGGAGATCATCGGGATTGGCGAAAGTCTGGCCGGAACGCTGTTGATTTATGACGCACGTGAAACGCGTTTCCAGTCCGTCAAACTCGCATGGGACCCGAAAAACCCGTTGAACGGTGAGGTTCCAACTCTCACAGACCTGTCGTCTCACATTGTCAACGGTTGACCAAAACGTCACAACGCGCAATTTTCCCTTTGAGCTGGCTCTGCCAGGTAGCAAACCGTCCCGAGCAACGGACGGACTCAAGGGAGATACATCCATGAAACGATTTTTGATGGCGGCGCTCGCCACCACAATGCTCGCAGGCCCTGCGGCTTCGGAAGACGTCAAGCTTGGCGTCATCCTGGGCTTCACCGGACCGATTGAATCTCTGGTCAAGGACATGGCGCCGGGTGCCGAGTTGGCCATGAAGGAAGTCAGCGATGCTGGCGGGATACTCGACGGACGCAAGGTCGTTCCGGTGCGTGGCGACTCGACATGCACGGACGCCGCAGCGGCGTCTGCCACAGCAGAGCGTCTGATCACCTCCGACAAGATCAGCGCCATTGTGGGGGGGGACTGCTCCGGTGTCACCACCGCCATGCTGAAGAACGTGGCGATGGCCAAGGGCATCGTAATGGTCTCGCCATCCGCCACATCACCGGCGTTATCTTCAATCGAGGACAATGGATTGTTTTTCCGCACAGCTCCGTCTGATGCCCGCCAGGGGCAGGTTGTTGCAGATGTGCTGAAGGACAAGGGCATCAAGACTGCCGCACTCACCTACACCAACAACGACTATGGCAAGGGTCTGGCGGAAAGCATCAAGACGAACTTCACCAAAGCTGGTGGCAAGATCACGATCTCAGCCGCACACGAAGACGGCAAGGGCGACTACAGCGCTGAAGTCGGTGCGTTGGCCGCAGCCGGTGGCGAAATCCTGATCGTCGCCGGGTACCTTGATCAGGGTGGCAAGGGCATCATTCAGGCCTCACTCGATACGGGAGCATTTTCCACGTTCTTCCTTCCGGACGGCATGATTGGCGATGCGCTTCCAAAAGCCATTGGCAAAGATCTCGACGGCTCGCTCGGCACAGTTCCGGGCACTGACAGCCCGGGTGCAAAGTCTTTCGGCGAGATGGCGACGAAGGCCGGTTTCAAAGCCGGCCCATTCACGGCGGAATCCTATGACGCTGCCGCGCTGATCATGCTTGCCATGCAAGCTGCAGGATCGTCCGACAGTGCCAAGCTGAAAGAAAAAATCATGATGGTTGCGAATGCCCCGGGAGAGAAGATTTATCCAGGTGAACTCGCAAAGGCACTCAAGATTATCAAGGATGGCGGCGACGTCGACTATGTCGGCGCATCAGCAGTGGAGCTTATTGGTGCTGGCGAGAGTGCTGGTAACTATCGTGAAATTCTTGTCAAGGATGGCAAGAACACGACAGCAAAATATCGCTGACATATCACACTGCAACGGCCCGGAAAAATTCCGGGCCGTTTTGCATCCGTTTCACAGTAGACGGTTAGGTCGTTCATTGCTTGCCGGGAGAGCGACCTTTGGTCAGCCCATTTCTTGAGTTTGTTGCACATCAATGATCCGCGTTGAAAATCTCCACATGCACTTCGGCGGCATCCATGCCGTAGACGGCGTGTCGCTGGACATAAAACAGGGAACAATCACCGGGTTGATTGGACCGAACGGAGCCGGAAAGACAACGCTGTTCAATGTCATCGCCGGGTTGTTTGCACCGACCTCCGGCAAGGTTTTCCTCGATGATGTCGATATCACCGGCCTGAAACCGCACGAACTGTTCGCGCGAGGACTGTTGCGTACCTTTCAGATTGCACATGAATTTTCCACCCTGACGGTGCGGGAAAACCTGATGATGGTGCCCGATCATCAGGCAGGCGAAAGCCTCGTGGATACATGGCTTCGCCCGGCGAAGGTCCGCGCGCAGGAAGAGGAAATTCGAGCCAGGGCCGATGAGGTGATCGAGTTCCTCGAGATTCCGCAAGTCGCAGACGAGATTGCAGGCAACCTCTCTGGCGGGCAGAAAAAGCTGCTCGAACTCGGCCGCACCATGATGGTGGACGCAAAAATCGTTTTCCTCGACGAAGTTGGTGCAGGGGTGAACCGAACATTGTTGAACACCATCGGCGATGCCATTCAGCGGCTCAACACGGAGCGTGGTTACACCTTCTGCATGATCGAGCATGATATGGATTTCATCGGTCGCATGTGTGATCCGGTGATCGTCATGGCAGAGGGCCAGGTATTGGCAGAGGGCACGCCGGATGAGGTCACGTCGAATGACGACGTCATTGAGGCGTATCTCGGCACCGGGCTCAAGAATGCCGGCATGATCGCGCCAAGGACTCATGCCGCTGACACACCCGGAGTGTCCACGTGAGCTTTCTCATCGGTGAAGTCATGACGGGCGGCTACGGCACGGGCGCAGACATTCTTCACGATTGCACGATCGCCGTCGACAAGGGCGAGATTGCTGTCGTTGTCGGGCCAAACGGGGCTGGCAAGTCGACTGCGATGAAAGCCATGTTCGGCATGCTCAATCTCCGGTCCGGGCGTGTGCTGCTCGATGGAGAGGATATTACAGCGCTGACGCCACAGGCGCGTGTGCACAAGGGCATGGGGTTTGTACCTCAGACGTCGAACGTATTCACGTCCATGAGTGTCGAGGAAAATCTGGAGATGGGAGCCTTCATTCGCGAAGACGATATTTCCAACACGATGGAACAGGTATTTGCGTTGTTCCCGATCCTGAAAGAAAAACGTGCGCAAGCGGCTGGAGAGTTGTCCGGCGGGCAACGTCAGCAGGTCGCTGTTGCCCGCGCGTTGATGACAAAACCGCAGGTCCTGATGCTCGACGAGCCGACGGCGGGTGTCTCGCCCATTGTGATGGATGAACTGTTCGATCGTATCATCGAGATCGCGCGTACAGGCATCACAATTCTTATCGTTGAACAAAATGCTCGTCAGGCGTTGAACATTGCTGACAAGGGTTATGTCCTTGTGCAGGGACGAAATCGTTTCACGGATACGGGCCAGGCGCTGTTGGCCAACCCGGAAGTGCGCCAGTCGTTTCTGGGTGGATAGCGAAACCGCATTGAAGAACTGAAAAAAAGGTTGCCGGTTACGTACCGGAATATCTTTGGGGAGTTGCATCGTTGGAAGACGTCACGAATGCGATCGTATTGATCTTGAACTTCCTGTTCGTGCCAGGACTGACGTACGGCTGCCAGTTGGCACTTGGCGCGCTTGGTGTGACGCTTGTCTACGGTATCCTGCGCTATTCGAATTTCGCGCACGGCGAAACCATGTCATTCGGCGCAATGGTTTGCATTCTCGTTGTATGGTGGCTTCAGTCGCTCGGCATCTCGATTGCGCCACTTCCGACCGTCCTGCTGGCGTTGCCCATCGGAATTCTGGCAACCGTCCTGTTCTGCCTTCTGACAGACCGTCTGGTATATCGGTTCTACCGTCAGCAAAAATCTCAACCCGTCATTCTCTTGATCGCGTCGATTGGCGTCATGTTCCTGATGAACGGTTTGATCCGTTTTGTGATCGGTCCGGATGATCGCAGGGTCGGCGATGGTGCACGCTTCATTATCAATGCGCGTGAATTTCGCCAGATGACCGGGCTATCCGAAGGACTTGCTATCAAGACCTCGCAAGGCATCACCGTCATTGTGACGGTACTGTTGGTCGCCGCTCTGTTCTGGTTCCTGAACCGGACACGTGCCGGAAAGTCCATGCGCGCTTATTCCGACAACGAGGATCTGGCACTGCTCTCCGGTATCAATCCGGAACGCGTGGTCATGATCACCTGGATCCTGACGGGTATTCTCGCGACCATTGCTGGAACGCTCTATGGTCTGGATAAGAGCTATAAGCCGTTCACTTATCTGCAGCTGCTGTTGCCGATCTTTGCTGCTGCCATTGTTGGCGGGCTTGGCAATCCTTTAGGTGCCATCGCCGGTGGGTTCGTGATCGCCTTTTCAGAGGTTTCGATCACCTTCGCCTACCGCAAATTTATTGCCTATCTGGTGCCGGAAAGCTGGGCGCCGGATGGCCTGCTGCAGCTGCTTTCGACAGACTATAAATTCGCGGTGTCGTTTGTCATTCTTGTGCTTGTGCTGTTGATTCGACCGACGGGAATCTTCAGGGGGCAGTCAACATGATCGGCGTGAATCGAAATCTGATCATGTTTGGCCTCATGGCGCTTATGTTGTCCGCCGTTGGATTTGGACAGAGCTGGTCCCTTGCGCTGGCCATCGTCAATCTTTGCCTGATCTCGGCGATCATGGCGCTCGGTGTAAACATTCAGTGGGGCTACGCGGGCCTGTTCAATGTCGGCGTGATGGGGTTTGCGGCACTCGGCGGCGTCGCCGGTGTGCTGGTTTCCTCACAACCGGTTCCTGGGGCATGGGCTGTGGGTGGTGCAGGCATCCTGGCGGCGGGAGGCGTCGCGCTGGTGACCATCTTTGCGGTGTGGCTCGTGACACGTGTGCATTTTCCCTTTCGTGGCGTCGTTATAGGGATCGTCATTCTGGCTGGCTTTCTGGCAGCACGTGCGGTTTTCGACCCGGCTGTTGAAGCAATCGAGGGCTATCAGTCGGCACGTTATGGCTATCTCGGGGGGCTGGGGTTGCCGATCCTGTTCTCATGGTTTGTCGGAGGGGCGCTGGCAGCAGGTGCGGCATGGATTGTTGGGAAAATTTCTCTTGGTCTGCGCTCTGACTACCTCGCGATTGCAACGCTTGGTATTTCAGAGATTATTGTCGCGATGCTCAAGAACGAGGATTGGCTGGCCCGCGGCGTCAAGAATGTCACTGGCTTGCCGCGCCCCGTCCCTTATGAAGTCGATCTGCAGCAAGCCGTATGGTTCCAGGACCTCGCCCAGTCGTTGGGCACGTCCTCTGTCGACCTGTCCTCGATCGTCGTGAAACTGAGTTATGCTGCTCTGTTTGCGGTCGTTTTGCTTGCGGTTCTATGGCTGTCCGAAACAGCGTTGCGCTCGCCCTGGGGCCGCATGATGCGCGCGATCCGCGACAACGAAGTTGCGGCAGGCGCAATGGGGAAAGACGTGACCAAACGCCATCTGCAGGTGTTTATTCTTGGGTCTGCAGTTATCGGGATGGCAGGTGCCATGCTGACGACCCTTGATGGGCAATTCACGCCGTCGTCCTATCAACCACTCCGCTTCACGTTTGTGATTTGGGTCATGGTGATCGTCGGAGGGTCCGGAAACAATTGGGGCGCAGTGCTCGGCGGATTTCTGATCTGGTTCCTTTGGGTCGAGGCAGAACCGATCGGGCTTTGGCTCATGGATACGCTCACATCGGGTATGGCGATAGAAAATCCACTCCGCCTGCATCTTATAAAGAGCGCAGCTCACATGCGGCTCATGACCATGGGGCTGGTTCTGCTTCTGGTTCTGCGTTTCGCACCTCAGGGGCTCATACCGGAACAAAAGCGTTGACGCTTCACTATTGCGCTACAGCTTTTGTTGAGCCCGCCGCAGGTTTTGCCGTGCGATAAGCCCCGGCCCATCCGCGTTCTTTCAGCCGAGCGAGCAGCAATCCGCTGGCTGCACCATCCATTGGAATGTAGCGTTTGAGGCGGTCCACACCGTGCGCCAGAACGTGACGAAAAGCGTCGTCGTTAACGTCCGGTGGAACAAGCGCCGCACCTGCGCGCTGGGCACGCTCAATGTCGAATGCCAGTTCAATCTGCTCAACGGGCAACTGCAAGCGTCGCCCCTTGAGGGCACGCATCCGCAAGGAGCGATAGGCATACCGGGTTGCAAGGTTGATCCGACCAAGGATGTCCTCATCGATCATGCCGACAGGTGCAGCAGCCAAGGCTGTCGAGATCTGAACCAGAGCATGTAGTATATTGGCAAGATCACCAAGCGGTAGTCGACGAACGAACGGGATGGAGTTGGGGCTGCCGGGCAGGGCGTCAAAAGCAGGAAGAACACCGAATCTTGCTCGATCGACAGCGCGATTGAGATATTTTTCCTCGGCACTCAATGTGAAGAGCTCCGCATCCAGTCCGGCCGCCATCGCATTGGCGTGAATATCGGCGACGAAGGGGTGGCGTGAATACCAGGCACTGGCGTTGCGGGTCCATGCAAGGAAGCGTTGTTCTCCCGTGTCGCGGGTGAGCGCAATAAAGGCCTCTCCTACGCGCGCTGTGTCAGCATAATGGAGTTCCGGAGCCTTGGCGGCAACAAACCAACCGGATCCTGTGACCTGTTTGAGCGGGCGGCAGGTCGATAACATTTGTCGCACTGTTGCACGCATGAATGGATTGTGGGACCGATCTAGACTTGCAAGGGCGATGGGAACGGCTGAGATGTCCACCTGTTCGCTTGCAATCAGGATCGCGTCCCCCATATCGCGTGCCAGTTTGCGCGCACGAATTGCAAGTTCGGGAAAGGCCTGCGCTAGAACCAAAAGACTCCGGATCGTACCGGCAACCCTGGCCGGCGACACACCGCGCACGGCACTTCCGCTGGCCTTCACAGCGCGCCATGACCCGCGTTTCTCAACAGCGTTGATAAAACTCACCGCACGGCGGTTCAGTTGTCGATCAGTGAAACGTACGGCGTAAGATCCGCGAACCGGACGTCGACCGGATGTCGGATCTTGAGGCAGAGCAAATCTCGGCAGGAGGCTGAGTGCGCTCAGAGCTTGTGCAATGTCTTCGGGTTTCTTAACCGCCATCGCGTTCAAAAGGAGGCCGGTCTCTGGCGCGCGCAACTCGACGCAGGTGTCCTTGCGCGTTGTACTTTGAGACTGGGCTTGCGGTAGAGCAGTCAACAGGCCAAAGCCGAACACAGCACAAAACGCGCTGGCCGATCGTGTCACAGTGTCCAGGGCGAGGCCGTTAGCCTTGAGTATCATGGTGTTGATTTAACAGCGCTGTTTCATGCGTCTACGCCTTATATGCAAAATCCGATCACAATTCGTCAGTGAACAGGAACTGTTGCAGCGTTGTTCAGGATGGAATGCGTTCGAACAAGGGGGCATCGGGCCAGAACCGGGAGAGTGTTTGGGAAACTGCGCCCGGTTCTCCACTGGTGAGGAGACGAACGGGTATTATTTCGACTCCAAGGGGCGTCACATAGCCAGGATGGCGAGTCAGATAGTCTTCCAGACTGTCGCCAACGGCCTGGGGTTGCGCGAGCAAACGTGTGCCATCTGGCAGAGCAGAGCGGAAAAGTGATTCCAGCAAAGGATAATGCGTGCACCCAAGAATGACGCGTTCCGGCACTTTGTCTTTCGCATTTTCCAAAAGTGCACTGGCATAAGTGCCAACACGTTTGGCAAGCTGCACCTCAGGCCAGCCTTCTTCGATCCCTTGCACCAGGGACGGGCAGGCTTGCTGGATGACGTTCATCCGTGGGCAGCGTTTGAGAATTTCCTCCGGATAGACGTTCGATGCCACCGTCCGGCTGGTTCCAAATACTCCAATGGTATCCGTGTTGTATTTTTGCGGGTACTGCGGTGCGGTGACTGCCCATGGAACCTGCGTCGCAACCTCTACAGTCGGTGCGACAATACCAAGGATATTCCGGTCTGCATAACCGGATATCGGTAACCAGTCCTGCTGCAGTTTTCGACAGGCAACAGCAGTCGCTGTATTGCAGGCAAGCAAAACCAGGCGGCACCCAAGATCGAACAGCTGGGTGACACCGGCGGTGGTGAGGTCAACAACCTCTTGCGCATCCCGGTCACCATAAGGCGCATTCGAGTGATCGCCATAGTAGACGAGCGCTTGATCCGGGAAGCGTTTCGAGAGCTCCCGCAGCACAGTCAACCCACCATGGCCAGAGTCGAAAAGGCCGATCACTGTCGTCCATCCTGCTCAGGAATCAAAATAATCTTGCACGACGCATCATGGCAGGAACGAACGGACAGGGAAAATTGAAAGAACAAATACAGGCCTTGTGTGTGCTCTCAAGCTTTGCTGGCGTCTTTCGCGGCCATGGCATCTTCGAGCGTTTTCAGCGCTTCAATGTTTGGCATGCCAACCTTGTTGAACCCACCATCCACATAGTGAATTTCGCCGGTAACCGCTGTCGAAAGGTCGCTCAACAGATAAAGTGCAGAACCTCCGATCTCGTCAAGAGAGGGAGTTTTGCGAAGCGGCGAGTGATCGCGCTGATGATTGAAGATGTAACGCGCCGCGCCGACCCCCGACCCTGACACCGTACGCACAGGTCCAGCCGATATGGCGTTCACACGAACATTGTTCGGTCCCAGGTCATTCGCCAGATAGAGCACGCTCGTTTCAAGCGCAGACTTGGCAACACCCATGACATTGTAAGCCGGGATGACCTGAGACGCGCCAAGATAGCTGAGTGTGACCATCGATCCGCCGTCCGGCATTCGCGCCGCAGCCCGTTGCGCCACTTCCGTGAACGAAAAGCAGGAAATCACCATTGTCTGGATGAAGTTCTCGCGTGAGGTGTCAGCATAACGCCCCTTGAGTTCGTTCCGGTCTGAAAATGCCAGCGCATGCACGACAAAATCCAGCTTGCCGTCCCATACCTCGTCAACCTTTGCGAAGACATCGTCGATTGTCGACGGATCTGTCACGTCGCAGGGCACGATGATCTTCGAGCCAAGGTCTTCCGCAAGCGGTACCGCACGACGCCCAAACGAGCCCTCCTGATAGGTGAACCCCAGTTCCGCACCTTGTCCGGCGAGAATGCGCGCAATGCCCCAGGCAATCGAGCGATCATTGGCGACGCCCATGATGAGTCCGCGTTTTCCGGCCATCAGTGGGCCTGGAATGGCAATATCCGTCGTGGTCATATGATGAATTTCCGTAAGAGCTTATCAGGAAACGATCAGCGGCGTTAAGTGCCGTGATATTTCTTGAAGATCAAAGTCGCATTTGTTCCGCCAAATCCAAAACTGTTCGACATCACGCAATTAATATCCACATCGTCCTGGCGTTCCTGAACAATCGGGATATCAGCGAACACCGGATCAAGCGTTTCGATGTTGGCGCTTTCGCAGATGAAGTTGTTGTTCATCATGAGCATCGAATAGATCGATTCCTGGACGCCGGTGGCCCCGAGAGAATGCCCCGTGAGGGATTTCGTGGCCGAGATCGGTGGAATGTTGTCGCCAAAGACGTCCCGAATGGCCTCGATTTCCTTGAGATCGCCAATCGGGGTCGATGTGCCGTGCGGGTTGATGTAATCAATCGTGCAATCGCCAATCTCCGCCATGGCGCTGCGCATACAGCGGACAGCGCCCTCACCGGACGGTTGCACCATATCGTGGCCGTCGGAGTTCGCCGCATAGCCGGCAACCTCACCATAGATCGTTGCACCGCGTGCTGTTGCGTGCTCCAGCGCTTCAAGAACGAGAACACCGGCGCCGCCTGCAATCACGAAGCCGTCCCGCGCCGTATCGTACGCGCGACTGGCTTTCGCAGGCGTGTCGTTGAAGTCCGAAGACATGGCGTTCATACCGTCGAAGAGCACGCTCAACGTCCAGTCCAGTTCTTCCGATCCACCGGCAAAGATAATATCCTGTTTGCCCCAGGCGATGAGTTCCGACGCGTTGCCGATGCAATGCGACGACGTGGAGCACGCTGACGAAATCGAGTAATTCACACCTTTGATCTGGAACGGTACGGCCAGTGTCGCTGAAGCTGTGCTCGACATCCCTTTTGGAACCTCGAATGGACCAACCTTCTTCGGTCCCTTTTCGCGGGTCGTGTCAGCGGCGCGCACAATGGCATGGGTCGAGGGTCCGCCAGACCCCATGATGATGCCGGTGCGCTCGTTCGAGATGTCGCCGGCTTCCAGCCCCGCATCCTGGATCGCCTGATCCATGGCGATATAGTTCCATGCCTGTCCGGCTTCCATGAAACGGCGTGGTTTCCGTGGCACGGCATCTTGCCAGTTGATAGTCGGCATTCCGAACACCTGGCTGCGAAACCCAAGCTCGGCGTACTTGTCCGCGCGCGTAATGCCAGGCGTTGCAGAACGCAACGAGGACAATACCTCGTCCACGTTGTTTCCGATGCTCGATACGATTCCAATACCTGTGACGACGACACGTCTCATCGCATAGCCCTTGTTCTGTAGCGTTTTCCCCGCAGCAGGATGCGCGCACCCCGAATCCGGGACGCGATATGCGGGTATGCCGTGATTTACGAACTGTCACCGCCACACGCACGCCATATGACCTGCACACTCAATGCAAGCTATACAGGAATCCGGGCTGACTCCAAGTCCGCAAAACCCCCGATTGCCGCCTGGTTACCGTACCAGTGCCAGATGGCTTCAGGAGGCAGCCTCGGCTTCATCCTTGAACAAGCCAACGCGCAAATCCTTGGCAGTGTAGACAAGCTCTCCGTCAGCGAGCAGCGTACCGTCCCCGATACCGAGCACAAGCTTACGCATAATGAGTCGCTTGATATCGACGCGATACGTAACCTTCTTGACGCTCGGCAGCACCATTCCGGTCAATTTGACTTCACCAACGGAAATGGCACGGCCACGCCCCAGCCCGCCATTCCAGCCAATCCAGAATCCAAGCATCTGCCACAATGCATCAAGGCCGAGGCAGCCTGGCATCACCGGATCGCCCTGAAAATGGCATTCGAAAAACCAGAGATCCGGCTTGATGTCGAATTCTGCCGTTATGAAGCCTTTCCCATGCGCGCCACCTGTTTCGCTGATTTCGGGCACCCGATCAAACATCAGCATCGGCGGCATTGGCAGTTGCGGGTTCCCTGGTCCGAAGAGTTCGCCGCGCGCGCAAGAGATCAGACCCTCGTAGTCAAAGCTGGATGGTTTTTCGGTCATGTGTATGGGGCCCCAGGTCATCAGGCGTCATCGTGCCGGCTGGACCGGCGAAACATCGGTGTCCCGCGCATAGCACAGTCGTCCGATGGCTGAAAGCAGCTTCCCGTGGTGTTACAGGTGCCTTAAAATCAGGGTTCATGAACGGATAACTTTGTCGCAACCCTGCAACATCGTGCATATTGCAGCGACATCCATCTGAACCTATACTATATCAACACAAGATCGGCTGGCACATCGTTATCCGAACCATTTATGACGGAACCAGATGCACGACGTAACGCACTCTATATTGAGCGAAAAGACAGACGTTTCTGAATTGCTCAAGCAGGCAGGGTTGCGTCCGACGCGCCAACGGATGGCGCTGGGTGAGCTTCTGTTTGCAAACGACGATCGCCATGTCACGGCAGAAATGCTGCACGAAGAGGCCGTTGCGACGGCTTTTCCTGTGTCACTCGCGACCGTTTACAATACCTTGCGTCAGTTTACGGAAGCAGGTTTGCTTCGGGCGATCGCAGTCGACGGTGCACGAACGTACTTTGATACCAATACGTCAAAGCACCATCACTTCCTGAATGAAAACGATGGCCGACTGATCGATATTCCTACGGATAGCATGCAGATTTCTGGAATGCCGCAGGCGCCGGAAGGTATGGAAATCTCTAGCGTCGATGTTGTGATTCGCATTCGCGACCGCCGCCCACTCTGAATTTCGCCACAGAAACTTCTGCGAGCTTCCTTCACGGTCTGATCGCTTCTTTCTCGTACACGCCCCAGAGCTGACGCTGCTCGATCCAGCCTTCGTAGGGATCGATGATGACACGGCACCAGCGACCGTCGCATTCCCGCACGTTTGCAATCGTGCCAGGCTCTGCAAACGCAATAACAGTGCTGGATGCGTCCGATTTGACTCGCAACGCTACGGAACCCTGATCTGCATCCTTCTGCTTCCAGGGGACAAGAAGTGCTGTGCGCCGTCGTGCCAGAAGGCCTTTGTAGACCCAGCCCTGTGCACCTTCGCTGTCCCGGATCTGCCACCAGTTCTCAAATTCGCGGATCACTTCAACAGGCATGCCAACCCGTCGAAACACCCACGTGACAGGATGTTTCAGGCCAGGCCCACGCCGCACATTCACCCGGTCAGATTTGAGACTGTGAAACCGTGGTTGCTCAAGTTGCTTGACGACAGCCGGCTCTGCCGACTGAGCAAAGGCAACCCGTACCGAACCGACTGCACAAGCAATGCAGAGAAGAACGGCAGCGAGGCGCATGTAAATCAAGTGTGTCATGCCACTCGGATACCCATGTTGGGGCAACGCATCAGTTGCGGAAAATACTAACGGATTCGCACACGCCATGCGCGAATAAATGCGCGAGGTCACCGGAAAAACGTCGCGGTCCCCACGCTTTGTCAGACGACAATGGTTCTGTTAGAAGGCAAATTCGTTGTGCGTGAGGCATGCCCGGGCCACCGGCGCGTCACGTTCCATTCCTCGAGCCAGCATGTTGGGTCCCACCTATGAGCGGTAAAAAACCGGTTGTGATTGTCACACGCAAGCTGCCGGATGTCGTCGAGACCCGTATGCGCGAGCTGTTCGAGACGCACCTGAATGTCGAAGACAAGCCGATGTCGCAGGGCGAATTGATCGAGGCAGTCAAGAAAGCGGACGTGCTTGTTCCGACCGTGACCGACAAGATTGACCGCACCGTTCTCACCCAGGCCGGTGACAATCTCAAACTGATCGCCAATTTTGGCACAGGCGTGGACAATGTCGACCTCGATACCGCACGCAACCGCAACATTATCGTAACCAACACGCCGGGCGTCCTGACGGAAGACACCGCAGACATGACCATGGCGCTGATCCTGGCCGTGCCACGTCGTCTCGCAGAAGGCACCGCCTTCCTGAAGGAGGGCGGTGCCGCCACGTGGAGCGGGTGGTCGCCAACGTGGATGCTGGGGCACCGGATTTTTGGGAAACGTCTCGGGATCATCGGCATGGGTCGCATCGGCCAGGCGGTCGCACGACGGGCCAAGGCGTTCGGATTGCAAATCCACTATCACAACCGCCGCCGTGTCGCGGAGGAAACGGAGCAGGAGCTCGAAGCGACCTACTGGGAAAGCCTCGACCAGATGCTGGCGCGCATGGATATTATCTCCGTTAACTGCCCGCACACACCGGCGACGTTCCATCTTCTGTCAGCGCGCCGCTTGCGCCTTCTAAAGCCGGAAGCCTTTATCGTGAACACAGCACGTGGCGAAGTGATCGACGAAAATGCACTCGCCCGAATGGTAGAACTGGAGGAAATTGCGGGCGCAGGCCTCGACGTCTTCGAGCACGAACCGGCCGTGAATCCAAAACTGCTTCAAAGCAGCCGCGTTGTGGTGCTTCCACACATGGGGTCCGCCACCATCGAAGGCCGCGTCGACATGGGCGAAAAGGTCATCATCAACATCAAGACCTTCATCGACGGTCACACCCCACCCGACCGCGTCCATCCATCGATGTTTTGAGCATGAGAGAGGCTCGCAAATGTTGCGACCCTGATGTGAGAATGCCTGGTGTTGGAGAGCGTTGTCGTCAATTTTCTGCAGAAATCAATGCTGTTCAATGTCACGAAGAAATACCGTCAGATCACTTGCTGGCGGCACCAACGGAATTTGATACATCATGTCGCTGACATATCCGATATGATAAGTGGTGTGATTGACGATGTGATGTAGAATTTCAGCGCGCGACATTGCTCCCTGTCCACCACCTACAAATTCAAAGTCAATGACCTGGTTTAAATCCATGCTGCTTTGGGCATCGGTGAATTCTGTATACCAGTTACACAGTGCCGTTGCTCTCTTCTGTTGGACAGAGAGGCAAGGGGCCTCTTTTGTGTTTCGTTCAGTGTATTCGTGTTTCTCTCCCTTCAAATGTGATCTGAAAATATCGTCAACGACTGTGATGTGGTTCAATGTGTGAAGTATCGTCTTGAATGTTGTCGGACGGATCTTGGTGAGTTCATCTCCTGGAACGGCATCGAGTGACTTTAACGTGAGGTCGAATGCCCACCCCTTGTAGCGTATGAGGGTCTGAAGCGCGTGCGTTCCTTGAGTGCATTCGTCTCGATCAGTGGGCATCTGCTACCTCGATTTCGTTCTGATTTTGAACGGAGTGGCCCGGAAGCACGATTTGTTTCAACGCGTTGTTGCGATCAGTACGCTACCACCAATCATGCAGCTTCCACCTGTATAACCAAATCGCCGTTGCGCCTTCTGGCTTTTGAACATGTTGCGGGCGCGTGCAGCAACGAAAACGTAACCGGAGAGA
>CALHAX010000066.1 GCA_937931785.1 uncultured Hyphomicrobiaceae bacterium | reverse complement strand
GATCCGGTTGGTCAGGTTTCGTTCCTTGTCGAAGATTTTGTTCCTGAACGCCTGGCGATGACATTGCAATCAAACGCTGATGAATTGTCTGCCGATACGGGAGCGCAAATCTCCGTTAACGGTCGTTATCTCTACGGGCCGCCTGCTGCCAATCTCGCGATCGAGGGTGACATGATCGTGCGTATGCGTGCGGCTGGCCGCAAGGGCTGGGCCGGCTACACATTCGGCCTCGATGACAAGGACGTGACACCCGTACGCGCAGATCTTGCAGACTTGCCGACAACGGATGCCAAGGGGAAGGCGACGATTCCCGTATCGCTGCCAGGTCTGCCGAAAACGTTGCGCCCGCTAGAAGCTGCTATCAATGTCCGCTTGCGTGAACCGGGAGGTCGGACAATCGAACGACGGACCGTGTTGCCGGTTGCACCACAACGCGCAGCCGTCGGTATCAAAGCGCTCTTTCAAGCCGATGATTTGTCTCCTGACGCGGCAGCAGCGTTTGATGTGGCCTACGTCGACGTTGATGGAAAATCCATTGCGAACACACGACTGTCCTGGGTTTTGTACCGGGTCGAACGCCACTTTCAGTGGTACAATCAAAACGGCAACTGGCGCTATGACCCCGTCACCTACACGCGCAAGGCTGGCGAGGGTGAAGTGACGCCATCTGCAGCATTGCCGGGCCGGATTGAAATGCCGGTCAAGTGGGGCCGCTATCGCCTCGAAGTCAGTGCACATGGCACCAACGGACAAGTGACAACAGTTTCGAGTCGCAGCTTTGACGCTGGCTGGTATGGCGGTGGAACCTCCGACACGCCGGAACGCCTTGAAGTGTCGCTGGATCGCAAAGGCTACAAACCAGGCGATACAGCACGACTGACCATTACGTCCGACGATCCGGGACGTGCTCAGATCGCCATACTCAGCAACAAACTTCACATGATGAAGGACGTCGCGGTTCAGGCTGGTGAAACCACTATCGATCTGAATGTTGCGGAAGACTGGGCGCCCGGCGCCTATGTCACGACGATGTTCTACCGCCCGATGGATGTTGGTGCCAAGCGCATGCCGCGTCGCGCCATCGGCGTACAATGGCTTGACCTCGACCGGACGCATCGCACGATTGGCGTTGCGACCTTGGCTCCCAAAAAGGTGAAGTCCGGAGCAACGTTGTCTGTCCCCGTTCAACTGAGCGGACTACAGGTTGGAGAAAAAGCGCATCTGGTGATGGCGGCCGTCGATGTGGGGATCCTTAATCTTACACGTCATGCGGTACCTGCACCCGATGACTGGTTCTATGCCCAGCGTCAGCTCGGTGTGGAAGTTCGCGATCTCTACGGTCGATTGATCGATGGTATGCGGGCCAATCGTGGGGCGCTTCGTTCCGGTGGCGATGGGGGCGGCGATGGCACGACAGGTTCTCCACCAACAGGCAAACCTGTCGCATTGTTCTCCGGAATTGTGACCGTTGACGCAGCCGGCAAGGCAACTGTTGAGTTCGATCTTCCCGAGTTCAATGGCACGTTGCGCGTCATGACGGCTGTGTGGAGCCGCGGCAAAGTGGGCCACGCCGCGCAGGACGTGATTGTGCGAGACCCTGTGGTGATGCTCGTCAGTGGGCCACGCTTCCTGACGATGGGCGATACCAGCCGCATTCAACTTGACCTGCACAACATTGAAGCACCGGCGGGAACCTACCGACTTTCAGTGACCCGTAAACACGGAACGAGCGAGATTGACGATATTCTCGATGAGTCGGTCGAACTCAACGCGGATCAACGCAAATTTGTGAGCGCACCGATCCGGGCGCTCGAGATGGGCGCTGTGACTTACGACGTGTCGCTCAGGGGACTGGGGGGCGTTTCGATCGCCCGAAGCCTGACGTTCGACGTGAAGGCACCGGGCGGGTCGGTACATCGCCGTACAGTTGCAAAACTGCAGCCGGGCGCGCGCCTCGAGATCACTCCTGATCTGATCGATGGCTTGATACCAGGACTGGCACGCGTTTCCGTCAGTGTTGGTCAGGCGGCCGGTTTCGATGTTCCGGGCATGATGCGGGCCTTGTCACGCTACCCTTATGGGTGTGCCGAGCAGACCACGAGCCGCGCTTTGCCACTGCTTTATCTTTCCAGCCTTGCCGGACCGACGCATGGCTTCAAGAAGGAGGAAATTGCAGAACGTATCCAGAAGGCCATCGCACGCCTGATGGATTTGCAAGGTTCAGGTGGTGCGTTCGGGCTGTGGCGGCCTGGCTCCGGTGACATGTGGCTTACCGCCTATGTCACGGACTTCCTGACCCGTGCCAAGGAGCAAGGGCACACCGTGCCAACGCGTGCGATGACGCAGTCGCTCGACCGATTGCAGAACTTCGTAACCTACGCTGGCGACTTCAAGTCCGGTGGCGAAGCCGTGGCCTACGCGCTTTATATTCTTGCGCGCAACGGACGGGCGCCGATCGGTGATTTGCGCTACTATGCGGACACACGACTGTCGAACTTCACGACGCCACTCGCCAAAGCGCAACTCGGAGCTGCGCTCGCCATGTATGGTGATACGACGCGTGCAGGAAGTATCATGGTGGCGGCTGCAAACGATCTGCGCAAGACAGCAGACGACCGCTGGCGTGTGGATTTCGGCACCAGCCTTCGTGATGCTGCTGCGACACTCACATTGATCTCTGAAACACGTGTCACAGGTCAGAATGTGCCGTCGCTGGCCTCTCTGGTGTCTTCGGTTCTGGCATCGAAGAGCCATACCTCGACGCAGGAAAATGCGTGGGTGCTGCTCGCAGCGCGTTCCATCATCACGGATGATCAGGCGACACGTCTGAACGTGGGTGGAAAAATCCGTGAGGGTCATTTCACGCAAAATTTCTCTGCGGTGGACCTGGGGACAGACACCTCGCGGATCATCAATCAGGGGAATGTACCTGTTGATGCCGTCGTGACGGTAACAGGTGATGCCCTTACACCCGAACCGCAGGATACACGTGGCCTCGCGATCACCCGGGAATATTTCAAGCTGGACGGCACAGCGGTGAACCTAGCCAGTAGTAATGGGGGGAACTCTGCACTGCGGCAGAACGATCGTATGGTTGTGGTTCTTCACGTTGAAGAAGCCGTTGCGCGCGGTGGGCGCTTCATGCTGGTGGATAATCTTCCAGCAGGCCTCGAGATCGAAAATCCACGACTTGTGACTGGGGGTGAAACCGCAGCGCTCAAATGGTTGAAAACGCACACGCGTCCTGTTCATACGGAATTCCGGAAGGATCGTGTCATGGCTGCGTTCAACCTGCCGTTACAGAACAATGCCGCCACCCCACGCAAAATGTCACTGGCCTACATCGTTCGTGCGGTCAGCCCGGGAGCATTTCTGCATCCGGCAGCGACTGCGGAAGATATGTATCGCCCCGACCGTTACGCGCGAACTGCTGCCGGTCGTCTTGCCATCGAATCCGTGAACTGAGCGGGTTCGATGCACACACCCCTTCGCAAGTCCGTGCTCCTACGCCGCTTCGCTCTCTGGACGGCGGGCGGGCTTGCGCTCCTGGCGGTTTCGGCCGCTACCCTGGTTCACCGGGCTATCCAGCAACTCGGTCCGGTGAACCTTGCGCCATCGCATGATCTCTCACGCGTCGTGCTGGACCGAAACGACCTTCTTCTGCGTGCCTACACCACGACGACCGGGCGATGGCGTCTGCCTGCGGACCGCAGCAGTGTTGACCCGCGCTATCTGCAAATGCTCCTCGCTTATGAGGACAAGCGGTTTCATGACCATCGTGGGGTGGATCTGTTTGCCGTGGCGCGTGCTGGAAAACAACTGATCGCGAATGGACGAATTATTTCAGGAGCTTCGACGCTTACCATGCAGGTGGCACGCCTTCTGGATGAAAAACATGAACGCACGGCGATGGGTAAGTTGCGCCAGATGGTGCGCGCCATTCAACTGGAGCGCCGTCTTTCCAAGAACGAAATTCTTGATATCTATCTGAAACTGGCGCCGTTTGGCGGCAATCTGGAGGGTGTCCGCGCCGCCTCACTCGCCTATCTCGGCAAGGAACCGAAACGATTGTCAATTGGTGAGGCGGCGTTGATGGTGGCGTTGCCGCAGTCACCCGAGGTGCGTCGTCCGAACCGAAACCGTGGAGCGGCACAACGGGCTCGCGACCGTGTTCTCGACCGCATGGCGAGAGCAGGCGTTATTTCCTCTGGAGAAGCGGCCCGAGCCAAACGGGAGCGGGTTACCGGCGTACGGCACGCCTTCCCGCTTTACGCCGGACATCTGACCGACAGTGAAGTTGCCGCACGCCCGGACCTGCGGCGCCATCGCCTGACGCTGGACCGGGCGCTACAAGGCCGACTGGAACGACTGGTGACGACGCACGCCAAGGCGAAAGGGCCCCGGCTGTCCGCAGCCATGGTTGTTGTGGATCACAAGACGGGAGACGTGCTGACTCACATTGGTTCACCCGGATTTTTATCTGGCGACCGGTTTGGTGCCATCGACATGGCCCGCTCCGTTCGCTCTCCAGGTTCGACACTCAAACCCTTTGTCTACGGCCTCGCATTTGAAGGTGGCGTCGCGCATCCAGACATGATGATCGAGGATCGTCCTGTGCGGTTCGGAAGTTACGCGCCGGAAAATTTCGACAAGTTTTATCGTGGCAGTATTTCCATTCGCGATGCCCTGCAGCAGTCGTTGAATATTCCTGCTGTGAAGGTTCTGCATCGTGTTGGCCCGGCCCGGCTCATGGCGCGTTTTCGCAAGGCCGGGCAAACTCCAAAACTTCCGGGTGACGCATCACCGACGCTGGCCATTGCGCTCGGCGGACTCGGTTTCAAACTAACGGAACTTGCGGAGCTATATACCGCCATCCCGAATGGAGGCGTTCCGACACCATTGCGCACGAACCGCGACATCGCGCGCGCCAACGTGAACGAAGACATTCAGGCACGGGAAGCCCGTCGCTTCATGAACGAAGCCGCCGCATGGTATGTTGGCGATGTTCTGTCCGGTACACCACCGCCACGCAATGCCCGCGCGGGACGCATCGCATTCAAGACCGGCACGTCCTACGGGTTCCGCGATGCCTGGGCTGTCGGATTTGACGGACGCCACGTGGTGGCCGTCTGGATCGGGCGGCCGGACGGGGCGGCAACACCAGGGCTGACCGGCATCACCGCGGCAGCGCCCATCCTGTTCGACGCGTTTCAGCATGTGGCGGCAAAACGCACCCCTTTGCCGCGCCGTGCCTCAGGGACATTGGTTGCCAAGGGTGCACAACTGCCTCCACCGTTGCAACGCTTTCGCTTTCGTGCGCAGGTCGAGAGCGCTGACGTCGTGCCGTTGCAAATCGTTTTTCCGCCAAACAAGGCCGAACTCGACGCACCCGGAGACACAACCCGGTCGCGCCCCATTGTCCTCAAGGCCCGTGGTGGCAAACTTCCTCTGACCTGGTTGATCGACGGCAAGCCTTTGAACAGCCCCGAGCACCGGAGCGCGGCCCACTGGACGCCAGACGGAGCAGGCTTCGTCAAATTGACGGTGATCGATGCGAACGGACGATCAGATCGGGTGTCTGTCAGACTACGGTAATGTCCCCATGCTAGGGTGCGGGCGAATCGCTACACGTGAACCATTGGACCTCAACCATGCGCCTGTTCCAAACACTTGCCGCCGTTGCCGTTGCGGGAGCGCTCTTCGGTTGCTCATCCGAGGAGGAAACGGTGGCGTTGCCCAAGGTCGGAGCAAAGCTGGAGGAAACATCCGTGTCTGGATTGTCCGCCGGAGCCTACATGGCCGGACAGTTTCACATTGCGCACAGCGATATCGTTAACGGTGCCGGGCTTATTGCCGGCGGCCCCTATGGTTGTGGCCAGAGTGAATTCACAAAAACAATGTCTGGTCCCGGTGTGTCGTTCATCAACATGAGCAAGGCGATCAACGGGTGCATGAAGAACAACCTCAGGTTGGCCGGCGTACCGAATGTATCGCGGCTTGCCAAAACGGCGCGTGACTTGTCGTACAATGACGCCATTGCGCCGCTGCAAAATCTCAAGACCCACAAGATATATCTGTACTCTGCCCAGGCTGACACAACGGTTGTCAATGACATCGTTTCAGCCGCACGGGATTTCTATGAAGAGATACAAATTCCGTCCGATCACATCACCTTTCTCTACAATCAATCCGGCGCACATGCGTTTATTACCGATACAGCAGGATCTCCCTGCGGCGCGAGCGGAACACCCTATATCAATGCGTGTGAATACGATCAGGCCGGAGCTGTCCTCAAGCATATCCGCGGTCCATTGGAGCCTGCGTCTGCGGTAAATACAGAACGTTTCCTGTTCATTGATCAGCGTCCGTTCACATCAGGGATTGAAAATCACAGTATGGCAAAGAGCGGTGCAGCGTATGTTCCCGAACGTTGTGCGACGGGGGACGCGTGCCAAGTGCATGTCGTCTTCCACGGTTGCGGACAAAGCGACACCGAAAACTTCGGCAAAGTGGTGCGTACGACGGGTTATGCCGAATGGGCGGAAGCGAATAACCTCGTTGTTCTATTTCCACGCGCCACTGTTTCTGCAGCCAATCCTGCAGCGTGCTGGGACTGGTGGGGATATACGGGACCGGATTACCTGACGCGTAAGGCACCACAAATTCGAACCGTTCGCAGGATGCTGAACCATCTCGCTGCAGATCCAAATTGAAGTCCGATGTTTAATCTCTCGCCATGAGATATCGCTCTCGAAAGAAGCTGTAGAGCCCGGCCGCTATGACAATCGCGGTGCCTATGACCGCGAGCGTATCCGGCAGTTCACCCCACACGAGGTAACCGGACAACGTCGCCCATAGCACCATGGTGTAGCGGAACGGTGCCACAACTGACACGTCGCTTGAACGCATCGCCAGAACGAGCATGTGATACGCGCATGCCATCGAAATTGCAGCCATTGCCAGCAAACCGAATTCACGCCCACCAACCGGCTGCCACTCCTGGAACGGAAACATCAGGTAACCCATGACCGTCACTGCGGCGGCAGTAATCAAAGTAACGAGCGCGCTTGGGGTCTCGGGATGAATGCGCCGCGTGGCCAAATCCCGGGACGCGGAAAAGACCACGGTCACAAGCGCCAGCATGGCCCAGGGTGTAAAAGCGCTCGTTCCGGGCCGTATGATCAGCATGACGCCTGCGAACCCCATCAGCGCAGCGGCCCAACGACGCCACCCAACAGGCTCACGGAGGAAAAGCGCGGCTCCCGCAACAACAACAAGTGGCGTGACCTGCATGAGCGCAACGACGTTGCCGATGGGCATGTTGAAGAGCGCAAGCAGGAAGGTAACCGTTGCCCCGATTTCTGCTGCAACACGCAGAAACACTGGGCTTTGCGCGATCCGAGCGGCCTTGCCGAACGCACCTGTCCGCCAGCACATGACGGCAATCAGCGCTGTCGCCATGGTGCCCCGTAACGCCATGATCTGCCCACTCGGCAGGTTATCGGAGGCCAACTTGATCAGCGTATCATTGAGAATGAGCGTTGCCATTGCCAGCAGCATGGCTGCGATGGCTGGACCATTCCGCGACGTGTTGTTCATGCGATGGACGCTTTCTCACGCTCAAGCTTGCGCTCGCGGAAGAACGCATAGAGCCCTGCACCGAGAACGAGTGCGAACCCGACAGCAGCCAGCGGGTTCGGGATGTGACCCCAGATCATGTAACCAACAATGATCGCCCAGATCACCTTGGTGAACCGGAAGGGCGCAACGACGGAGAGCTCCCCCATGCGCACCGACATGATCATGAGGAGATAGGCCCCCAACAGAAAAACCCCTGCAATGGACAACCTCAGCATATCCACACCGCTCGGCACGCTCCAGGTTTCAAACGGCGCGAGGGCCAGACCAAGTATTGCCACCGCCGCGCCGGTTACGAGTGCGATAAAGAACGAGGGAATGCTACGGTCCATCTCACGGGTTGCGATGTCACGCATGGCGACACCCACCACGGCGCCGAAGACGAAGAACGCATAGGGTGTGAACCCGTCGCCGCCGGGCTGGATGATCAGCATGACGCCCACCAAGCCGACAACGGCTGCGAACCAACGGCGCCATCCAACGGGATCGCCAAAAAGTGTGGCTGCAGCCATGATGGTTGCGAGTGGAGCGAACTGGATCAAGGCATTCACATCGGCCAGTGGCATGCGGAACAAAGCAAGGAAGTAGAAGAAAACAGCGATTAGCTCGCCAATAATACGAATTGTGAATATTTTTTCTGTCAGCAACCCGAGTGGACGAAAATAACCAAGCTTCCACGCAACAGGCAACATCAGCGCCACCATGATGGCGCCGCGGATTGCGAGAATTTCGCCGAGTGGCAGGCGCTCGGATACGAGTTTGACCAACGAGTCACTGCCGATGAGGCAGATCATCGCCACCATCATCGCCAACATGCCTGCCGTGTTATTTGGCGTGTGGGACCTATCCACCCGTCACCGACATATGGCGGGATACGGCCGGGGTTTTCGTGCGCCGGTCGATGATGAAATCGTGGCCCTTGGGCTTACGGCCAATGGCTTCATCGATCGCGTTGTAAAGTGCCGCATCGTCCGGGCTTGTGCGCAACGGTGTCCGCAGATCGGCGCGATCTTCCTGGCCAAGGCACATGTAAAGATCGCCAGTGCACGTCAGGCGGACGCGGTTGCAACTCTCGCAGAAATTGTGGGTCATTGGTGTGATGAAGCCCATCAGGCCACCAGTTTCCTCGATCTTCACGTAACGGGCCGGACCGCCTGTCTTGTGCATGTCGTCGGTCAGGGTCCAGCGCTCCATGAGGTCGGCACGAACGACGGAAAGCGGAAGATATTGATCTGTACGGTCCTCATCGATTTCGCCGAGCGGCATGGTTTCAATCAAGGTCAGATCCATGCCGCGACCATGGGCCCAACGGATCATGTCGTCGTATTCCGTGTCGTTGACACCCTTCACGGCAACCGCGTTGATCTTGACCTTGAGGCCAGCCTTTTGCGCCGCATCGATCCCGTCCATCACCTTGCCGAGATCGCCCCAACGCGTCACAGCCTTGAACTTTTTCTCGTCCAACGTGTCGAGCGATACGTTCACGCGACGCACACCTGACGCATAAAGGTCATCGGCCAGTTTGGTGAGTTGGCTGCCATTGGTCGTGACGGTCAACTCGTCGAGCGCACCGGTTTCGAGATGGCGACCCAACTGGTCGAACAACCACATGATGTTCTTGCGCACCAGCGGCTCGCCGCCGGTAATGCGCAGTTTCCGAACACCTTTTGCGACAAAAGCGGAGCAGAGCCGGTTGAGTTCTTCGAGGGTCAGAAGTTCGCGCTTTGGCAGAAACGTCATGTGCTCCGACATGCAGTAAACGCAGCGAAAATCGCACCGATCCGTGACGGATACACGCAGGTACGTCACATGGCGACCAAACGGATCGATCATTTCCCCGTCGCGCGCCCCCATCTCAGGTCGCACAGATGTGACGGCTTCAGCCATGATCGTGTCCCTCAAACATTTGTTGTTTTGTGGCTCCCAGCTTATCGTGTCGGCACAAAGTTGCAACATGCACCGGATGCGGTGCCTCATGAGATAAACTGCATGCCCGCTGACCTGACCCCACATTTCGAGACTGCGGAGCGTATTCTCGTCTTCGGTGGCCCCTACTCGAACCTGCAGGCGACACTGGCCATGCGGGCTGAAGCCCGTCGACTTGGGATCGAACCCGAACACACCATTTGTACTGGTGACGTGGTGGCATATTGCGCGAACCCGGTTGAAACTATTGCTGAAATTCGCGACTGGGGCGTGCATGTCATTGCCGGAAACTGCGAACAGCAGCTTGCTGCCAGTGCCGATAACTGTGCCTGCGGGTTCGATGAAGGCAGTGCCTGCGATGTGCTGGCAAAAGGCTGGTACACCTTCGCCGACGGACGCGTGGGCCGCGATGACCGGACCTGGATGGCAGGCTTGCCGGATCAGGCAAGTTTTTCTTGGGCGGGTTTGAAACTGCGGGTCGTGCACGGCACACGCGGTGAGACAAGTCGGTTCCTTTTTGCCTCCGAGCACGATGTCATCGCTGCAGAGCTTGCCGACGCGGAGGCTGATGTCGTGATTGGGGGCCACTGCGGCATACCCTTCGGACATCTGGCAGACACGTCGCTCGGGAAACGCTTCTGGTTCAATGCAGGCGTTATTGGTCAACCGGCCAATGATGGCACGCGCGAGGTCTGGTATGGTGTGCTGACGCGTACCGCTGACGGGATTGAAGCCGCCCTGTATCGTTTGAACTACGATGCTGCCGCGGCGAGTACGGCAATTCTGGATGCCGGCTATGCTGATCCCTATGGCGTGACGCTACGGTCCGGCATTTGGCCGAACGACGACATTCTCCCGCGTGCGGAGAAGGCGCTGACGGGTGTGCGGGTGCCTGAAATGAAATTCACTTTCAACACCCACAGTTCAGGGCAGGAGCAAGCGGCATGATGCGACGACTCGTATTGATTTCGGCTCTTGTCTCATTTGTCGGGATGTCTTCCACCTACAGCAGTCCAGCAAGCGCGCGCTCTGCCTGCCTCGCGCCGCAGAGTGTCTGTGATACACGGGATGTGGTGTTCCAGATCAAAAGCTTTGATCCCTACGGGAGCGCTGTCCGCATCGGCGAGAACCTCCTGGTGACGAACCGTCATGTGGTTGCGGATGAGAAATCCGTGACCATCTTCACGTCCGACGGCGAAGTCACTGGTGATGTTGTTCCCAGCGCGTTTCAGGGCGACCTGGTTCTGATCCGTGCGAAACTGCCGGATGGGCCGGTTGCGCAGGTCAGAGAAACATCGCTATCGACGTCCGACCGCGTGCGAACGGTAGGATATGATCTCGGACAGCGTGGTATTCGTGTCTATATCGATGGTGTTGTTCTGGCACTACCGGCACCCGGCAAGGCACTTGGGCGATTGCATCACACGGCACACACGCAACCGGGCAATAGCGGCGGTGCCGTGGTTGATGAAGACGGACAACTGGTTGGGATTGCCACTTCAGGTGGGGCTGGTCTGTTCGAGGCGGTGCCTGCCGCATCAATCAAACGCTTACAGGACTTGAGTGGCCCGACGCATGTCGAGACAAGCAGCAAGATTGGCGTGGCCTATCGCTCCTGCATTCTGGCGACTGAAGCGGCGCGACGTTCGGGCGCGAAGCTGCCGATCCTTATTTCAACACCGCTGCAACACGACTGTCTTGAAACGCGGAACCGGCAACTGATCGCACTGGCCGCGCAGGGGTTTGGGCAAGCACGCGATTTCGAAACCTCGGAAGCCTTGTTCAACACGGCGCTGGAGCTCGATCCAAACGCCATCAACTCACGGTTGGGGTTGGTGGTTTCACTGATGTATGCGCGCAAGGCAGACGCGGCACTACCGCACATCCGTCAGCTACTAACCGCGTTGCCGGCCAATCCCACTGTCCACCGCATGGCAATCCAGGCTGGAAAATCGACAGGGGACAAGGCGCTCGTTGCGACCGCGCTGGACGCGATCAAGACGCATAATCCAAAGGGGCTCGATGCGGCTGAGCGTTTCCTGAAGAGCGAACAACACCAGCGATCGAACCAGAACCAGCAAAACGGAACCCAGCAGTAATCCTACCGAAGCGGAACGGCGTCTGGAGCGGCGATCCAGCCGTAGCGTGTGCGAGGTGTGCGTTCCGATGGGTTGGGACCGGCCAGAGCGATGATCGCACCCTTGAGAGCGAGTGCATCCAGGTTCGGATTTTTCTCTGCGATACGTGCAGCAAGCGCAGCAACCCGTGGCACGGCATAACTTGATCCCGATGCAATCATGCGTGCACCATCGAAATTGATAGCCTCGACCTCTTCCGCAGGTGTCGAAATGTGCACTGTCTTTGCGCCGATGTTGGATGAGGCGGGGAACCGCCCGAACGCGTCTGTTGATGCGACAACCAGGACATTCGGCAGATTGAATGCGGCGGGATAAATCGGGTCGGAATCGATATCCTTGCCCTCGTTACCAGCGGAGACGACGAAAAGGACATTCGGAACGGCCAGTGCGGCATCGCGAAATGGTTCCCAATCCGACATTTTATATCCGCCCAAAGGCATCGCCACGATACGGGCGGGGGTGTAGCCAATCTGGTAAACGATTTCGGCAAATGATGCCGGATTGTTGGCGGCGTAACGGTACGGTTGCAGGCGCGCGCGTGGCGCCTCGCGCAAAAGCACGCTTGCCACTGATGTGCCATGACGCCGCGTGTTTGCCTCACTCGAACCCGGTTGGGCATCAAACGGGGTCAGGTCATCGTCCTCCAGGTCATAACCGATAATGTCGCCTTCACCATCGCGTGCGAGCCGCTTTGCGATGAAAGGGAGCGTATAGTTCACACCGGTGTCGATATGTGCCACAGACACGCCGCCCGGATCGAGGCCCGCAGGAACCTTCGGATCATCTGGTCCAGCGGTTGCCAACCCCGATGAGAGGCATATGGCAGAGGCGGCGGCCAGAACCCATAGCGAAATCCGCGGCCAGATCGGAATCAGGAGTGTACGTTGCACGCTGAAATCAGTTTGCCGGAAGCGGCGGCTGGAGTGGCAACGGATCGATCGCATTTCCCTTGCGCCCAAATGGCCCGACGATCCGTTCAAGGAAATCGGCAATACCCGCAATATCGTCCAGATCAAATGCCGGACGATGAATGCTTTCGATTGGATGGTCGGCTGCGACGGCCAGAACCATCATGTCGCGTGCCGCGATGGATGCATTGTCAACAGCATCACTGCGCCGCGCCTCGATCTTGGGAATGGGGTGGCTCTTGTAGCCTTCAACCAGAACCAGATCGCAGGGTGAGAGGCGGCTCAGCACGTCGTTGAAATCCGGCTCGGGTTGGCCGCGCAGTTCACCTATAATGGCCCAGCGATCTGGCGAAACAACTGCCACTTCACCGGCTCCAGCGGCACGATGGCGTGCGCTGTCTGCGGTTCCTTCGTCTACGGAAAAATTGTGGTGCGCGTGTTTGACGGTCGAGACCCTGATGCCGCGTTTCGTGAATTCTTCAACCAGACGAACCGTCAGCGTCGTCTTTCCGGAGTTCTTCCACCCTACAATTCCGATAACTGGCGTCACGCGTGCCCCACTCTATAGCGTCCCAAAGCGCGCAACGAGCGCTTCGGCCTCTTCCAGGTCGTCCGGGCGATTGGTGTTGAAGAACGGATCAATTTCCTCTCCGTCGACCACGACCATCGCAAAATCCTCGATAAGGGTATCATGCCGATCCGTCCAGTCCAGTACCTTTCTGGTGCCAGTGTCTAGCGCTGCCTCAAGATCGCCCGCGAGGCTGACCGGCCAGAGACCGCAAACGGGATGTGTACGACTATTTGATGAAGCGAGCACAATTCGGTTGGATTTTCCGTCCTGTGCGATGATTAAGCGTTGCGCCAGATCACGTGGCAGGAACGGGGCGTCCGTCGGTATCGTGACAATGCTGGTGATGCCATCTCGCCCGGATAGTTGCGCATAGCGCAACCCTGCGAGAACACCGACGAGTGGTCCTGCAAAGCCGTCAATTGGATCCGGAATGACTGGCAAACCAAATACGGCAAACCGCTCAGCATCTCCGTTCGCGTTGATCACCAGACTGTCGACCTGGGGCAGAATGCGATTGATGATCTTCGTCAGCATCGGTTCACCGCCGAGCAATCGGAGACATTTATCCCCACCGCCCATGCGGCGTGACTGTCCGCCAGCCAGAAGGACACCGAGAACGGGTGCACTCATTCTGCGGCCTCGGCCTTGCCGCCCTTACGGGCAGATTTTGGATCTTCGCGATCAACGCGCGAAAGATCTGCGTCAAATTCGATACGGTCTTCTCCGGCGAGAGCGATGAAACGCTTGCCGCGCGCCCGCCCGATTAACGTCAAGCCCGCCTGCCGCGCGAGGTCAACGCCCCACGCTGTGAATCCGGAACGGGAAATCAAAACCGGAAGCCCCATGTGCACCGTCTTGATGACCATCTCACTGGTCAGACGACCAGTGGTGTAGAAAATCTTATCGTCCGGCGTGATGTTGTTGAGGAACATATATCCTGCGATCTTGTCGACGGCGTTGTGACGCCCGACATCCTCGACATAAATCAATGGCACATCTTCCCGGCACAGAACGCAGCCGTGGATCGCTCCGGCGCTCAGGTACAGACTGGGTGCTGTGTTGATCTTTTTCGATAACGTGTAGATCCAGGAGGTTTTAAGACGGGCCGTGCTGCTCAGGTTTGCGCCCTCGAACGCTTCCATCAGATCGCCGAACACGGTGCCCTGTGCGCATCCTGACGTGCGGATCTTCTTCTTGAGCTTCTCTTCGTAATTGGTGGCGCGCGCCGTGCGCACAACGACCGTATCGATATCAGGCTCGTAGTCGATGCCTGTAATCTCATCGTCATCATGCAGCATGTTCTGGTTGCGCAGATAGCCGACGGCGAGCAGATCGGGATGGTCGCCAATCGTCATCATGGTCACGATTTCCTGGGCGTTCAGGAAGAGCGTCAACGGACGTTCGGTAACAACTGATGTGCGAACCGGATTTCCATCCTGATCAATCCCGGTGACCGGGCTGGACAATGCGGGATCATCCGGTACAGGCCGGATCTCGAATTCCTTCACCTGGCAACTCCTCACTCACGATTGCTTCGATGTGTTATGCCGTGTTTTTTGTCTACCGCGAAGGGCCTATGGCGACGCGCGTATCCTGGTGTTCAAGTTGCATATGCGGCTGCATGGCGGTTGACCGCACGCGCCCACCGGATACATTCGCCCCAAATCTCTGCACTTCCATGAAAAGAGTAACTGCGTGACCAAAGACGACGTTCTGAATGCCCTCAAACGGGTCAAGGGCCCGGACCTTGACGGCAACATCGTCGAACTCGGACTTGTCTCCGAGGTCGTGATTGCCAACCGCAAAGTGTATTTTTCGATTACAGTTCCACCGGAACGGGCGGAACAGCTTGAGCCGTTGCGCAAGGCCGCAGAGCAGGTTGTCAGTGATCTGGATGGCGTCGATCACGTTGGTGTGGTGCTGACGGCCGATGCTCCGACGGGGCAAGCTGCGAAGCCCGCTGCGCCTGCCGCCACCCCAAAACCAAAAGCTCCTGCAGGTGGACCCGGCGGCGGTGGACAATCTGCCGGTGTGCCAGGCGTCAAGCACATCATCGCCGTGGCCTCGGGCAAGGGCGGTGTTGGCAAATCGACGACATCCGTCAATCTGGCACTGGCTCTCCAGGCCAACGGACTGAAGGTCGGCGTTCTGGATGCCGACATCTATGGCCCGTCCATGCCGCGATTACTCGGAATTTCCGGACGCCCTCAACAGGCGCATGGCAATGTCCTCAGTCCGATGGAAGGCTATGGCCTCAAATGCATGTCCATGGGGTTTCTCGTGGACGAAGGCACGCCCGTTGTCTGGCGCGGCCCCATGGTCATCTCGGCACTCACGCAAATGTTGCGCGAAGTTGCGTGGGGCGAGTTGGACGTCCTCGTTGTCGACATGCCACCGGGAACAGGTGATGCACAATTGACCATGGCACAACAAGTGCCGCTTGCAGGTGCGATCATCGTCTCGACACCGCAGGATCTCGCGCTGATCGACGCGCGCAAGGGCTTGAACATGTTCCGGCAGGTGGATGTGCCCGTGCTCGGCATCATCGAGAACATGAGCTACTTCCTCTGCCCGAGTTGCGGCGAACGCTCGAATATTTTCGGGCATGGAGGCGCAAAGAACGAAGCGGACAAGCTTGGCATTCCTTTCCTTGGGGAAATTCCGCTGCACATGGACATTCGCGAGACATCCGATGCCGGACAACCGGTTGTGGCCAGTGCACCGAACAGTGAACACACCAGCATCTATCGTGCGATTGCCGAGAAGGCGTGGTCGTCGATCGGTTCTTCCGGTGCGAAAGCTGCGCCAAGTATCAACATCCAATAGGGCGACACAGCAATGAGCACGCTACGCACGACGGATGTCTGGCCGACGGATATCACCCTCAATCCTGCAAAGGACATTCTGACCATCGCATTTGACGACGGTCAGACGTTCGAACTCGCGGCGGAGTATCTGCGCGTCTGCAGTCCGAGTGCGGAAGTTCAAGGGCACAGTCCGGATCAGCGCAAGACTGTGGGCGGCAAGAAGTCCGTGCAAATCATGACGATCGAACCGGTTGGCAATTACGCTGTGCGGCTCGGATTCGACGACATGCACAACACAGGCATTTTCTCCTGGCAGTACTTGCATGAAATGGGCATGGAACGCGATGAACGCTGGGCGACGTATCTGGCGGAACTCGAGGAGAAGGGACTGTCGCGGGAGTGAAGATGCCCAGATTGCTCAGAAAATCTCAAACCACCGCGTTCACCAGAGCACGTATATCAGACATCGCAATATCAAAGTCCGCGGCATTGTTCGCAATACCCTCGACGGCCCCGGTGAGTAATCGTGCCTTGTTTCGAGCCTCGGTCTGGTCGCGGCCAGCCATATGCATCGCTTCAAACAATGTCTGTTCAACACCGGCATTCATCTGCTTCTGAAGATCTACGACCATCTCGTTGCTGGCCGCGAACAATTCGCGCGAATAAGGAGACGAGCGAAGCACTTTGTAGCAAATTGTATATTTTGCGACCAAACCAACTGCGATGGCGTTCCGTAATGGTTCGTTGGGGTCGATGGAATCTTTGACTGCGCAGACCAGACGATTCATGAACCTTTCGGCAACAGCAACGAACAACGCATCCTTATCCTTAAAGTAAGAATAAACCGTCGCCTTGGACATTTGAACCGCGGTCGCGATCCCTTCCATTGTCGTTGCCCGATAGCCATCCTGCGCGAACAACCGCTCCGCCGCATCAAGGATCTTCTCCTTGCGTGCAGCCTTTACTGGCGTGAGCAGTGTGCCGTCTTCCATGGGTTTGACCAAACTTAAAAAAACTGAACGTTGCTTTACTGCATCGTTCAAATCGTTCATTTATAATGCTGACATTCGTGCGTTGCTGAATGATGCAACTAATCAGTACGGGAACTTTGCAGGTCGAGACTGACAGTTCAAGAGATCGATGCTGTGACAATCTGGCGTTGAAAGCTGTCTCAGCTCAATTGGTTATCCCAACACAAACAACACGCAAACCACGGGAAACTTCCCCAAAATATCAGGACTGAGTTGAATGACAGACACATCACCGCTGGTGGGGGCCGGCGCAGACGTATTCCAGCTTCTGCACAGGGCCGAGCAGCGCGCCAAGATGCTGTTTGCACAAGAAACTGCCGGCGTTGATCTCACGCTTCGCCAGACTGCAATCCTGATGTCGATCAAGGATGGTGGGAAGGTCATTCAGAGCGACATTGTTCAGCGAACCGGGATTGACCGGTCCACAGTGACAGAGTTGATGGGCCGCATGGATGCGAAGGGGCTTATCGCGCGGGTGCGTAACCGACGGGATGCCCGCGCCTATCTCGTCACGATCACCCCACTTGGTGAGGACATGCTTGCACGCGTAAACTCTGCTTCTGTTCGCGCTGCCGAGAATTTTATCGAAGCCGTGCCCCAGGCCAACCGGAGACAGTTTATCGACAACCTGCGAGCCGCTGCCGGCGTCAATGACGTGGATATCGTTACATCTTAATCCAAAAACCGGGTCACAAAAACAAAGAGCTGGAGATCGCCCCCCGACGGATCTCCAGCTCTTCTACCCCGCTTGCCAAGGCCCTCTTCAGCAAGCCGGTAACTGTTTTTGCATATGCCGAACCTTACGAACCGACATTAACCATTTGCGATTTTCGGCGCATTCGCCACGATGCGGCGTTGCTGCTGGCGACGACGTGGTTGCGCCGGCTGGAAAGCCCTGCGTCCATGAAATTCGCAGTACGGCATACCACCAACCTTGTTCTTACCGCAGAAGTGAAAGTCTTCATTGGTCGGGTCGCCAATGGGCCAGCGACAGCATGTTTCGGTCAATGTCGTGATGTACTTGCGTTCATCCATTGGGATGATCAGCTCTTCCGCGAGCTCGAAAGACTGCTCGCTGGGTGGCGTTGCGCCTGCCTGGAACGGCGCGCGCGGCGCACCAAATCGCAGGGGCCGGTTCTGTTTGTTGCCGACGCGGGCGACCCGCTTGCGCGGACGAACCGTCTTGATGCGTGATGTTGTTGCACGTCCGGATAAACCCAGGCGGTGCACCTTGCCGATCACCGCATTACGAGTAACATCACCGAGGCGGCCGGCAATCTGACTGGCGCTGAGGCCTTCCGTCCAGAGTTTCTTGAGGGTCTCAACCCGTTCTTCGGTCCAGGCCATGGTGCACGTCTCCTTCGATCGTGCGTGATTGAGCGCTCCGAACGCACGGCAAAAGCCATGACAGCCGTAAAGAGGCTAGCGCAGCACAAAATCCATCAGAACGGACACGAGCAAACGCCAGCGCATACGACGCCGGTTACACTTCACGCGATAAAACAAACTGGAACGCGACCCGAAAATCCCGGAGCGGAAACAACGCTCTACGCAGAGAACAGAAGATCTCGTGGTCAATGAAGAGAGGAATACATGATCGAGGATCAGTGGGGCAAGGGGAGGGAATCAGTTCTATAAGGTTGGGAATCACTTCCGTGTCAAATCAGCAACAAATGAGACGCCACCCCCCAAGTTTTTCTAACGGTTTTGTGCTGTTACAACAGCGCTTTAAGCGCTCGTCCACAAACCACCCACGTTGACGGAACACACCGAAAAACGTACACTTTCCACGGTTTCATTGCCGCCGCACGGCGGCTTTTTTTATTTGACAACCGGAGAACTGCGATGAGCGCTGTCCTGCCCACCTATGCGCGTGCCGATCTTGAGTTTGCCGAGGGCAAAGGCGCGCGAATGACTACAACTGATGGCCGGACATTCCTCGACTTCTCAAGCGGAATTGCGGTCAACGCACTCGGCCACAGCCATCCTCATCTTGTGGCTGCGATTACCGAGCAGGCGCAAAAGATCTGGCATACCTCCAATCTGTTTCGGATTCCGGATCAAGAGCGGCTGGCTGAACGCCTGTGCGATGCGACGTTCGCCGAGCAGGTGTTCTTCACGAACTCCGGTGCGGAAGCCGTCGAATGTTCATTGAAAGCGGCCCGGCGCTACCATCACGTCACAGGCAATCCGCAGCGTTATCGTGTCCTGAGTTTCGAAGGCGCTTTTCACGGTCGCACGCTTGCAACGATTGCCGCGGGCAACCAGGCGAAGCATCTGGACGGGTTCGGGCCCAAGGTCGACGGGTTCGATCAGGTTGGATTTGGTGATCACGAGGCGCTCAAAGGTGCAATCACCGATGAGACCGCTGCCATCATTCTGGAGCCCGTTCAGGGTGAGGGCGGCATGCGCGCGGTCCCGCCGCAATGTCTGCGTGGCTTACGTGAGCTGTGCGACGCGCATGGTATTTTGCTGATCCTGGACGAGGTTCAGTGTGGTGTCGGGCGAACTGGCAAACTGTTTGCGCACGAGTGGGCAGGAATTCAGCCGGATATCATGGCCATTGCCAAAGCACTTGGCGGCGGATTTCCAATCGGTGCCTGTCTGATGACGAAAGATGCAGGTCAGGGCCTGGTCGCCGGAACGCACGGCACGACTTATGGTGGCAACCCGCTCGGTATGGCGGTCGGGAATGCCGTACTTGATGTTGTTCTTGAGGACGGCTTCGTGAGCGGTGTCGCTGACAAGGCCTTGCGTCTCAAACAAATGCTTGCGGGGCTGCAAGACGCTCATCCGGACCTCATCGAAGACGTCCGTGGCCTTGGCCTCATGATCGGCGTGAAGTGTCGCGATACAATCACAAACGCTGCTGTGGTGAGTGCAGCGCGCGATGCCGGGCTGTTAACCGTGCCTGCCGGAGACAACACCGTGCGGCTTCTTCCGCCACTTATCATAACAGAAGAAGAAATGAGCGAAGCCATTGGCATTCTGAACACCGCATTCACGGCGGTTCGCCCGTCTGCGGCAGCGGAGTGACAGGGCCATGGCTCCAAGACATTTTCTGGATATCTCCACGCTGGATCGTGACACATTGCGCGGGATACTCGACACAGCGCACAATCTGAAAGCGGAGCGGAACGCGCCTTTGCTGTCTGGGCTTGCGAAGGCCGAATCCTACGCATCGCAAAGCATGCTCAAGGGACGCGTTCTTGCGATGATTTTCGAGAAACCGTCCACACGCACGCGCATTTCGTTCGACGTCGCCATGCGCCAGCTTGGTGGTGAAACACTGCTGCTGAACAAGGACGACCTTCAACTCGGGCGTGGAGAGACCATTTCTGATACTGCGAAGGTGATGTCCCGTTATGTGGACGCCATCATGCTTCGCACGACGAAGCATGAAACGCTGGAAGAGCTTGCTGACAACGCGGATGTTCCAGTGATCAACGGCCTGTCCGATCGCAGCCACCCCTGCCAGATCCTTGCCGATCTGATGACGATCGAAGAGGCACATGACGGTGTGATTGCCGGCCGCACGATCGCCTGGGTCGGGGACGCCAACAACGTGGCAACCTCTTTTGTACATGCTGCTGCCAAGCTCGATTTCGACCTGCGCATTGCCGCTCCCAAGTCGCTTTCTCCTAACGCCGACCTGATCGAATGGGCGCGCGGCGAAGGCTGCACGATCACTGTAACGGAGAACGCCCGCCAGGCCGTTGCCGGAGCAAACTGCGTGGTGACAGACACATGGGTGTCCATGGGTGATAAAGATGTCGATGCCCGTGTGGCAGCACTGACGCCATATCGTGTCGATGCTGCCTTGATGAAAGTTGCGTCTGCCGACGCGATTTTCCTCCACTGCCTCCCTGCCTATCGCGGCAAGGAAGTCACCGCAGACGTGATAGACGGTCCGCAGTCCCGCGTATTCGATGAGGCCGAGAACCGTTTGCATGCGCAGAAAGCGATTCTGACCTGGTGTCTTGCGCATGACGCGGAGCTTACTTGATGACCATACCGCTTGCTGACGAAACTGCAATTCCAGACGATCTGGTGATGCCGTTCCGGCTGGAGCAAACCGGGGCTCTGGGTCGTGTTGGTCGCCTGGGCGCGGCGGTCGACTCTGTGCTGCGCCGCCACGACTACCCGGACTCAGTCTCGATGGTTCTGGGGGAGGCGCTCGTGCTTGCCGCAATGCTCGGGGCAGGCCTGAAGAACGAGAGCAAGTTCACACTACAAACCCAAACGGACGGCCCGCTGAATTTTCTGGTTGTTTCGTTTGACTGGCCCGATGCATTGCGCGGCTACGCAACATTTGACGCGGACTGGTTTTCTTCAAATACGCCTGATCCGGCACAGGGAAACGGCGCGTTGCTTGGATCCGGTCACCTTGCAATGACAATTGCACCTGGCGGCGAAACGGATACCGAGCGTGGCCAGCAATATCAGGGGATCGTCGCGATGGAAGGTCAGTCCTTACGCGACGCAGCTCACACCTACTTTCTGCAATCCGAGCAACTGCCGACGGCTATCCACATTGCGGTTGCCAAGCATTTCGGCGCGGACCGTATCGAAGATCGCGAGGCAGGTGGCGAGGGATGGCATTGGCGGGCAGGCGGATTGATCGTGCAGAAGTTAACTTGGGAAGGCGGGAAAAAGCGTGCAGAGGTTTTGCCCGACCAAGCCAACGACCTGCCGCCTGACTGGGACGAGGACGAGGGATGGGTGCGAACACGCGCGCTGGCCGATACTGTGGAAGCGCACGAACTTACAGACCCCACTCTTGCACCCGAACGCCTGTTATACCGCCTGTTCCACGAAGAAGACGTGCGTGCTTTCGAAACGCGCCCGATGGCCGAGCGCTGCAGATGCTCACGCGAGCGGATTGAAAATGTACTCGCACGATTTCCCGCTGAAGAGTTGCAGGACATGGAGCGCGAACACGGCGGCGTGCACGTCACTTGCGAATTCTGTGGGCGGGCGTATTCCTTCGAGGCAGATGATGTGGGGCAGGCCACGTAAGGTAGGGCTGCCCCTCTCTGAGATGCAGACTTCCAAACAATTTTTACGATGGACGACACCGTATGAACCTTGCTGCACCCTTCCTTCTTTTTATTGGCGATGTACCGGACGCGTTGGCTGCAAAGACTGCGCAAGGTGTCGTTGACTGGCGCCCCGAGCGCTGCATCGGTCAGAACCGATTGCCCGGATGCGGGGCTGACCTTGGAATTCCCGATATGTCGATCGCAGACGCCGTTGATGCTGGCGCCAAAACGTTCGTGATCGGTGCGGTCAATGCGGGCGGCGTGTTGCCGCCGCACTGGACGAGCGCGATCCTGGAGGCGCTCAATGCCGGCATGGACGTGGCAAGCGGTCTGCATGTGAAATTGGAGTCCATTCCGGACATTCTTGCCGCTGCGGAGAAAAACAATTGCGCACTCCACAATCTGCGCCATCCGAAGCAGTCATTTGAAACAGGCAAAGGCACGAAACGCTCCGGACGACGCCTGCTCGCTGTCGGCACGGACTGCTCGGTTGGTAAGAAATACGCGGCACTCGCTCTGGAGCGAGACATGACGGCGGTGGGATTGAAAGCAGAGTTTTGCGCCACGGGACAAACCGGCATCCTGATCGCAGACCGGGGTGTTGCTCTTGATGCTGTTGTTGCAGATTTTATTTCAGGCGCCGCCGAATGGATCACGCCGGAAACGGATCCGAACACCTGGCAGGTGGTGGAAGGTCAAGGCTCGCTTTTCCATCCCTCTTTTGCCGGTGTAACGCTTGGATTACTCCACGGCTCCCAACCGGACGCATTCGTTGTCTGCCATGAACCGACACGCACCACAATGCGGGGGGTGCCTACGCCGTTGCCAAGCATCCAGCAAGTGATTGACCAGACAATTGCAATGGGACAACTGACAAATCCGGAGATCCGGTGTGTTGGCATTTGCATCAATACCAGCGCTCTTGATGAATCTGCTGCCAAAAAACTTCTCGAGGACACCGGCACCGCCCATGATCTCCCTTGTATCGATCCCATCCGGTTTGGCGCAGACAGGATCGTGAACGAACTGAAGCGCATTTATCCGGAGGCCGCATAGTCGTGCGAACGCTTGTCAGTCAGGTTGAAGTTCTGCCGCTCAAAGGCAACTTCACGATCGCCCGTGGGACGCGGACAGAAATCACGGTCGTTGTGGCAAGAATTACAGAGGGCAACCTCACTGGACGTGGCGAATGTTTCCCTCATTCGCGTTACGGCGAGACAACCGAAAGTGTCGTGGCGCAGATTGAAAGCGTCGCTGTCGCCATCGCAAATGGTATGACGCGAGAGACTTTGCTGGAGGCACTGCCGCACGGTGCTGCACGGAATGCCGTCGACTGCGCCTTGTGGGATCTGGAATCCAGAACCGCGCGCATTGATCATCCCGAGATACGTGCATGGACGCTTGCCGGGCTCGATACATTTTCACCTATCCATTCCGTGATGACACTCAGCCTCGACACGCCGGAAGCCATGGCCCGTGCTGCAATGCTGGCTTTGGAGCATGGTCACGACCGCATCAAGGTGAAACTCGGCAATGATGACGGTGTCGACGACCAGCGGATTGCGGCTGTCCGTGCTGCAGCGCCGAACGTGTCGCTTGTCGTCGACGCGAACGAAGGATGGCGCCCCGATGACCTGCCCCGATACGTCGCCGCGATGGAGCAAGCCAATGTGTTGATGATCGAACAACCCTTGCCTGCCGGAGACGACAAGGCATTGCGCACCATCGAAACATCCATTCCGTTTGGTGCAGACGAAAGCTTCCACACGCGCGCCGACCTTGATCGCGTGGTTGACACGTATCAGATTGTGAACATCAAGCTCGACAAAGCCGGTGGTCTGACGGAGGGACTGGCTGCTGCGCAGGCAGCCCGCGCGCGCGGGCTGGAGGTCATGGTCGGGTGCATGCTTGGCACGTCGCTCGCCATGGCACCGGCTGCCATCGTGGCGCAACATGCGCGCCATGTGGATCTCGATGGCCCACTCTGGATTGCAGAAGACCGTCCACATGGGCTGCAGATCGAAAAGGGCGTTATCCGCACCATTGACGCAGGCCTGTGGGGCTGACCCGCTTCGGAAACCCGCATTCCGACCACCCAAGATCGCCATATTTACGGTTCATTGGCCATTTGCATGCACGGTCGCGTTTCGATTGTGAGTGATTGGGGTTTGTATGCGTTTCGTTCATCCATTGCGGCTTGGGCTCGCCATTAGCGTCATCCTGGTTGGCTTATCGACGCTTGCAGCGATACCAGCCAATGCTGCCACGCCGGGACGCATGTCCGGGGACGCCATCAAAGAACTGGTTCTTGGTGCAACAGTGCATATGCATGCTCCGTCAGGCTCTATTGTCCCGGTTGTTTATGGCGAGGACGGTACATTGACCGGTCAGACCTCCGGGTTCATCGCCTATTATCTTGGTGCCGCAAAAGATCGTGGCCGCTGGTGGATCAAAGGTCGCAAACTCTGCCAGAAATGGAATGTATGGTTTAAGCGCAAGCAGAAGTGCATTACCATTCGTCGGCAAGGGCAAAAATTTCATTGGCGTGACGATGAAGGCAAAACGGGTGTCGCCACCATTGCCAGTCGACCGAACCGCGTTGTTGCCACCAGATCACGTCCGGTAAAATCCTTCAAAAAACCATACAGCCTCGGCGCTCCAGAAGCACCGATCGCGTCACTGCCCAAAGTCAGGCAGCCAGTGAAATCCGGGCGTAACATACCAAAGCGGGCGCGGACTACCAGAACGGTGGCCAGAAAGGCTGCTGCATATCGCACGCCACCGCCGCTGCCAGCCCGTCCTGCATCGCGACAGGCCCTCGTGAAAACGTCATCCTGGACGATGGGTCGTCGCAGGCCCCTCACCCGGCCCGCAAGCGCGCGCCAAGTCGATCCATGGCAGCGCCGCACTTTTCAAGTTCGCTGACGGCGATGAATTCATCGGGTTTGTGGGCCTGGGCGATGTCGCCAGGGCCGCAGACGACGGTGGGACAACCACCGTGCTGGAACCAACTGGCTTCGGTCATGTAGCTGACGGCAGACGTGTCGTTCTGTCCAGCGAGTGCGAAGGCCAGCGACACGGCTTCGCTGTTGCGACCGGCATCGAAGGCGGGAATGTCGTTTGTGGCTGTCGTGACAATGTTGGCGTCCGGATCGACTGCACGCATTTCCGGAATGAGATCAACGTCTGCGAAACGGTTGGCTGCGGCGAGAATGTCAGCAGATGCAACGCCCGGCAGGGGACGGACTTCCCAATCGATGCGGCATTCCCGGGGAACGATATTCATCGCACGTCCACCGGACATCTTGCCGACGTGCAACGTCGTCTTGGGTGGCGTGAAACGGTTTGCGTGCGGGTTCGCGGGAAGATTTTTCTCGATTTCACGGAGATGTGCGACGAAGCGGGCTCCGTATTCGATGGCGTTTACTCCAATATGCGACATGGAGGAATGCGCCTCGCAACCGGCGACTTCCGTCACAAATCGGGTTGCCCCCTTGTGGGCATCAACCACTTCCATCGAGGTGGGTTCCCCAACGATAATCGCGCGCGGTTTCGGCAAGCGATCACCCAGCTCTGCAATCATGGGCCGCACGCCTGTACAGCCAACTTCCTCGTCATAGGAGAGGAGAATGTGGAGTGGTTCGGTCAGCTCGCCTTCGAGCCAGCGCGGCAGGGCCTCCAGAATGCAGGCGATGAAGCCTTTCATATCACAGGAACCGCGGCCATAGAGCTTGTCGCCCTTCAGCGTCAGTTTGAACGGATCTGTTGACCAGTCCTGACCTTCTACCGGCACCACGTCCGTATGGGCGGACAGCCCAAACCCGGTTCCTTTGGATGGCCCGATGCTGGCAAACAGACTGGATTTCAGACCATCATCCGTTGGTACGCGGTGCGAAGTGATCCCGAGTTGCGCATAATACGCTTCAATGTACTCAATGATCGGAATGTTGGTTTTGGAGCTTGTCGTGTCGAAGGCGACGAGATCTTCGAGGATTGCAATGGTGCGTTGAATGTTGGCAGGCACGAACTTCTCCTGAATGCGCTGTAAAATAGGCGGCGACGTCCATCACCTTAACGTCATTTTGTTTGAGTTAGGCAAGCGACGGGTTTTCAGCCCTAAATACGTTATACTTTGTGCAGTGCGTCAATTGCACTGATCGCCCCGTGCTTTGCTGGCGTAGGATTGAAGACGAACTGCAATCCGAAATCGCCGGACAGCAATATTTTGGAAGGCCTCACATGGCTGAGACGAACCTGACAGAATTTCCGCGGAAAGTCCCGCTGGACGAGGCCCGAATTGCAACGGCTGATGCGCGGGAGCAGCGCAAGACGCGGAGCACTGCACGCACTTTTGCGCGATCCATCTGGATGGTCCTGTTGACGGGAGCCGTTGTCTTTGCTGGCTACAAGGGGCAGCAATATCTCGTTGCAACGAAACCGGAGCCACCGAAGCGCCCACCACAGGAAAAAGTTTCTTTCGTCAAAAGCGTTCCGGTGGTGTTCGCCGATTACCAACCAATGTTGCGACTCTACGGTGAAACAGTGGCCGGGCGGCGGGTCGAGTTGCGCGCACTTGTTGCCGGAGACGTAACGGCGGTTGGCGACGGTTTGCGCGACGGAGGAGAAGTTAAAGCTGGCGATCCGCTGCTGACGATCAATCCGTTCAACTACAAGGGCGCAGTTGTCGAAACGGGTGCCGAACTTGCGGCCGCGCGTGGACGTCTGACAGAGCTGCGCGCCTCGCTGAAATCCGAACGTGACGGTCTGGAGCGCGACAAGGAACAGTTGCAGATCGCGGTCAAGGACGTGCAACGCATGACGGCTCTGGTCAAGCGCAATGCAGTTTCCGCCCGCCTCCTCGATGAACGCGAACTGGTGCTCTCGCAACGTCGGCAAGTTGTCGAGCAGAGAGAAAACAACATCAAGGTTCAGGCTGCGCGGATTACGCAACAGGACGCGACGATTACGCGACTGACGTGGACTTTGGAGCAGGCGAAGCAACGGCTCACCGAGACGAACCTGTCTGCGCCTTTCAACGCCTATGTGACCGACGTGAATGCGGACATGGGCCGCATGCTTGTCGCGTCCGATCGTGTTGCGACACTGTTGGACCGTGACTGGATCGAGGCTCGATTTGTCCTTACCGACAAGCAGTATGGTCGTATCGTTGCTGCGGCCAAGGATGCCGGAGGAAACCTGATTGGCCGTCCGGTCAAGGTGATCTGGCGAGTTGGCGACGCGCCGATTTCCTATGACGCGACGATCGCGCGGATCGGGGCGACAATTGCCTCAGGGCAAGGTGGTGTAACAATCATTGCCCGACTGAAGACCCCGTCCGAGCCCATTCCGATCCGGCCCGGTGCCTTCGTTGAAGTGGAGAGCCCGGACCGCAAATACAACGCAGTGGCGCGCCTGCCTCAAACCGCCGTTTACGACAATCGCACGGTTTATGTGATCAAAGATGAGCGGCTTCAATCCCGAACTGTCGAGGTGATTGGTGCCGATGGCAGTTTTGTACTGGTGCGCGGAGAAAAACTGCAGGCTGGTGATCGTATCGCAACCACAAGGCTCTCTACAGTTGGCGACGGACTTAAGGTTGAGGAGCTTAACGAGTGATGGACGCCGCCACGCCGCCACGTCCACGCCGGAAACCTTATGGTCTAATCCGCCTTTTCGTGCGTCATCCCACGGCTTCAAACCTGCTCATGGCGATCATGGTCATCATGGGCGTCTATGGTTATTCGAAACTCAACACGCAGTTCTTTCCTACGATCGAAATTCCGGTCATCACGATATCCGTTGCATGGTCGGGGGCCAGTGCGGAAGATGTTGAAACGAATATCATCAATGCCATCGATCCGGAAATCCGGTTTCTCGACGGTGTTGACGATGTGATTGCGATTGCCCGCGAAGGAGCCGCAACCTTCACGCTGGAATATGATAGCGGCACCGACATGCAGAAGGCGCAATCCGACGTTGAGCAGGCCGTCGCACGGATCAATACATTGCCGGAAGACGCGGAAGATCCGGTCATCTCACGCATCCCGTTCCGCGACGGTGTTGCCAAGATTTCGATCTACGGGCCCTTCCCGGAAGCGACACTCAAGCAGTATGCCGAGAAAATTCGTGACGGACTGCTGAACGCCGGCATCGACAAGATCTCCATGACCGGCGCACGTTCGGAAGAGATTTCGGTCGAAGCCAACGAACGTGACCTGCGACGCTTGAACCTCTCGATTTCAGATCTTGCAGCGCGCATTCGTGACAATACGCGCGACATTCCTTCAGGCACAGTCGAAGGTGATGTGGATATTCAGCTCCGCACCTTGAGCGAACGCAAAACGGCACTGGACCTTGGCTCCATCGAAGTGCGCGCGTCCAACTCCGGCGATAAGGTTTTGCTGCGTGACGTGGCCGAACTCAAGGAGCAGTTTGACGAGAATGAGCCAATCGGCTTCCTGCGGGGCGATCGCGCGATCGAGTTGAACGTCCAGCGTGCGTTAACTGCCGACACTCTCAAGACAATGAAGGCGATGCAGGACTACATTGCTGAAGTCCGCCCGACCCTGCCGCCGACGCTGAACGTCAAGGTTTACGATGTGCGCGGCGAACTGGTGCAGCAGCGGCTCGGCATTCTCGTCACGAACGGTCTGCAGGGGTTGGTGATCGTTCTGGTCGTACTGTTTATATTCCTCGATTTTCGTGTTGCGTTCTGGACGGCGGTTGGAATCCCGGTGGCTTTCCTTGCGACGCTTGCTGTCATGTACATGGCCGGTCAGACCATCAACATGCTCTCGATGTTTGCGCTGATCATGATGCTGGGAATCATTGTCGACGATGCCATTGTGGTTGGCGAGCACACCGCGACCCTGCAGGAACGCGGTTACTCACGCGTCGACGCCGCGGAAATTGGCGGATCGAAAATGTTGAACCCGGTGTTCGCGGCGACATTGACGACACAAGCTGCGTTCTTTCCCATCTTCCTTATTTCCGGACGGATCGGCGATATCATGTCTGCGATCCCTCTGGTCGTCACCGCCGTGTTGATTGCCAGTGTCCTGGAATGCTTTCTGATCCTGCCAGGGCACCTCAGCCATGGCGCTCCTCTCACTGGCCCGAAGAAGAAATGGTGGTTCCGTCGGCACTTCGATTCCGGGTTGAACTGGTTCCGCGATGGACCGTTTCGCTGGTTTGTGAAGCTGACGTACAACTGGCGCTACGTGACTGTTGCCGCAACTGTTGCATCTCTGATGCTGTGCATCGGACTGGTGCGCGGTGATCGTGTCGGGTTCAGTTTTTTCCCCTCACCACCAGCCGAAAACATTCAGGCGCTCATCTTCTTTGGTGCTGGCACCCCGGGATACGAACAGACGCAAATCGTGGCCCGGGTTGAGCAAACCCTTTTCGACGTGGAAGACAAACTGGCCGGACGACCACCGCGCGCGCAGCGGGCGGCAGATGATATCAGCCAAAGCGCCATCCGGATTGTTGAGACGACGTTTACGACACTGGGCAAGGCCGGACGCAGCCAGGGTGGCAACCTTGCGCAGATCGATGTGCAACTGATGCCCACGGAAGGCCGTACTGTCTCAACCAAAGACATCCTCAAGGCCTGGCGCAAGGCGTTACCGAAAATTGCTGGCGTCGAGCGCCTCGCGGTGACGTCTCGACGTGTCGGCCCTCCGGGCCGAGACGTGGATGTGCGGTTGCAGGACGCACCGGTTGCAACACTCAAGAAGGCAGCGGAGACGATAAAGCAGGCGCTCGCTGTGATCCCCGGCGTCAGTGGCATAGCCGACGATCTACCATGGGGGAAACAGGAATACGTGATGGAGCTGACGCCGCGTGGTAGCGCGCTCGGATTCACGGGACAGAGTGTCGGAACCCAGGTGCGCAATGCATTTGAAGGGGCGATTGCAACGCGATTTGCGCGCAGCGACGATGAAGTGACCGTTCGCGTGAAGCAGAAGCACGCATTGTCCGGTCGCCAGGCTTTAAATGCGGTTTATCTCCGCAGTCCGGATGGTGCACAGGTTCCACTGAACGAAATTGTTTCCATCCGCGAGACACAAGGGTTCTCTGTGATCCAGCGGCGCGATGGGGTGCGAACTGTTTCCGTGACCGCCGATATCGATCCGGACGTGACCAACACACCCAAGGTTGTGGCGCAACTGCGTCGCGATGTTATGCCCGGCGTGCAGCGTGACTTCGATATCCAATTCGATTTCAAGGGACGTGACGAGGAGCGCCGCACATCATTTGAAGACTTGAAGCTCGGTGCCCTTCTGGCACTCGCGATGATATACATCATTCTCGCCTGGGTGTTCGAAAGTTATGCGAAGCCGCTTGCGGTTATGGCGATCATTCCGTTCGGGTTGGTGGGAGCGATTGTCGGGCACTACGTGATGGATCTGAACCTCACGATCATCAGCATTCTTGGATTACTCGGGCTGTCCGGAATATTGGTGAACGACTCCATCATTCTCATGACACAGGTCTCGGAGCGGTTGGACGATGGTGAAACACTCGAGTCCGCGGCGATTGGTGCATCGCAGGACCGCCTGCGCGCGGTGCTTCTGACCTCGCTCACCACCATCGGCGGGCTCTTGCCATTGCTGTTCGAGACCAGCCGGCAAGCGCAGTTCCTTATTCCAATGGCTGTAACGCTGGTGTTCGGGCTCGGGGCCGCGACAATCCTCGTTCTGGTGTTGATCCCATCGCTTGTGGGTATTGGTGGTGACATTGCCCGCCCGTTCCGTTGGCTCTGGCACACAGCATGGGGCAAAGACGGACCAACAGCGGCATAATCGAAACGTTTGAGCCTTTTGCGCGTTGGCCTATCTCAATGCCGTGCTAGGCTCGACGTCAATCATTCCCGCCAGGCCCGTTCCCCATGTCCGCTGCCTCTTCCTATTCGCCGTTCGTGCGCGCGGTTGCGACCATCCTGCTGGCCATATTTCTGTTCGATGTCATGGGAGCGATCATCAAGCATCTGGGTGGGCGGTACCCGACGCAACAGCTCTCGATGTTGCGCAATCTCTTCGGGCTGGTGCCGGGTATCGTCGTGCTGGCGTGGTCAAAGGACTGGCGTGCTATGGGACGCCCGCTCATCATTCGACAATGGCGGTTGGCCTTGTTGCGTGGCGGGTTCGTGGTTCTGGCCCAGTTCTGTTTTTACCTCTCTCTTGTCCATCTGGAGTTTGCGACCGCGTCAACGATCGGGTTCTCTGGCCCGCTTTTCATCACGGCCCTTTCGGTCCCTATCCTTGGCCTGCGCGTCGGCATGTGGCGATGGCTTGCCGTGGGTCTCGGGTTCCTCGGCGTTATGCTCGTGATGCGCCCTGGGAGCGAGGTCTTCAACTGGTACGCTCTTCTGCCGCTCGGGGCCGCTGTTGGATACGCCTGTATCAGCATCACGGCGCGTCTGTTCGACGACGATATTCCAACGGCATTGATCAATGTTTATTCACTATTCGGGGCGCTCGTTGCGTCAGCTGCACTGACGTTCACAACCAGTGGATTTTCGCCAATCGAAACAACGGAAGACTGGATGTGGTTGATCGCAATGGGATTCGCAGGCGGACTCGCTGTATTTCTTCTGATTTCCGCATACCGCCTGACGGAACCGAGCAACCTGTCGCCCTTCGAGTATTTTGGAATCCCGTTTTCGTTTATGATCGGCTGGTTTTTCTTCGATGAAGCACCTTTCGATCGTCTGTTTCCAGGTGTCCTGCTGATCCTTTCAGCGGGTTTGCTGATTGTCTGGCGGGAACGCGTACAGCAGCGTGCTCTGGCGGGAAACGGCTGATCAGGGCGGAACCGAAAGTCGTTCGGCGTTACTGGTACACCTCAATAGCCTGCAGAATTCGATTGTTGACGGACACGCGGTGCGCCCCTTACGATTAGCACCACACTGAAATACGAGCGTTTTTTCGTTTTCTGGGAGGAAACACAATTATGCAGATCCGGAATTTAACACGAACCGCCGCACTCGCCGCTGGTATGGCTTTTGGCGCCCTCGCAGGCGTTTCGACGCCGGCCCTCGCGGACTCAAGCAAGCCCATCAAGATTGCCATCAACGAATGGACCGGTCAGCACATTTCAGCCCACATCTCGGGCAGTGTGCTCAAGAATGCGGGCTACAAGGTCGAATATGTGACAGCTGGTGCAGTGCCACAGTTTGCGGCCATTGCGCAGGGCAACATTCACTTGCAGCCTGAGACATGGGGCAACAACGTCGGTGAGATCTACCCTAAATCAGTGGCCAATGGCGACATTGTCCAGTTAGGCCTGCTCGGCCTCAAGCCGAAAGAAGGCTGGATGTTTCCGCCTTACATGAAGGACAAGTGCCCGGGTCTGCCAGACGTTCAGGCTCTTATTAAATGCACGCAGGTGTTTGCTACGCCGGAAACATTCCCGAAAGCACGCCTGATCACGTATCCGGCCGACTGGGGTACACGCTCAAAAGACCTCGTGAAAAATGCCGGCCTGCCCATTGCAGCAATAGCAGGTGGTTCTGAAGGTGCGATGATCGCCGAAATGCAAGCAGCGCGTAAAGCGAAACAACCCATGCTGGTCATGTTCTGGGCGCCACACTGGATTCACAGTGAACACACCTGGGATTGGATCGAAATGCCTGCTGCCGCAGCCGATTGCGACACCAACCCCGCGCCGGGCTTTGACCCGAACAAGACAGGCGACTGTGGCTTCAAACAGGCCGACATCACGAAGATTGTTTCCAGGAACTTCGAGAAAGACTGGCCTGGTGCGTTCAAGGCGATGAAAGCGCTGAGTATCGACAACGACACAATGAATGCGTTGATGCTGGAGGTCGATCAGAAGAAGCGCAAGCTTGAAGAGGTCGTCGCCGAATGGATGGCGAAAAACGAAGCGACCTGGAAGCCTTGGGTCGACGCCGCAAAGGGGTGATCGCGCGGGCTTTGATCTGACGTGAAAAACAGACGGAAGGGGCGGACCGAACAGTCCGCCCTTTTTCATATCGGGAGTGCGCTGGCCGAACTGTATTATTGCTTGACCGCGTGAAAGTTACCGCAAAGTGGGGGATGAGACTGGTGGAAAATTCAGAGCAAACAGTCAAACTGTCGTGTCGTAACGTCTGGAAAGTCTATGGAAAGAAACCGGATTATTATTTCGACACGAGCGGTTATGACATCAAACCCGTCGAGCTTGCAGACCGCATGCGCAAGGATGGTGCGATCCCGGCTGCAGCAAATGTCTCGTTCGACGTCCACGTTGGTGAAATCTTTGTTGTCATGGGGCTCTCCGGTTCCGGAAAATCCACAGTGGTGCGCTGCCTTTCCCGCCTCGTCGAACCAACGCATGGCCAGATCTTACTTGATGGCGAAGATCTGCTCAAGAAAACTCCCGCAGAGCTCATTGATATTCGCCGCCACAAGATGGGTATGGTCTTCCAAAGCTTTGGGCTGCTTCCACATTTAACCGTTGCGGAGAATATTGCATTCCCGTTGAAACTTCAGGGTTTGGGGAGCAGCGAACGGCGCGAGCGCGCAGCTCGTGTTATCGAGCTTGTCGGCCTGAAGGGGCGCGAGAGCAGCTTCCCGCGGCAACTCTCGGGTGGACAGCAACAACGCGTCGGCATTGCCCGATCCCTTGCCGTAGAACCGGAGCTCTGGTTTCTTGACGAGCCGTTCTCGGCGCTTGACCCACTAATCCGCCGACAGATGCAGGATGAATTCCTTCGCATTCAGCAGGTGTTGAAAAAATCAATTGTCTTCATCACCCATGATTTTCTGGAAGCCTTGCGGATTGCAGACCGGATGATGATCATGCGTGATGGCATGGTCGTACAAATCGGAACGCCTGCTGAATTGATCGTCAACCCAGCGGACGATTACGTTGCAGAATTCACCGCTGACGTTCCGCTTGTCCGTGTGCTGCAGGCTGGAGACGTCATGCGCCCGAGTGATGGAGACACGAGTACCCTGCCTCAAGTCGCATCCACGACAACCGTTGAAGACATCCTCTCCGAGCTGGCAAAGCACAGTAGCGGGCTTGCCGTGAGCGATGGTGGGCATGTCGTCGGTATCGTGACCCCTCAATCAGTCATCGCCGCTCTCGCACACGAGGCAGAGGCACGCCATACAGTGGCGGAGAACAATCAAGAGACATATGCATGAGCCGTGCGCACAATCCGGAAGCATAGATTTATAGCACGTCTGATTCAGATGGAATCATGACGCGACGATCAGGTCGTTCCACCGGCATCCCCGCACCTCCGTTTATATCGAACAGAATCTCCAAGCCAACGCAGCCGTTAGCCCAATTGCTTTACGTAGTGCCAAACGGGGATTGTAATGCCTCCGACGCCGATTGCCGGTTCGTTGACAATACGAGCGGAACGGACCCATCCGTGTTTTTCGTAAAACCGTGCAGCACGCACATTACCAACAACGCACGAGAGAAACGGGTGTGTGACGCCTTGCTGCAATAATGTGCGTTCCGCGTCTGACAACAAGACTTGAGCCATGCCCTCACCCCTGGCTTTGATCGTGACGAAAAACTGCTCAAGTTCCTCACCTTCAAGCGCGTAGAATCCAAGCGGTCGGCTCAGCGGCCCCATGACACGCATGTTTGCAATCTTATCAGACAGCCATGCGGTGAACGTGTCATGCGTGCGCAACGCCATCAACTCATCCGGCACCAGGCCATCGTGTGCATCATGCCAACCGTCGTGCCAAAGCCTTGCAAGCTGCGCCCTATCCTGCTCGGCGGGGGCGCGGATTTCGATGGCACCAGGCATGACGACATTCCCACTACGTTACAAAACACACTTCAAATCATTGATGATCAACGGCCCTGTCAAAGTTTTCCTACTGAATCCAATCTCATAATCAAACCCTTACGCCTTCCCGGAAACGCACCTCGTTCACGGTAACTTGAAAAATCATGTCACATCTTCGCGTCAATACGCTTGACGCGCAGGATGCTTTCATAGTTATATCTACCTATAGATAGGTAGATAATTTGCTGTATCATTTACCTGACACACCCGCCCAAGAGGGCGCTCGCGAATTCTCGAAGGACAATCAAGATGAAGATTTACGACGTAGCTGCATATCCCAACCCTGCACGCGTGCGGATCGCTTTGGCGGAGAAAAACGCAACAGACAAAGTCGAGTTTGTGGATGTAGATGTTATGGGCGGCGAACACCGCACACCTGCGTTCCTTGCCAAGAACCCAAACGGCGCAGTGCCGGTGCTTGAGCTGGACGACGGCACGACGATTTCCGAATGTACAGCTATCACCGAATACATCGACCATGCCTTTGAAGGCCCATCCCTTGGTGGCAAAACGGCAAAAGAGCGCGCTGTCGTTCACATGATGCAACGTCGCATGGAGTCAGGCCTCCTGGATGCGGTCGGCGCATATTTCCATAATGCCACGCCTGGCCTTGGACCAGATCTGGAAGGTGATCAGAACAAGGCATGGGGCGAAAAACAAAAGCAGACCGCCCTCAAAGGTATGCAATACCTGAATTCCGTGCTCGCAGATCAACCGTACGTGGCGGGTGAGCAGTTCAGCATGGCGGACATCACGGCGTTTGCCGGACTGGCGTTCGCGGAGTTCGCAAAGATTGACATTCCGGAAGGGCTTTCAAACCTCGCAGCATGGCGCAAAACAATGGCAGCGCGTCCAAGCATCGCTGGTTGACGATGACGCGGTCCTGCTTGTCGAGGCTTGCATGACCGACACGCCAGCGTCTAAAAAACGGCGGATGTCAGTGTTACGCAACTGACGTCCGCTGCTTGTTTTGATATTCGCTAAGCGACACGAGCTGCGAAAGCTTCACTATCCATATGCGCGAGATGGCCCTCCTTGACCCAACAGAGACACCCATCAGAACCCGATACGGCTTCCAGTGATGCTCCATCAGGCAAGCGCAGCCAGGACTGAGCGCCGAACGCTTCGCCACCCTCCTCAAAACCGCCTTCGATCACGAAAATTTCGAGCCCACCGGAGGGTTCGAAGTCAACGACAGCACCAGGTTGCCACCGTTCCATGCGCACGTTTTCCCGTGCGTCCTTGAAGAGTGGAATCGCAGACACGCCTACACGATCAGCAACCGGTTCGAACTGCGCACTTTTTGTGTCCACCGACACCTGGTTACGATCGTCGGGCTGGAACTGCCAGAGCTTGACGAAGATCGTGCATCCTATATCTGATCCTGGCGTATGCGAAGAGTCCGGTGGGTTACGGATATAACTTCCTGCTGGAAAGTCGCCATGCTCATCCTGGAAGACACCATCGAGAACAAAAAACTCTTCTCCTCCAGTATGGACATGTGGCGAGAAGCTACTCTCGGGTGCATACCGTACAATCGATGTGGCCCGGGCCACTTCATCCCCGATGCGCTCCAGCATGCGACGATCCACACCCTTCATCGGGGATGGCTGCCAATCAAGCTGCGCTCCATGGACGGAGGCACGAGCGCCAAAATCTGTATTCAGTTCGATCATCGTTGCGTTCTGCCTTCAAATGCTTCCAGATGACGTCACGAAAGCGAAATGACTCTCAATCGCCTATCTATCACCTGATATATTGCGTTCAAACATTGACTTCGCCAACGTGACATGTCAATGCCTACCTCATGATAGGTACCGGCGACATGACCACATCCACGACAACCAGATTGCTCGATGCCGCAGAGTTTCGCATGCGCCGTGGCGGGTATAATGCGGTCAGTTTCCGCGACCTCGCGAGCGATACCAATATCAAGAGTTCCAGCGTACACTACCACTACCCCCGCAAGGAAGACCTGGCGGTGGCGCTGATCCAACGTTATCGTGAACAGTTCTTCGAAGCGCTCGATAAGAATACGCGTTCGGCCAATGAAGCGGAGAGTAAGCTGCGTGCGTTCCGCCTGCTTTACCGTAAAGCATTGATCAAGGATGGTGCCTTGTGCCTGTGTGGACTGCTTGGTGCGGAAGCCGCAGGTCTGCCGCCTTCTGTACGTGACGCTGTGAACGGTTTTTTCGCTGCCAATATCGAATGGGTCAGCGAAGCACTTCCCGCAAGTATGCCGATGGCTGAGCGTCGCAAAGCCGCGCGGCGCCTCGTTGCAACGTATCAAGGCGGCATGATGCTTGCCAAATCGATGGACGATCCGAAGTTGTTCGATGCGATCGCAACAACTGCCATCGAACAATCACCGGCCCTTAACAGATGACGATGGTTCACTTCGATGTGGTCGTTGTGGGGGCCGGACTATCCGGCCTGGCGACAGCCCACCTTCTGACAGAAGCAGGCCTGTCTGTGTGTGTCATTGAGGCACGTGACAGAATCGGTGGCCGAATTCATTCCGTAACGGATCCGCAATCCGGAGATTATGTTGCAGATCTTGGTCCCACCTGGGTCTGGCCAGCGTTTCAACCCGTTGTGTCGCAGTGGCTCGACCGGCTCGACGTCGCAACATTTGAGCAATACGTAAAGGGACAAGCCATCCTTGACGGTGGCCCGGATGGTGCTCCACAGCAGCTCAGATTGCCGGACCAGGACGGGCTGCAGCGCATCAAGGGTGGGCCGCAAGCGTTGATCAACGCGTTGTGGTCCCGATTGCCGCCAGACGCCACGATGCTTGGTACCGTCGTTTCATCGGTTCAATGCACAAAAGATGATACTGTCCATATTCGGTGCACCGATGGCACTTCACTGCACTGTGGATCTGTAGTCCTCGCGACGCCTCCAAGAATTGCAGCGCCGCTCATTCGTGATATTGCAGATCTAACTCCCGGGTTACCCTCCGCGCTTGAGCGAATGCCGACATGGATGGCACCGCACGCCAAACTGGTCGCGACCTACGATACTGCATTTTGGCGACCACGTGGACTGTCAGGCCGCATCGCCAGTCGGGATGGCCCGATTGTCGAGGCGCACGATCATTGCTCCGAAGATGGTACCACTGCTGCGCTGTTCGGCTTTCTCGGATGGCCTGCACACATGCGCACCGAGTTGGGCCCCACTGTTCTGGAAACCCAGGTGCGCGAGCAATTAACGCGCTGTTTCGGTGCCGACAGTCCCGCGCCCACCAATATCTTTATCGAAGATTGGGCGCAGCAGCCGTGCACAACCGCGCCGTCAGATCTGTCGGGCCCTTCGATGCATCCAGATGTGGGACCGGAAATCCTGCGGCAACGCCATTTGAACGGCCGCCTGGTTCTTGCCGGGGCGGAAGTCGCAGCCCGTAGTCCCGGCCTTATCGAGGGCGCTTTCGTGGCGGCGGAACACGCTGCGACACTCCTTGTCAAAGACCGCGCTCACGGTTCGCAGACTATTCGGTCAACCGGAACGTGACGGCTCGGACCCAGGGCTGCGTAGTTCATCGCCGATCCAGTTGAAGAGATGCTCCGCCTTGCTGCCTGGCTTGAGGCCACGTGGTGTGTAGGCAAACACCCCATCCTCCACCTCATACGTTTCATCGAGGACGCGCACCACGGCACCACTCTCGAGAAGGCGCGATATGGAATGCCGCCATCCCAGTGCAATACCCTGACCGGAGATGACAGCCTGAAGCAGCACAGCATAGTTGTTGTGCTTGCGCAAATTTGCATCCTGCGGCGGCGTCACTTCGAAGTGAGACAAAAAACCCTCCCAGTCCAGCCAGTTGAACGCTTCGTCGCGCAAGCTGAGCAGAGTCTCACCCGGTATATCTGCGAGTGCGAGTGAACCGCCTCGTCTTGCAAGATAGGCCGGACTGCAGATCGGAAAAATCTCTTCCTGCACTGCGATCGCTGGCACAAGCTTGTCCCGAGTGCGAGGGCTAGTCTGCAATCCGATATCGAAAGGGTCGGCCACCTGATCGAGCGACTGATTGGATGTGATCACCCGAACATCGATCTCCGGCCGGGTTTGCTCCAGCACCGCAAGGCGCGGCACCAACCAATAGGCTGCGAGCGCCAACTCTGCATACACAGTAACCGTCTCGTCAGCGCCCGTGTTGCGAAGCGCTTCGGCGTCATCAGAAATTGCGGCAAACGCTGCTCTCACGGTTTCGCTCAGCTTGAGCCCGGCGCTGGTGAGGACCACCCGGCGATGCTGACGCTCGAACAAGGAAGTTCCAACGGACGCTTCCAGCGCCTTGATGTGTCTGCTGATCGCCGCCTGCGTCAGATGCAGTTCATTGGCGGCCAGCGAGAAGCTGCCGAGACGGGCTGCAGCCTCGAAAGGTAGCAGCGTACTCAATGGCGGGAGGGTTCGGCGCAAACGTGACATAATTCAAAGTAATGCGAATGACCATAAAAGTCGCTTGAAATTGCTGCAAAATCAGCATTTGAGTGGATTATGGATTAAGTCAATATCCTGTCTTGATCGCCTGACACCGGGAGACGCAGCAATGAGCATGACAACGGAAGCACCCAAAGCGCGTCGTCGTGCCGGGGGACGACAAGCCCGTCACGAGATCCGATCCCAGCCACTCCCTGCAGAAACGACGCCCGTCCGCGCTGGCATGAAGGGCGGCACGTATATGGCGATGGACGCTGCCGGGATGGACCGTGTCAACGATGCGGTGATGGAGGTTCTCGAAACCATCGGATTTGCCGACGCAATCCCGAGCTGTATTGAAGCCTGTACGGCAATTGGTGCCATTTACGAGGGCGGGCGCCTGAAATTCCCGCGTGCGGTTGTTGAAGACGTTATTGCAAATGCAGCGCGCGATTTCCCGTTGTGTGGCCAGGACCCGAAATATGACGTTCACCCGGGTGGGCAACGCGTTTATTATGGCACGGCTGGTGCTGCGGTCCACGTTGTCGACCTGGAGAACAACGAATACCGCGAGTCCTATCTGCAGGATATCTACGACGCAGCACGGATGGTCGAAAATCTCGACAATATTCATTTCTTCCAGCGCCCAATGGTGGCGCGGGACATGGAGGATCCGCGGGACCTGGATTTCAATACGGTTTACGCGGCGGTTTCGGGCACACAAAAGCACGTCGGCAGCAGCTTCACGCTTCCGGAGTATGTCGACGAAACATTGGCGATGCTGCATGCGATTGCAGGTGGAGAAGATAAATGGCGGGCTCGTCCGTTTGTCTCGCAGTCGAACTGCTTCGTCGTTCCGCCCCTGAAGTTTGCGGAGGACGCGTGCGGATGCCTCGAAGCGGCTGTGTATGGCGGGATGCCCGTACTGCTTCTCTCGGCCGGCCAGGCTGGCGCAACATCGCCGGCGCCGATCGTTGGTGCGGTTGTTCAAGCCGTTGCAGAGGTACTTGGCGGGCTTGTTTATGTGAACGCTTTGAAGCCCGGCCATCCTGCGATCTTTGGAACCTGGCCGTTCGTATCTGATTTACGGACCGGTGCAATGTCGGGCGGATCGGGGGAACAGGCTCTACTGACAGCGGCCTGCGGGCAGATGGCTCATTATTATAACCTCCCCGGCGGCTCGGCGGCAGGCATGGCAGATTCAAAAGTTCCCGATGCGCAGTCTGGTTACGAGAAGGGCATTACGGATGTGATGGCAGGGTTGGCAGGCACGAGCCTCATTTATGAATCTGCTGGCATGCACGGCTCCCTTATGGGGTTCTGTCTGGAAAGTCTGGTGATTGACAATGACATGCTCGGCCAGTGCTTGCGCTGTGTCCGCGGAATCGAAATTACGGATGAAAAACTGTCTGTCGATGTAATCCGCAAAGTCTGTACGGAAGGACCCGGGCATTACCTCGGCAGCGATCAGACGTTGTCGCTGATGCAGACAGAATACATCTATCCCGCCATCGGCAACCGCATGAGCCCGAAGGAATGGACCGAAGCCGGGAAACCGAACCTTGTTGAGACGGCCATTGCGCGGAAACGTGAAATGCTGGACGAATTCTACCCGGATCACATTCCGACTGCGCTGGATGCAACACTGCGGGAACAGTTCCCCGTCAAACTACCGCGCAAGGCCATGGTGGCGCAGAGTTAGGGTGTGTCCGACTGAAGGTGTC
>CALHAX010000065.1 GCA_937931785.1 uncultured Hyphomicrobiaceae bacterium | reverse complement strand
CGAGGCAGGCTAAGGAGCACGGCGCATGATACAAAACCCGATACCCTGGCCAAACGGCGCGAAGTGCGCCTGCGCCATCACGTTTGACATGGACGCGGACAGTCTCATTCACATTGCGCGCCCGCAGGACTCGCACAAGCGACTTTACCCCATTTCCATGGGGCGTTACGGCCCGACTGTTGCGATACCCCGCATCCTCGACACCTATAACCGCCTCGGTCTGAAGCAGTCTTTTTTCATCCCGGCCTGGTGCCTGGAGCATTATCCCGATACCGTAGAGACAATTCTCGAAGCCGGTCATGAGATCGGGCACCACGGATACCTGCACGAAGATCCTGTTGAGACCGACGATCAGCAGCGTATGTGGTTCGAGAAAGCTCTGGAGAGCCACCAGAAGATTTGCGGTCGCAAACCACGTGGCTATCGTGCGCCGGTCTACAACGCGACGGATACGACCATTGATCTCCTGATCGAGCATGGCTTCGCCTATGACTCGTCCCTCATGGCCGATGACATTCCCTATCTCATGAAGACCAAAGCCGGAGAGCTATGGGAGATGCCGGTGCATTGGGGGACAGACGACTGGCCGCCGTTCGCGCACTATGCCGAAATTGACTACATGATGCCTGTGCGAGGACCGTCTGCCGGTCTCGCCGGTTTTTGGGAGGAATTCGAGGCGCAATATGAAGCCGATGGCTTTTTCATGCTCATCGTCCACCCGTTCCTGACGGGACGTCTGGCACGTTGGCGGCTGGTCGAACAGTGGTTGGAACAAACTTTGAAGGACCGTAATGTCTGGTTTGCACCACTCGGAGAAATCACCGATCATGTCGCGGGATTGACTGCAGCGGGCACTTATATGCCGCGTGTTGAGTCACTTCCGTACTTTGATGGCCCTGTCGGTTGATCCAAGGAAAATGCTATGACCACCCTTTCCGACATTGACGCAAAATTCCTCCGCATGGCGTACGACGAAGCGCTTGCCGGTTACAACGAGGGTGGATGCCCGATCGGTTCGGTGCTTGCCGAAGGCGATCGTCTGGTCGCACAAGGCCGGAACCAGCGCGTGCAAGGTGGCGACCCGATCGCGCACGGCGAAATGGATTGCCTGCGCAACGCCGGGCGACAGAAATCATATCGCAAGATGACGATCTACACGTCGCTCAGCCCGTGCATGATGTGTTCCGGCACCATTGTGCAATTTGGCATTCCACGCGTTGTCATCGGAGAAAACAAGACGTTTGGCGGGAACGAGAAATTTCTGCGCGAACGCGGCATCGAGGTGATCGTGGCCGACGATCCGGACTGCATGGCGTTGATGGAGCGGTTCATCAAAGAGAAGCCAGAACTGTGGGCGGAAGACATCGCCGAAGATTAACCATCGAAGCGCACGAAACGGTGGACCGGCTGGCAAACTTGGGTCAATCTCTGCGTTTGGCGAGGCTGCAACGGACGGATGTCATGAGCGAACCAGGCCATATTGTACTCACCTCTCATCGGCCAAAGGCTGGTGGCGATCACCGCGCGCTCAACTGGGGTGCCGCGTCGGCTGGCGAACGTGGCCCGATCATCGGCGGGCTGAACAGCCCCGAAGCGCGCAACGTCATTGGTGTGCACTCCGGGTCGTACAGCATCTATCGTGCGCTTGCCGTCGCATCGGGTTCCCTCGACCCCATCCATCGCCCGGATCTGACCAATACCGATCCAACGGATGAAATCGGGCCTTTTCCGCAATGGGCCGACTCTGAGAAAATCGTGTCGCTTGATCCCTACGGCCATCTGGTTGCGAAGGTCTTCGCCAACGAAATCGAGCAAGGCCTCAGCATTCAACCCACCATCGCTGTGACCAAGGCGCGGATCAATCTTGGCGAACTTCGCGACGCGATTTCAGAAGGACGACTCAAAGCTGATGGTACGGTGCTGATGGAGAATGGTGATGCCAGCGTCACCAAGGCTGCCATTGAACCTGTCTGGTACTTGCCGGGTCTCGCGCATCGGCTTGGGTTAAAAGAAACAGATCTACGCCGCGCGCTGTTCGAACAGACCGGCGGCATGTTTCCCGAACTTGTCACACGCTCCGATCTGAAGGTTTTTCTTCCCCCAATTGGTGGCATGACATTGTACATCTTTGGCGATGTCTCCGCGATCTGGGATCCGAAACGCAAACTGGCGTGCAGGGTTCACGACGAATGTAACGGCTCCGACGTTTTCGGCTCTGATATCTGCACCTGTCGTCCGTATCTGACGCACGGTATCGAAGAGTGTATCCGAATGGCGCAAGAGGGCGGCGCAGGGCTCGTGATCTATAATCGCAAGGAGGGGCGTGCGCTCGGTGAGGTCACGAAATTCCTCGTCTACAATGCACGCAAACGCCAGCCGATGGGCGACAGCGCCGCAACGTATTTCACGCGCACCGAATGTGTGGCCGGGGTTCAGGACACGCGTTTTCAGGATCTGATGCCCGACGTGTTCCACTGGCTTGGCGTCACGCGGGTTGATCGTTTCATGTCCATGAGTGACATGAAGCACGATGCGCTGGTGGAACAGGGCATCGAGATTGTTGAACGCGTCCCCATTCCAGACGAGTTGATTCCGCCCGATGCGCATGTCGAGATGGACGCCAAAAAAGCGGCTGGGTATTTCACCGACGAAAGCGTTTCTGCAGCCAGGGAACTGGACAACGTCAAGGGGCGAGCACTTGACGATTACTGAGGCTCCGGATGTGGCAGCCCTGCTGAGCGCTGACGCCGTGCGCGACCGCTGCAATCAGGTTTTCGCAACAGCTGAAACTCGTGACCACTTTCGCATCAATCTCGACCGCCTCGACTTCGCCGCAGACTATGTGATTGAAACCATTCGCAATAATTATCCGAACCTTGACGTTCCGTTCCATGCGCGCTGGCGTCATTTCACGTTCGCGGGTGTAGATCGTTGGAAGAAGATTGCTGACACGCTTGATGTCAATCGCGAGGAGATGGCACGGATCAGGTTTGACCTTGTTGTGACGAGCGTTCTTCTTGATGCCGGGGCCGGGGCGCAGTGGCGTTATCGCGATTACCGCACCGATGAAACGTTCCATCGCTCTGAAGGCCTGGCTTTGGCCAGCCTTGAGGCATTTTGTGATGGCGTATTTTCATCCATTATTTCCCAACCATTGCTGGCGGATGCTGACGGGTTGAGGAACCTGACAACGGATCACATGGGGGCGGCGTTTCAAGTGACGGCAGACAACCCCCTCGCCGGTCTCGCGGGCCGCACCAGTCTCATGACAGCATTGGGGGCGACTTTGCATGACAACGCCTCGTATTTTCCAGGCGACACGCCGCGTGTTGGCAATCTGTTCGACAGGATCGTTCAGGACCACGACGGACGCATCAGTGCGCCTGCATTGCTCACGATTGTGCTCAACGCTTTCGGCAATATCTGGCCGGGTCGCATTGAAGTTGCGGGTGTCAACCTTGGAGATACCTGGCGACACGCGGCCATCGTGCGCGATGATGAAACAACTGGTCTTGTTCCGTTTCATAAACTGTCCCAATGGCTCACCTACTCCCTCATCGAACCCTTGCAGGATGCTGGTGTCGCCGTGACAGACATTGACGGCTTGACCGGTCTCGCGGAGTATCGCAACGGGGGCTTGTTTGTGGACCTTGGTGTGCTTGATGTGTGTGATCCAACCATGCTCGAGCGGCCACATAATCCGGGTGACCCACTCATCGTCGAGTGGCGCGCGATGACGGTGGTCCTGCTGGACAGAATTGCAGTGACCATTCGCGAAAAACTTGAGCGGACAGCTGCTGACCTTCCTCTTGCCAGCATTCTTGAAGGTGGAACGTGGGCTGCCGGCCGACGCATCGCAGCGGCAAAACGGGCGGATGCCGCCCCCCCTATTCAAATCATAAGTGACGGATCGGTCTTTTGAGATCGTGCGCCAGAGGGAGACTTTGAGATGACCGATATGCTCACCGTTGTGGATCACCCGCTCGTCCAGCACAAGCTGAGCTTGTTGCGCGAGAAGACAACATCATCCGCTGTGTTTCGCCAACTCTTGCGGGAACTCAGCCACCTGCTTGCCTACGAAGTCTTGCGCGACCTTCCGCTCACCACCAAACCGATCGAAACGCCTGTTGCACCGATGAACGCACCGGTTCTTGAGGGAAAAAAACTTTGCTTCGTTTCGATCCTGCGCGCGGGGAACGGATTGCTGGACGGCATGCTGGAACTCGTTCCACTCGCACGCGTTGGGCACATCGGGCTCTATCGTGACCCGGAAACGCTCACAGCCGTGGAATACTACCTCAAACTTCCGGACAACATATCAGAGCGTCTTGTGATTGCAGTCGATCCCATGCTCGCTACTGCAAACTCTGCAATCGCAGCAATAACGCAACTCAAAGCCGCAGGCGCGACCCGCATCAAGTTCGTTTGTGTTCTTGCCGCCCCGGAAGGAATAGAACGCTTTTCCCAGGCCCATCCGGACGTGCCGATATTCACCGCATCGGTTGACGAGAAACTCAACGAACACAGCTATATTGTGCCTGGTCTGGGCGATGCCGGAGACAGGATGTACGGAACGAAATAGACACGCCAATGACCACATAGCTTGAGGCAAGTTCTGTTGCGCGCGAAGCTCCTGCGACCGCCCCGTTGGTTGCTGGTGGGTTCCCACTTACACTAGGATGAAATTATCCACCGCGGTCACGTCATCCGTGACGTTGTTGAGGAGGACGAGGAGCACTTCGGCGTTGGCGCCTGCCGTGCCGTCACTGTCCGCGAACACGGAGATGCTGTTGCCGTTGTCCTGAAGGCGGAGGAAGCCTTGCGCCTGTGCGGTATTGGTGTCCAGCGCCGATCCGCCCGTGAACGTGTCGAACATGGCGCGGAGGTCGAGGACGTCAATTTCCGAGATATCGAAGTCGGTGATCAGGTCTCCCGCGTCCGCGATTGATGTGAAGTTGAAAAGGTCGCTACCTGCGCCACCTGTTACGATGTCAGTGCCTGTACCGCCGGCGATGTTATCATGACCACCGCCTGCCAGAATGCGATCATTGCCGCCGCGCCCAAGAATAACATCATTGCCGTCAAACGTCTGAATGCGATTGTCAGCGTTGTTGCCAAGCATCAGGTTCTTTACGTCGTTTGTCGGACCGTCGTTTCCAACGGCATCGATAACGGTTCCGGAACCACCCTTCATGATCAGAATTTCGACATGGTCGGGAAGTGTATAAGTAACAGCAGTACGGAGAATATCGAATTCCCCACCATTGAAGTTCTCTTCAACAACGTCGTCAATCCGATCCACGTTATAACCATCGATCCCTGTACCGCCACGCATGATGTCGGCACCATTCTGACCGTCCAGGGAATCGTTACCGCCACCGCCTGCGAGCAAGTCAAACGCACCTGTCGTCAGGTTTATGGTGTAATCCGCATTGCTTGCCGAGAAATCCAGGGTGTCCGTATCGGCACCACCATCAAAAAACTCTCCGGCGACAATGCCTGCGGCGCTGATGATAATCGTGTCGTCCCCGGCGTCCACGTTGATGTTGTCGCGCACGGCGCTGGCCGTGATCGTCTCCGCATCTCCGTCGCCGCTGACGGTGATCCCGTCGCCGGGTTGGTCAAAGTCGACCGCGGTGAGTACTGACAGATCAAGGGTCGTCTCACCGTCCATGAAAATGCTGAACACACCATCAGCGCCCGTCCCCCCGGCGGACGCCTCCCCGTCCAGAGTGGTTACACCGGACGTCGCAAGTTGCCCAGCATTGATCTCAAGCGTTTGTGCAAGGTTGTTTTCGATTGCGAGTATTTCGATGCCAAGCAACGTGTCATCGCGAAGATCGAATGTTCCTCCTGCTGGACCAAACGTACTGAATCTATCTGTTCCCGCACCGCCATCGAACGTTGCTCCAGACGTCGCAATGTTCAACTGCGCATCGATAAAGTCGCTATCGTTGCCACCAAGAAATGTGCCGCTTCCTCCATATGCAAAAAGACTGTCGCTGCCACGACCGCCTTCCAGTGTTCCGGTGCCATTGACAGCAGCGCCGATAATGTCGTTCTCATCCGAACCGATCGCATTCTCGAAACCGGAAATCGTGTCGCCTTCGGCATCACCGCCGCTAACCGTGTCCGCTTGCAGATCAATCGTCACGCCCGCCGACGATCCTGCATAACTGATCGTGTCGCCGTCTGCTCCGTTCGCACCGCCCTGGAGGTTGTTAATCTCCCCGTCACCAACGATGGTGTCGTTCTGCGCCGAACCGATGACGTTTTCGACGTTCTGAATGGTTTGCGCACTCGGAACAACAGTCACCTCGTAAGACTGCCCAGCCAGATCGACAAGAAACCCCGAGGCCGTGAAGCCGCTCAGATCAAGAGTGTCCGTATCCGCACCACCATCAAGGGTATCCTCCCGCTCGCCCCCGTTCATGAAGAACGTGTCATTCCCTGCGCCGCCGTCGATAATATCCGTTCCGAATCCCCCCGTGATCCGATCGTCTCCATCACCGCCGTTGATCGTGTCGACACCACTGCCGCCAGACAGTGTGTCATTGCCACCAAAGCCGTTCAGCGTGTCGTCTCCGGTGCCGCCGTTCATGATGTCGACGATATCATCCCCGGTGATGATTTCACCGGAGTTGTCGAGGTCTGTCGTGCGCACGAACTGATCGCCCTGCAGCGTGATATGAGATCCGCTGTTGTCCGATGCGCTGGCGTCCCGCTCCGTATAGGTGGTTGCAAAGCGGCCGCCGGTGAGGCCCGCCAGTTCCGGCAGAACCGCTCCCAAAGTCGAGCTGGAAAGCGCCGTTTCGCCCAGAACCCGGTTGCCGTCGAAATCGTAGACTTGAACATAAACCTCGTCGTCGGCACTGCTGCCTGTTGTCGAGTAGGCATACGTAACCGCAAAATAGTTGTCCGAAATCACACTGAGCGATGCGCCATTGTCGTTAAAATCGGCATCTCCGAATGGGTCGGACACCTGGATTTCGTTGGCAAGAACTATACCGTCCGCTCCGTAGACGTCCATCTCCAGAATAAAATCTACCGAGCTTCCGTTGCGCGCATCCACATACGCAATCACGAACCCACCGCCGGGCAACGCGAGCGCCGTCGGATCGTTCTGGAAATCTGACTCAGTAGTAACAGGAAACTCGTGTACAATTACGATGGAATTTGATGAGTCGAATACAACAGCCCGGATATCGAAATCCGTCCCGCCGCCCGCAACATCTTCCCGCCAAGTGTAGAGCAGGTTGCCGTTGGCCAATTCCGTTACGGATGCCCGGCTGTTCTCTCGGGCAGTCACGCCACCACTTATTACAATAGAGCTCGGGTCTTGAGCGACCCCGTCGTTGTCATATCGTCGTACAGCGATTGAACGACCGCCGCCGCCGTTCGCGTGGTCCCAGACAACAACGAACCCGTTTGCGGTTGCCGTGACGGTCGCATTGGCCTGATCGAACCCAACGTCCGCGACAACAGTCGAACCGACGACTTCGTTATTTGCCGCGTTAAAGATCTCGAATTCGATAATGTCGTTGTTGGCGCCGTCCTCGTCTTCGTAGACGGTCACAAAGTTGCCGTTGCTCAGCGCGGCCACCGACCCGAAGAACTGGTTTCCCCCACCTTGGTCTCGTTCCCCGCCACCATTCAGAGGCGTGAAGCTGCCATCCGTCGAGAAGGTGCGACTGACGATGTCGAAGTCAGTCTGCGTGCCGCCGAAGTCATGCGCATAAATGAGCGCCAGTTCGCCGTTGGCGTTCACTGCAATGTCCGAACGCGTCTGGCTGTCGGATGTGCGGAAGCTGTTCGCCGTAAAAACCGACGGCTGTGCATCAAGTGAGTAAGTGACTGTTGCCATGATGTGTGTCCCTCCCGTGGGGTCTGCGTGTTCTTCGTTACGACCGACTGAACCGCACAAGGCCGGACCGACATCGTTAAAATGTGGAGCCGTCCGCTCTTGGTGGCGTTTGGCGAATTTTGATGGTGACTTGCCAGCACATTGAAGAGATCGTCCCCGACACACCGTTCATCACCGCGTGGCGTGCCTCCAACGCACACCACACCACATTCCTCAGCATACACTATATTCCTCAGCACATATTATACAACACTTTTTCAGTATACGCCGCAATGCGCATGCACTATGAGCTGTGCCATTCTGGAATTCATTGCCCCGACTGTTCGTTAACCGAACAAGGGCCAAACTCATCCCAGCCCAAGGTGCTTTTGGAAGAACGCCAGCTCTGCAGCCAGAACGGTTTCAATGGTTTCGCTTTTGCGGAAGCCATGGCGTTCGCCTGTGAACTCGTAGTAGGCGACGGGAATGTTTCTGGCTTTGAGGGCATCGACCATCATGCGAGATTGGGCCGGGGGCACAACGGCGTCGTCTGCGCCCTGGAAGAAAATTGTCGGGCTTGAGAAGCCGTCCATCAGGTTGATCGGAGACCGGGCCGCAAATGTCTCCTGCCAGTCATCGGGGCCGACGCCAAACAGGCGATAGAGATAACCTGACTCAAACTTGTGTGTGAACTTCAGCAACTGGGCGAGATCGCAAATGCCATAATGGCACCCGCCTGCTGCGAACACGTTCGATGTGGCCAACGCCATGAGCACAGTGTA
>CALHAX010000064.1 GCA_937931785.1 uncultured Hyphomicrobiaceae bacterium | reverse complement strand
GTTGGCGTGATTCAGATTATTGCAGGTGTGGCACGTCTGGGCGGTCTGATTTCATTCGTATCCCATTCCGTCATGACCGCGTTCACGGCCGCAGCCGCACTGCTGATCGGCGTTAGCCAGTTGGCCGGGGCGCTGGGCGTGAATGTTGAACGCGGCGGCAATGCCATCGAACGTGTTATGCGGGTCATCGAGGCGAGTGGCAGTGTCAATCTTGCTGCACTTGCAATCGCGGCCATCACACTTGCGACTGCAATCGGAATTGCCAAAACGAGCCCGCGGTTGCCAGCGTTGCTGATCGCTCTGGTTTTCGGGTCGTTGATTGGCTGGATCATGGGGGCGGCATCCCTCGGCGTATCAATGGTTGGCGCATTGCCCTCCGTAGTTCCTTCGTTTGCGCCGCCCACGTTCAGTGTGCGCGACGTCAGCCAGTTGCTGCCAGGGGCTGCGGCGATTGCACTTGTCGGTCTGCTTGAGGCCATCTCTATTGGTCGTTCGTTTGCAGTGCGGCGCAAGGAAAAGTTCGATGCAAATCAGGAAATGGTTGGGCAGGGTCTTTCCAATGCGATCGGTGGCTTCTTTCAATGCTATGCGGGGTCCGGCTCCTTCACGCGCAGTGGTGTGAACGCCTCCGCAGGAGCCATCACACCGCTCTCAGGCGTATTCGCCAGCGCGTTCCTCCTGTTGATTCTTCTATTTGTCGGGCCGCTCGTGGCACATGTTCCTGTGCCTGCGATGGCTGGGGTCATTCTGTTCGTGGCATGGCGCCTGATCGATTTGACGGAACTGCGCCACGTCGTGACGACCAGCCGCTCGGAGACCGTGATCCTTTTGCTGACGCTGCTTGCCGGACTGCTGATCGAACTCGACTTTGCGATCTACGTCGGTGTCATCGCGTCGTTTGCCGTGTTCATTTACCAGACGTCACACCCTGCAATCATCATCAGTACGCCTGTGATTACAGCTTCCGGCCGCCGAAAATTCCGCAATGCCGAAATGCATCAGCTCGACGAGTGCCCGCAGATTGTGACCATGCGCCTGGAGGGCCCGCTCTACTTCGGATCTGTCGAACATGTGGAGAAAGAATTCCGCCGGGTCGAGCGGGAACGTCCCGAGCAGAAACTGATGATTTTCTATCTCAAGGGAAACGGCAAGCTGGATCTTGCAGGCGCCGATCTTCTGATCGAGGAAATTCGCCGCGCTCGATCTCGCGGTGGTATCTTCCACGTGGTCGCCTTGTTTGAACCGCTGATCGAAGACTTGCGCCGGTTTCATGTCATTGAAGAGATCGGTGAGGACCATCTTCACATCTCGAAAGGAGATGCACTTGCTGCCGCAATGAAGGAAATTGATCAAAGCATCTGCGCAACCTGCACCAAACGCGTGTTCCTCGAATGTGAAGGCCTGCCAAATCTTACAACGGACGTTGGTGTAGAGGTCGATCAGGATACGGTCGCAGGGCAAAACTCCGATTGATCTGCTAACAGAATGCTCTGCACCCTGCGTTATCGCCCCTGGCTTTTCCGCAGTGAGACCGAGCTTATCTGCCGCCGCTTCTCTTGCAATTCTATGCGACATCCCCCAAGTGCTCGAAAGGCACGCCATACCTCGGAGACCACGCCTATGGCCCTGTTCGGATCCGTCCCCCCCGTTTCGTCGACACAACATTACCGTTCCGACGCTGTCGATGACGACATTGATTTCGAGATCAAGGGTACGGAGATGCAGTTCGTCGAGGTGGAGCTGGATCCTGGCGAAAGCGCGATTGCGGAAGCCGGCGCAATGATGTTCAAGGATCCGAAAGTCACCATGGATACGGTGTTCGGTGATGGGTCTGTCAAAGAGGCCGAGAAAGGGTTCCTTGGCAAGATCGCAGGTGCGGGCAAGCGGATCATCACTGGGGAGAGCCTGTTCACGACGCTCTTCACGCACGAAGGAACGGGCAAGGCGCGAGTGGCTTTTGCTGCGCCATTCCCCGGGCATATCCTCGCGATCAAACTTGACCAGGTCGGCGGGCACATGATCTGCCAGAAAGACTCGTTCCTGTGCGCGGCGCGGGGAGTCGAGCTCGGCATCTTTTTCCAGCGCAAGGTGATGACAGGCCTGTTCGGTGGTGAAGGCTTCATCATGCAAAAGCTCTCCGGCGACGGATGGATTTTTATTCATGCGGGCGGCACGGTCGTCGAACGCGAGCTCAAGGTCGGAGAAGAATTGCATGTCGACACCGGTTGTGTCGCGGCAATGACCGGCGGTGTGGATTTTGACCTGGAGCGCGCCGGATCCGTGAAATCCATGGTCTTCGGTGGCGAAGGGGTTTTCTTTGCCAAGCTGCGCGGTCCCGGGAAAGTGTGGTTGCAGAGTCTGCCCTTCTCGCGGCTGGCCGGGCGTATGATCGCGTCGACTGGAGTGGGTGGGCGACACCAGGGCGAAGGGTCGGCGCTCGGCGGCTTAGGCGGGCTGTTGGATGGCGACAACTGACGACCGGAACGCCGACAACCTCAACAAGGCTACAAAACATCGTGTTGTGTCCTGCACACTACACACTCAAACGGGATTGGGCTGACACACGATGGCATCATTACCTTACCTGATTGGCGGGTTGATCATTCTCGCGTTTGCAGGCGACTACCTCGTGCAGGCCGCCTGTGCCATTGCTGCCCGGTTGCGCATTCCGCCATTCGTCGTCGGTTTGACCGTCGTTGCGTTTGGTACGTCGGCGCCCGAACTTCTCGTCGCATTGAAGTCCGTTTGGGTGGGGGAAGCACAACTCGCGATCGGAACGGTGATCGGGAGTAATATTGCCAATATCCTTCTTGTTCTGGGTGTTCCTGCGATTATTGCCGGGACCACGTGCGACCAACCTCTTGTGCGACGCAATTATACGTACATGCTCGGTGCAACCATTGTTTTCATGGCGTTTTGCCTGACTGGAGAGATTGGATTCTACAAAGGCGCAATCCTGTTTACGCTCCTGATCGTGTTCATTGTCGTGTCGCTTTTTCGGGCACGCAATCTGGGCCTTCCTGTGGTGGATGCAGCCGACCCAGGCGACAAACGCGATTTGCCAAGCGGAGGACGCACATCGGTCTATCTTCTGATCGGTCTGGTTGGTCTTCCGCTTGGTGCCAACTTCACCGTTGACGGTGCCATTGGCGTGGCTGAAGCGTTCGGGCTGCCGAAGGACGGCGTTGGCCTTGTCATTGTTGCGCTTGGGACGTCGCTTCCAGAGCTCGCAGCTTCCGTGGTTGCTGCATGGCGGCGCCAGAGCGGTTTGATCATTGGAAGTGTGCTGGGCAGCAACATTTTCAACATCCTCTCGATCATGGGGATCACAGCAATGGTTGCACCTCTTCCTGTCAGTGCGCATATCAATCAAATCGACATCTGGCTTATGTTGGCTGCCGCACTTCTGCTCGGACCGTTTGCGCTGCAGCGTGTCACGATTACCCGGGTTGCCGGACTGTTCTTTGTGGCGCTCTACGGTACGTTCGTCTATTTCGCCCTTCTGGCCTGACAAGCGCAACTAGGAACTTCCATGACGACATCGCCCCGCATTGCTCTTGTTACTGGCGCCGGAAAACGGATTGGACGCGGCATTGCCCTTGCCCTTGCCGCGCAGGGGTGGGCGATTGGGGTCCATTACAATACCTCACGCGCAGACGCCGATGAGGTGGTCGAACTTATCGAGCAGGGGGGCGGACGCGCTGCTGCCGTGCAAGGCAATCTCGCTGATCCCGCAGCAGTGGACGGGATCGTTCCCGCCACCCGCGAGGCGCTCGGTCCCCCGACATGCCTGATCAACAATGCTTCGCTGTTCGTTGGTGACGAACTCGGTGCTCTCGACCGCGATCTATGGGACCAACATCTCAATATCAATGTCCAGGCGCCGGTGTTTCTCGCACAAGCGCTCGCCAATCAGCTTCCTGACGATGTGCAGGGCAACATCATCAACATCATCGATCAACGGGTCTGGAAACTGACACCGCTGTTTTTCTCCTACACCATTTCAAAAAGCGCACTTTGGACCGCAACACGAACCCTGGCACAGGCCCTTGCGCCTCGGGTTCGCGTCAACGCGATTGGTCCTGGCCCGGCCATGCAGAGCGTCCACCAGACTGACGATCAGTTCCGCGAGCAATGCGAGGCGACTGCGCTGGATCGCGGAACGACACCGGAAGAGATTGCCGCTGCCATTGGCTTCATCCTTGACGCTCCGGCCATGACGGGTCAGATGATTGCTCTGGACGGAGGGCAGCACCTTGCGTGGCAGACGCCAGACGTAAAGTACGATGCCTGAATTCTCAGTCAAACCGGGCAACTCCGATATCCCGGAACTGCCACGCAGAAAGGCGGATTCGCCATGAGTACTGCCCCGACCGTCACCTCTGTCACTGCGGATTCCCTACGTATTGTCCGTGGCGCGGATGCCATTGCGGGCACGCGGCATGTGTTCGTACGCGATCTCGAGATCAATACATTCGTTGGCGTGCATGCGCATGAAAAAGATGCGCCGCAGCGGGTCATCGTTTCAATCGATCTGACTGTACTCGAAGAAGGTAAAGTCGAGGACGATCACATTGATGAGGTGGTCTGCTACGAAAAACTGATCAACAAAGTGAAGGCGATTGCGGCCAGCGGACACTACAATCTGATTGAATTGATGGCCGAACACTTTGCAGAAGCAGCACTGGGGGATCCTCGCGTTCTTGGCGCACGGGTCCGTATCGAGAAACCTGAGGCGTTCAGCGATGCTCATTCGGTCGGGGTCGAGATCGAACGCCTGCGCAAATAGTGCCGCCCACACGCCACTCACAGCCAAGTCAGCACCAGCATTTCCAAGTTATTTGGAAAACATCACCGTGCAGATGATTCGCGAATCACCTAACAGGTTATTACCGCTTGCTAAAATGCTGCCGCAAGCAACCGTTTCTTAACCATATCACCGGAGACTCGTGGGGAGTCACCGTGTCCGGTTTCAGCCACTTTTTCCTTCTACGTAAACTGCGTGCTGCATCCGGGGTTGAGAGTTCGAGGGTTCTTCATGAAGCTGTTCGCACGCTGTTCTGTTGCGTCCTGCGCGTTGATCGCAGTCGCTTTGCCAAGTTTGGTGCCTGCACATGCGGCCATTACACCCGCCATCCAGATTTCATCAAACAATCAGGTTCCATCCTGCGTCACGCCGGCCCGCCTGATGGCGTACCTCAAGCGCCGCCACAAAGGACTGAACAAGCGCTTCGCTACAGTTGCGCGGGAATACAAGCGCCATGGAACAGATCTCGGTGTGCGCTGGGACTACGCATTCTTCCAGATGATCGTTGAAACAAATTATCTGAAATACAAGACTGGATCAGGTCGCTGGGGTGATGTGAAACCACGCCAGAACAATTTTGCTGGCATCGGAGCGACCGGCGGCGGAGAGCCCGGCGAGTTCTTCAAGACGGTCAGTGCTGGCGTGCGGGCGCACATACAGCACATCAAGATGTATTCCGGCGAACGGATCGAGAAACCCGTCGCGAAACGCACCAAACTTGTTCAGGACTGGCTGCTACCATGGGCACGCGGGTTCAACCGCCCTGTGACATATACGGACCTGACCAAGAAATGGTCGCCCAACGACCGCGGGTATTCCAACGACATCGAGAGTGTTGCCGTGCGGTACAGGAAAATCTACTGCAAGAACCAGCCAGCGCTTCCAGTGCAGGACGTAGAGCAAACAGCCAGCATTCCGAAAACGGACGAGACCATCAAACTTGCGCAGGTCGATCCCAAACCTGCTCTGGCACAGGCGCAGATATGCCGCGTGTGGACCGCGAAATTCGACAATGGTGTGAGCGGTCTTCTCATCCGATCGAACCGTGATCGTATGGTGCACTACACTGCGCTTGAAGTACAGAAGGGCCTTGAGAGCGCCCAGGCTGATGCTTACATCGCGCGCTATGCCCCGGGCGGCAAACCGATTGCACAGTTCGACGATCATTCTTCGGCTCTCTCGCGGGCGTTCGAGTTATGTCCGACAGGTTGAGCCAGCACCCGTGCATCTGAATTTTTGAAGCAACAGACTGCGGGGCGTTGGTGCCGCAGTCTGTTGCTCCCAATACTCCAACGATCCAGATGCTCCCCTGCGCCGTAAATCCAATATGAAACATTTACGTCAGTCCGTTTCCGGACGTGACGGAATGTGTACGAACCAACGTTGGATTTCAGCATGTCGAAGCGTCGATCAAAAATTTACTGGGTGCTGGCCGGACTGGTCGTTCTCATTGGTGTTGCAGCTATTGCAGCAGGACCTGTCATGAGCCGTGTTGAGGAACCTGAGTACAAGATTGCATCGTCGAGCGGTCCAATCGAGATCCGATCGTATGGCCCGATGATTGCGGCACAGGCGACCGTACAGGGGGAACGAAAGACAGCCATCAGTGCAGGCTTCCGTCTGATCGCAGCCTATATCTTCGGCGCGAACAAGCCGAAGGCCGAAATTGCGATGACAGCCCCTGTACAGCAGCAGCGACAGCAGAAAATCGCGATGACAACTCCAGTGACACAGCAAGGTGACGGCGATCAGTGGGTGGTGCGCTTCATCATGCCCAAGAGCTGGACGATGGAGTCTTTACCCGAACCGAACGACAAGCGGGTCACACTCGTACCGGTTCCACCGCGTCAGACCGTGGTCATCCGCTTTTCAGGTACGGCAGATGACGATTTAATTGAGCAAAAGACTGTGGAGTTGCGTCGTTATATAGCCGCACAAAACCTCAAAACTGTGGGGGAGCCGGTGTACGCCTTTTATAATCCGCCATGGACATTGCCGATGCTCCGCAGAAATGAAATCATATTCGATCTGGCTGGAAAATAACTCCCCCATTGAACCCGAGCATCTCAAGTGGTTTTTCAATCGAACCAAACAGAGGTCTTGCAACAACTTCCTTATGATCCATCGGAACCTCAACCCGATGGGGGAACTCTGGATGTACTGCGCGTCTTCAGCTTGAGAGCATCAAACATGTTCGCGACATCTTACGCCATCTCTCCCCCCCTGGCGAACATATTGCGCAACGGAATCAGTTGTTCTGGGCGACCTGCATGCTAACGTCATCGTTTCCCATGACACGTTGGGGGGCATATCGTGACGGACGGACGCTACGACATTCTTTTCGAGCCTGTGAAGATTGGGCCGGTTACAACCACAAACCGGTTCTACCAGGTCCCGCATTGCAACGGCATGGGGCACCGCCATCCCCGTGCGCTGGCGGCCATGCGCGGGATCAAGGCGGAGGGAGGTTGGGGAGTCGTCTGCACGGAAGAAGTGGAGATTCACCCTTCATCTGACCTGTCGCCGTACGGCGAAGGACGGCTCTGGGACGATCAGGACATTCCGGCGCATCGCCTGGTAACGGATGCCATTCATGCGCACGGCAGCCTCGCGGCGATCGAATTGGTGCATAACGGACATCACGCGGCCAACCTCCACTCGCGCATTATTCCGATGGCACCCTCAGCCATCGCACCGCACACCGATGATCCCATGCAAGCGCGGGCGATGGATCTCGCTGATATCGCGGCTATGCGCCAGTGGTATCGCAAAGCTGCTTTGCGCGCGCGGGCGGCCGGATACGACATCATCTATGTCTACGCCGGGCATGACATGACTGTACTCATGCATTTCATGTTGCCGCGCTACAATCAACGGACGGATGATTATGGAGGTTCACTGGAGAACCGTGTGCGCCTGACTCGGGAAATTTTGACCGAAACGCGTGACGCCGTGGGCGATACGTGCGCGGTGGCATTCCGTTTTGCTGTCGACGAATTGATGAGTGGTTCTGACCTGAACCGCGATAGCGAAGGACGCGATGTTGTTGGTATGCTGGCCGAGCTTCCAGATCTCTGGGACGTCAATATCAGTGACTGGTCGAACGATTCCGCAACCTTTCGGTTTGAGCCCAGTGAAGGATATCAGACGCCCTACACATCATTCGTGAAATCCATGACCACGAAACCCGTGGTCGGGGTTGGACGATTTACCTCTCCTGATGAGATGGTACGCCAGGTTCGCAAGGGGAATCTCGATCTGATCGGCGCTGCCCGTCCTTCAATTGCTGATCCGTTTTTGCCGCAGAAAATCAAAAACAACCGCATTGAAGACATCCGTGAGTGTATCGGCTGCAACATATGCGTATCAGGCGATAACACTGCCGTGCCAATGCGATGCACCCAGAACCCCACGATGGGAGAAGAATGGCGACGTGGATGGCACCCGGAGAAGATTGCCAAAGCGACCTCTCTTGAAGAGGTGCTAATCGTTGGCGCGGGACCAGCGGGACTTGAGGCGGCGCATCAACTCGCCTTGGGTGGACATCAGGTTACGCTGGCTGAAGCGCACGACGAGGTTGGTGGGCGTTGCCGCACGGAGAGTACGCTGCCCGGCCTTGCCAGTTATCGCCGCGTCTCTGATTTCCGCCATAGCCAGCTTGTTCAAATGACTAACGTGGACATTCACACCGGTCACAAACTTACGGCAGGTGAAATTGCAGATTTCGACATCCCACACGTGGTGATCGCAACCGGGGCGACGTGGCGCAACGATGGAATTGGGCGTGCGTTGCATGCGCCAGTTGCCGGGTTGGAGAACCTCAACGTTTTCACACCTGACGACATCATGGCCGGTCGCATGCCAAAGGGTCGTGTCGTCGTTTTCGACGATGATCACTACTACATGGGTGGCGTTGTTGCGGAGGCTTTGGTTTCTGCAGGGTGCGAGGTGCGCCTGGTGACGCCCGGCGCGCTGGTTTCGAGCTGGACAGTCAACACGCTCGAACAGGAGAAAATACAAACACGACTGATGACACTTGGAGTTACGGTTATCCCGAGCCATACGCTGGATCGTTGTTCGAATGGCACGGCGCAACTGGCATGTACGTTTACAGGTCGATTACGGGATGTGCACGCGGATGCAGTTGTTCTTGTGACAGCGCGCCAATGCGAAGACACTATAATTGAGGAGCTGAAATCGCTCCGCACTTGGGGGGATGTAGCAACGCTTACGGCGATCGGTGACTGCTTCGCGCCTGCAACTGTCGCGGCGGCCGTTTACGCGGGCCATCTGTTTGCGCGGAATTTTGGAGAACCTGCTGAACTGATCGAAGCGCAACTCTATCGACGTGAACGGGTCGCGTTAGCGGATTGATCGGCCCACGAACAATTGCAGAGGAGGACAAGGTGGAAAGAATAGGAACCGAAGATCGCCGCGTGGCAAACATCTATCAAACGCCATTCAAACCATTCTACGACGATAATGGAACACCCAGTAACGGCGAAGATGTGTTGCAAATCAATGCGCACGACAAACCGGGTGTGGGATTTCACGTCTATCGTATGGCGCCTGGAACCACGACGACACCCCATGAACATACCGAGGATGAAGAGTTTCTGGTACTGGAAGGCGCGCTGACTGATAATGATGGCTACGTATACAGCAAGGGTGATCTTGTCTGGTTGAAGAAGGGGACGCAGCACTCTTCGCATTCGAAAGATGGCGCACTTCTGGTGGTCTACATCGCCACACCAGAACGCAATCTGGATTGAACTGCCATGAAAACGTTCACATTTCGAGCGTTTGACTGCGAAAAGCCCTTGTGCCCAACGCGCCTGAAATCTAGCATTTCAATATGAACTATTCGGGCTGAACTTGTTCGCCGTACAGTTCAATCAATTCGTGGCATCGCGGCATATCCCGCACCACGTTGAAAAATAACAACTGCCGTACCGCACGATGCGGGAACGGCATGTAGGGAGATAATAAAACAATGCGAATTCGATCCAGTTTCTGGGCGTTGACGATCGGGAGCGCATTGGCGTTCTCATCGCCGGCGCTGGCCGCCGATGCGGATCTCGTGGTCTTTGATTGGGCCGGTTACGAGGACCCGGAATTCTTCAAGTCGTACACCGCCAAACATGGTGCAGCGCCGACTTTTGCATTCTTCGGCGATGAAGAAGAGGCGTTTCAGAAATTGCGCTCCGGCTTCAAGGCTGATGCGGCTCATCCTTGTTCGCAGTCCATCCCGAAATGGATCGAAGCTGGTCTTCTGGCACCACTCGATACGAGCAAGATCGTACGCTGGAACGACCTGATCAAGGAATTCCGCGACATCGAAGCGTTCCGGAAGGATGGAAAGTACTACTTCGTTCCAATGGACTGGGGACATACAGCGATGACCTATCGCTCGGATGCCCTGAAAGATGCGGACGTGGCATCGCTCCAGGCTTTCGCCGACCCGAAATACAAGGGCCGTATTTCCGTTGGTGACAATGTGGACGACGCCTATGCGCTCGGCTTTCTCGCGACAGGCGTAAAGGACTGGACAAAGGCGACAGACGCACAGTTCAAGGCTGCGTCCGACTTCCTGCGCAAGGTGCACAAGAACGTGCGGACCTATTGGGCCGACGGCGCGTCGCTCGCACAGCTCATGCAAAGCGGCGAAGTGCAGTTTGCCTGGGCGTGGAACGAAACGTACAAGACCATGAGTGCGGAAGGCCATCCCATTGTCATGAAGCGCGACACGAAGGAAGGGTCTTCAAGTTGGGTCTGCGGATATGTACGTCTGGCCGGAGCCAAGGGACCTGATGACAAGTTCTATGATTTCATCAACGCATGGCTGGAAGATGCAACAGCAAACTACATTGTAACGGCATGGGGCTATGGCCATTCCAACGGCGTTGGCATGAAGAAGGTCGATGCAGCAGAGTTGAAAAAGGCAGGTCTTAACGACTCCAAGTCATTCCGCGACAACACGTTGTGGCAGGCCCCTGCGCCAGCTTCGATCCGTGAAAAAATGATTGCGGAATTCGAGAAGATCAAAGCCGGTTTCTGAGCTTCAAGCGATCCGGGAAAACTCGAGGGCGTCGTTCTTGCGGAGCGACGCCCTTTTTTGTAACGCATCCGACTGCGAACCAACGCGACACGTTTCGGCCTCTTGCCTCCATTCCAGAAACAAACTGACGGAGCACCGTTGCAGGCAAATATTCTAAAGCGCGTCTGATTCAAATGGAATCATGACGCGACGGTCCTAGTCGCTCCACTGGGATCCCGGTGTCTCCATTCAAGCGGACATACCCTAAATTTCGTCCGCAGGCACGGTCCAGGGTTCAACACGTCCGGCGGCTTCCCATGTTTGCCAGGCGGGGAGTGCCGTCATGCTTGCCGTGTAGGCTTTGGTGACATCCGCATCGCTGAGCTGATACGTCTGAAAACGGCTGACAACCGGTGCGTACATGGCGTCGGCGATACCAAATTCTCCAAACAAGAACGGACCACCAGACTTATCAAGAGACGATGACCAAATCTGTTCAATCCGCGTCACGTTCTTGCGCACATCATCGTCAACAGCCAGCTTCTCAGGAGGACGACGCATGTTCATCGGACATGCAGAGCGAAGTGCTCCGAAGCCGCTGTGCATTTCGCTGGAGATTGCGCGGGCCTCGGCGCGCGCAGTACGATCCGCAGGCCAGAGTGCCTTGTCCGGATAAAGCTCGGCGACATACTCCAGGATGGCGAGAGAGTCCCATATTCTCAGGTCACCATCATGCAGTGTGGGAACTGTCTTGCCCGGAGAGAATTCGAGAAAATGCTGGTTCTCGAAATCATCGTCAAAACGCACGAACTTCTCCTCGAACGGAATGTGGGCAACCGTCATCGCCAACCAGGGTCGAAACGACCAGGACGAATAGTTCTTGTTTGCGATGAAAAGTTTAAGTGCGCTCATAATGACAACCTCCAGCCCCGTTTGCATGAGACGTATCTAATTCCGGTCGCCTCGCTTGTCGCGCTATTGTTTCTTATCCGGGTGATAACGGGCGGTGATCGTTGCTGTTCCGTTCAGCAGCGGTTGCGTTGAAATGCTCGCATTCCGCGGCACAGAACGGTTCCGTGTTCCGCCACAATACGCATGCGGTCTTCGTCGTAGAGGTCGGCAAGGACGATGGTCGTGCGCCCAAGACCAGCGCTCAGTTTATCTCGGCGATAGCTGTAGGCAACGAACTTGTAGTCGAACGTGACACGGCATGCGCGTTCGTCATCTGTGGTCTCGAAGTCATGAACACGCATGAACTTGTAGATGCGATCTGGCCAGCGGTCTTCCCAGTCTTGCATTTGTCGCAACACGGCGCGTCGAGAAATATCGCGGTCGCCGTAGTAGCGGTAGAGTTCGTCTGCGTAACGGCGGATCTTGCGCTCGGCGGAGAGGGAAAAAAACCGACTTTCAAGGAACGCGGCGAGACGTCCTTCGTCGCACCTCGCATGCGCTGTTCCTGTCGTTGTTGCACTTGCCAGCATGGCGGTTGCCACAAGGAGTGCAGCCTTCCTGATGAGATGCACCATAGTCCGTTTCCCATATTTACCGTGCCCGCCATACGATTGAACCATCTGCGACCGGGCGTGTCCAATTCTTGGAACACGTACGATCATCAATCCGCTGCGTTGCACATGCGAGAGAGATAACGCGTGAATTGCCAGAGGTTGCGTTCGATGGGATGGAGCGTTCCAACTGGAAGTATCGGCGATTTCGTGCCACGCCACAAGGCTTCAACCAGTGCCTTGTCCTCGTCGTTGGCCACGTCCATGTATTTCCGAAAATCTGCGACCCAGTCGTTGAATTCCACCTCTGGTATGTCGGCCAACACTTCCGGTGGAACGGCAACGCCCCATGTGGCTGTCATCTGACCGATCCCTTTCGGTTGCACGGAAATCCACCACAAATAGTCCGGCATCAGCGTCACAAGATGGTTAGGGAATGCGCAGTAATCCACCATCATGCGGCGCCACTCCCCCTCCAGGCGATTGTTGTTCGGATGTGCTGCGCCCGAACCAGTATCGGACGGTTGGGCGGCGCGGTGGTAGCCGAACCAGTCATTTTCGTCTCCACACACGTATGTCTCAAGCGGCTTGTTGTGTTGTGCAAAGGTTTTTCCGTGCGCGATTGGAACGTGATAACTCTCCGTGAAATTCTCAATCAGGTTCTTCCAGTTGGCATCCCACACCATCGTCTCACGCATGACAGTCTTGTAGCAGGCCATGTCGAAGCGCCCCACGACGTCGGTGCGCAGCTTGTCCAGGCGCTCGTGCACAGTGCGTTTCGGTTCCTGCGCCAGCGTGACGTAGACGAACCCTTCCCAGACTTCGAGGTGCAGCGATCGCAACTTGTGCTGTGAGACGTCAAACCCGTCTTTCATCTCCATATAGGGCGCGCGGACCAGTTGTCCGTCGCAGGCGTATGTCCAGGCGTGGTAAGGACAGGTGAATTTCTTCGCAGTGCCATTCTCACTCGCGACAAGATGGGCAAAGCGGTGCGCACAGGCATTGACGAACGCACGTAGCCCGCCTCCCTCTTGCCTTACAACAAGGATCGACACGTCAGCGATCTCGTGCGTCATATAGCTTCCGGCGACCGGAAACTCATCCGCCCGACCGATGCAGATCCACTCCTGCATGAAAACGGTGCGGCGCTCATGCGCAAAGAACGCCTCGGAATGGTTCGCGCTGGCGGGGATCGGTCTGGCGCTTTCGAATGGCTGGTGCGCCACGCGATCCAGTTCCGCCAGAACAACCGCGACCGGCACATCGGCCTGCGGAACGGTTTCATTCGGCATTGCGATGGCTCCCCTTTCAATACCCTGCAACAGTATCGAAGCGTTCGTCGCGCACAACGAAAAATCTCAGATTTTTGTCACTTGAAGCGAGAAGGCGACGGGCGGCCCTACGACACCCTCAGGTAATCGAAACATGCCCGGATGCTCGTCACACGGTTCCATAATGCTCATGGTCGGCCATGGCAGAATGTCGTGCTCATGGAGAAAATCGAGCTGCATTCCATTTGCCAGCAACGCATTGATGATGTCGGAGAGCGGGTGAACCCATTCCCATGTGTCAGGGTTTTGCAGTGGAGTTTCATCGCCGTTGTATGTCACAGGCTCGGCCCAGTGCATCGCACCAGATTCGCCTTGCGCACGCCAGGGCCAGTCGAATTCCGGCACGCCGTTCGGAGAGTGCATCTGGCTCGCGACAGGATGGCACTCCACCAGATAAAGTTTTCCACCTGACGTCAGAAGCGCGGAGGCAATGGCGGCCCAACGATTGATATCCGGCAACCAATTGATGGCGCCCCAGGACACGAAAACCCTATCGAAGCCCCCCGGAGGCAGATGCTTCAATGCATCGTAAACGTTTGCGCAAACGAAGGTTGCATCGATGCCGGTTTGCTTCTTGAAACTGTTGGCCTGTGCGATTGCTTTTGGAGAAAAATCAAGACCACTCACAACCGCTCCTCGTCGCGCAAGGCTGAGGGTATCGATCCCGAAATGGCATTGCAGATGTGCAATACGCTTGCCGGAGACACCGCCAATTTCGACAGCCTCAATCGGCATCAGGGTATCGGCCCCATCGAGAAAATCTTCGATACCGTAGAAGCCGGTGTCGTCGCGGGTGTGGATGGCAACGCGCTCATCCCAGCTCTTGAGATTGGTTGCCATGTGACCGGCAGCCGGATGATGCGTCATCTCAAAACCTC
>CALHAX010000063.1 GCA_937931785.1 uncultured Hyphomicrobiaceae bacterium | reverse complement strand
ACGAGCGTCAACGTCAGATGCAGCAAGGGGCTGGCACTGAGGTACACCCAGACATCGCGGAGGTCCTGCATCAGTTTTCCTCCTCTGGTAATGAGGGCGTTTTTGGTGATAACCACACCATCATGCGGGCTGTGACCGCGATTGTGAGGGTCGTGCTGCCAACCAGCGCGACGGTAAGCGGCAGCCAATCGCGACCAATGAGCTGTGCGTGCAGCATCACGCCAACGCCTGCCGGGATGAAAAGCAATGCCAGGTTCTCGATCAATGCGTCGGCGGTTTTGCCAAGATTTTCCGGCACCACGCCTCGGATCAGCAGGCCTGTGAACAGGATGGTCATGCCCGCAACCGGGCCAGGTATGGGAAGGCCCGTCGCCGTGACGATGAGTTCGCCCGCGAGCTGACAGCAGAAGATGACAGTGAGATAGGCAAGCATGGTGGGGTCGCATGGTACGTTGCAGGATGCTGTTCCCTACCACGTGAGGGGGGGCGGTCTACAACGGCGCATCCACGAACAGTCTATTCCAAGGGACACGACCGGTTTGTCGCCCTCTGTCGTTTCGCGTCAACCGATACCTGTCAGGAGGCGGAAGAGCCAACGTAGCCAGATCTCGAACGTGCTGCGTTGCCCGTCGAGGACCAGTGGCGCAGTTTTGGGCCACTTCCCGTACGCCGCACGGGCCTCAACTTCTGCCCGCGTTTCGCCACTGAGACCAGCCCGCGACTCTGTGAGCCATGACGCGAGTTTCGCGGACGGAACACTCTGCGCCTGTGCTCGCAACAACGCATAGTAGCGATACTCCGGCGTCAATCGAATGATCTCCCCGACCTCAGAAAGTTCAACGAGCTTGATGTGAGCATGGCCGATATCGCGCATCGACAGGTGCACGATGTGGCTGACGTCATAACGGCAGCGTTGTTGTTCCGACGTCACATCGTTTTCCCATGACCGTTTTGCGTACTGCGGGAAACGTTTGGGTTGTTGTTCGAGCTTTTGAAGTTTCGAGAAACACGCGTTCAAAAACTCGACCGCGGTGCACACCGCAAGGTCAGGATAGTGCCGCGGGATCGCGAATTCCGCAAATGCTCGGTAACTGGCTCGGCCTTCAGGGTCGTACGATCCAAGTGGATCGGGTCCGTCTGGATAGCGGAGCTTAAAGGCCTTTCTCAGAACAATTGTAGCACGACCGCACTTACCTGAGGTCCGTGCCTTGCGATAGTCCCGCAGATCCCACTGGTTGAGCCACTGCTCCACGGGGCCAAGCTGATAGTCCGCGTATAGATCCGGTGGTGCTTCCGGGTCGACCCGATACAGCCAGCCCACACTAGAGCCGACTTTGGCAAAAGCAAACGACGCGATGGGTACGGACGCCAACGTAAGTACTAAGAAAAATAATGCTGTGACTTGAGCAGTCACAACGAAGTGCAACGGATCGCGAATAGTTGTATCCAATTTCGATTTAACCAAGTTGTACTCCATTAATTCATAGAATAAACGATTTATTATACAGTATTCATCTCTTTAACTTTAGTGACAAGGCACCACATGCAATCCCGCGAAGTCCTCTGTAGTAGAATTGACGACAACCTGAAGACCCTGATGAGCGAGTTGTCCAACCTTCGCGATCGGCAAGGGGAGCTGGATCGTGATGCCATCCGGGCAATACAAACGGTTCAATCGGCCGAAAGCGAACTCACTGCAGCCGAAGCCGCGGGTGGCGGCGTGGCACGAGCGGTGAGCCGAGGGAGTTTTACGGCGGCACTGACCGTCATCGGAGCCGTCGGGCACAATAGACTGGTCTCGGAGGCGCAAGCAAAACTGCGAACGGCGGAAGCCGCGCTGGCACGCATCGTACGCGAACAGTCTGCCGTAAGGCGTCGAGAAAACGACAAGCTTCACATTGTGCGTCAACAGCAGACCGACTGGAACCGGCTCGACTGCTTTGACCTGGGATTCAGCCACGGGGTACTAAACATCCGCTGATTGTTGGCGTCTGATTGAATCCACGCTGTAGGTTCCTCACTTGAGTATAAAACTTTACGATCACATCAATCGATACCGACCGTAATTCGCGCCTCTGAATTCATTTATCCCATCAATAACTCGCGTGGTTGCATCGAGACCCATCACGTCCCCCATCCGCAATGACTCCCTCGTGGAGGTGGCAGGACCCCGATATCTGGATCATTATTCAACGCCCGTTACAAAGGTGGAAGGTGCAGCGCAGCCGGTTTTCGAATGTGTTGCGTTGCCTTTCAACGACCAGTGATCGGACCGCGACTAAATTCCACAAGTTGCGCAGGGCGTAACATCTGCCTGCGCGGCTAGCCAATCCATGAGAACTCATGTGAACTGTCACCTTCTGTCACTTGCCCCTGCAACGCAACGGGTCGATACTGCGTTCAACATTGCAATTCATAAGTAGCGCGTGGCGGAGCGGCGTCCGGTGCGCCAAGAGGGTTCCATGGCATCACGTAAAGTGACGGCGGCTTCCGCGAAAAAGAAGCCAGCGACGAAAACGGCTGGGCGTACCGGCGCCCGGACGGTGGCGGAGGCGACGGCAAAATCGCCAGCGCGCAAGAGTCGCAAAACGGTGAAGCCTGCTGCCGACCCGTCGAAGTCGATCATTGTGCGGGGTGCGCGCGAGCACAATCTCAAGAACGTCGATATCGAGTTGCCGCGGGACAAGTTGATCGTGTTCACGGGGCTTTCCGGGTCGGGCAAATCCTCGCTCGCGTTCGATACAATCTACGCTGAGGGGCAGCGCCGCTACGTCGAAAGTTTGTCGGCGTACGCGCGCCAGTTCCTCGAAATGATGCAGAAGCCGGATGTCGACCAGATTGACGGGCTGTCGCCGGCGATTTCCATCGAGCAGAAAACCACGAGTCGCAACCCGCGTTCCACCGTCGGCACGGTGACGGAGATTTATGACTACATGCGGTTGCTGTTTGCGCGCGTTGGCGTGCCATATTCGCCAACCACCGGCCTGCCGATCGAGGCGCAGACGATCACCCAGATGGTTGACCGCATCATGGACCAGGAGGAGGGCACGCGGATGTACCTCCTTGCGCCGATCGTGCGCGGACGGAAAGGTGAATATCGCAAGGAACTCGCGGAGCTTCAGAAGAAGGGATATCAGCGCGTCAAGATCGATGGAGAATTCCACGAGATCCCTGATGCGCCTGCGCTGGATAAAAAATACAAGCACGATATCGATGTGGTGGTGGACCGAATTGTCGTGCGGAGCGACATGGGCAACCGACTTGCGGATTCGCTTGAGCAGGCACTGGAGCTGGCCGACGGTCTGGCTTATGCGGAGTTTGCGGACAAGGCGATTACGCGCAAGAAGACGGACAAGAACAAGTCCAAGAACGAAACGCATGAACGGCTGGTGTTCTCGCAACGCTTCGCCTGTCCCGTATCCGGGTTTACGATCGACGAGATCGAGCCGCGCCTGTTCTCGTTCAATAATCCGTTCGGGGCTTGTCCGTCCTGCGATGGGCTTGGCACGGAATTGCGCTTCGAACCGGATCTTGTTGTGCCGGATGGAACCCTGTCGCTTGCAGGTGGGGCGATCCAGCCCTGGGCGAAAACCGGGAATACATCCCCCTATTATGAGCAGACACTGCAGGCACTTGCGAAGGCGTTCAAGCAGAAGATGAGCACGCCGTGGGATGAGTTGCCGGGCGAAATGCAAAACGCGGTGCTCTATGGCACGATCACGGATGTCACCTTCGTTTATGATGATGGCATCCGGCGTTACAAGACGGCGAAACCATTCGAAGGTGTGATCAACAACATTGAGCGACGCTGGCGCGAAACGGACAGTGCGTGGGTGCGCGAGGAACTAGCGCGCTATCAGTCCGACCACCCGTGCGAACGTTGTGACGGGTTCCGCCTCAAGGATCAGGCGTTGGCGGTAAAGCTGGATGAAAAACACATCGGCCAGATTTCGCAGATGTCGATCCGGCATGCGCGTGACTGGTTCGAGGACTTGCCAAAGACGCTGAACAAGCAGCAAACGCAAATTGCCGGACGCATTCTGAAGGAAATTCGTGAACGATTGCGGTTCCTGAACGATGTGGGTCTGGATTACCTCACGATGTCGCGGAACTCCGGCACGTTGTCCGGTGGAGAAAGCCAGCGTATTCGGCTGGCCTCGCAGATCGGGTCAGGACTGACGGGTGTCCTTTATGTTCTGGATGAACCGTCCATTGGATTGCACCAACGCGACAATGAACGCTTACTGGTCACGCTTAAACATCTGCGCGATCTCGGTAATACGGTGATTGTGGTCGAGCATGACGAGGATGCGATCCTGCAGGCCGATCATGTGGTGGATATCGGTCCGAAGGCGGGCGTGCATGGTGGGCAGATTGTTGCCTCCGGCACGCCGGCCGAGGTGATGGCACATCCCGACAGCCTGACGGGGCAATATCTGAACGGTATTCTTGAGGTTGCGATCCCAAAGAACCGGCGCAAACCGACGAAGGGCCGTTATCTTGAAGTGGTCGGTGCGACGGCGAACAACCTCAAGAACGTGAATGCGGAGATTCCGCTTGGTTTGTTGACGTGTGTGACGGGCGTTTCCGGTGGAGGAAAATCCACGCTGCTGATTGAGACGATCTACAAGGCGGTGGCGCGGCGCATTTCGGGAAAGCGCGAGAATCCTGGTGCGCATGAGCGGTTGGAAGGCGTGCAACATCTCGACAAGATTATCGACATTGATCAATCTCCAATTGGTCGAACACCACGGTCGAACCCGGCGACCTACACCGGCGCGTTCACACCGATCCGCGACTGGTTTACGGGGCTGCCGGAATCGAAGACCCGGGGATATAAACCCGGACGGTTCTCGTTCAACGTCAAGGGGGGGCGCTGTGAGGCGTGCCAAGGCGATGGTGTCATCAAGATCGAGATGCATTTTCTTCCCGATGTCTATGTGACCTGCGACCAGTGCAAGGGCAAGCGTTACAACCGTGAAACGCTGGAAGTGAAATTCAAGGACAAGTCCATCGCCGACGTGCTCGACATGACGGTGGAGGAGGGCTGCATCTTCTTCAAGGCCGTGCCGTCAATCCGCGACAAGCTGGAAACACTGCACCGCGTCGGGCTCGGTTACATCAAGATCGGGCAGCAGGCGAACACGCTCTCCGGCGGTGAAGCGCAGCGCATCAAGCTGGCGAAAGAACTGTCGCGGCGGGCGACGGGGCGGACGCTTTACATTCTCGATGAACCCACGACGGGGCTGCATTTTCATGATGTCGCGAAGTTGCTGGAGGTGCTGCACGAGTTGGTGGAAGCGGGAAACACGGTTGTCGTGATCGAGCACAATCTCGAAGTCATCAAGACCGCGGACTGGCTCATCGATATGGGCCCCGATGGCGGCGATGGCGGCGGTGAGGTTGTTGCTGTTGGCACGCCAGAGGATGTCGCGAAGGAAAAGCGGAGTTACACCGGGCAGTTTTTGAAAGGGCTGTTGAAGCGGCGCGCTGTTGCGAAGAAAGCCGCACCCAGGGCACGGGCGGCGGAGTAGGTGGGGCGTTACAGTAGTTGCTTGAGTGCGCTGCGGCCTGCTACTCCCACCGTCGTCATCCTCGCGGATGCGAGGACCCACGGGGGTATCCGCTTGTTCGTGCGGCGTGGGGGGCGCGATCTGGCAGGTGACGCTGTGTTCTCTTACGAACATGCGCAGTCTTCGAGTTGTGAGCCCCGTGGGTACCCGCATGCGCGGGCATGACGGAGTAAAAAGCGTTCGTGTTTGTTGCGGCCGGTTGGCGGTTGTTAGCGTTCTGGTGGTCGCTTGAACGCGTTGCAGCTTGCTTTCCCCACAGTCGCCCATCCTGCAAGCTATTTGCCTGAGAGGCTCATGCCGGGCTCGTAGGTTTTGCCGGGGACCTCTTTTGTGATGGCCTGACCGCAGATGACGATGCCGCGTTTGCTGTCGAAGGTGAGTGTCGGTGCGCCATGCAACTCGAATCCGTCGTTCAGCGCCTGCGTGACGCGATGACAGAAGTCGTCGTTATCCTGGCCGGTGAGATATCGGTAGATTTTCATCGTGGTGCTCTGAAAAGTGGAAGTGGTGTTGTGCAATCATGGCAGCGGGGCCAGCCGCACGCGAAACGCCTCGGCCTGGGATTTTGGTATGCGAGGAAGCATGGCGCGCAGGGTGTAGGCGCCGTGCATCTTCTGGCCACGCCAGTACATCCAATCTGTGATGTCGGACGAGTTGACGCGGATACGTTGCCCCTTCTTCACGGTCTTGATGTTCTTCGGGTCGTTATCGATCACGGCGTGAATGATGTCGTCGTTCTTCTCAACGTCACGTGTCCAGAAATGCTCGCCGAAGTTGCCGTCGCTGATACGAACCTTGATCGAGAAACCGACTTCGTCTTTTGCGGGCTTTGCGAAGCGCTTCCAGAATGCAGGTAAAGACTTTCGGGCTGCGGCAATGGCGGCATTCATCGCCTTGTCGTTGCCGGCGTAGTCGATGACCTTGTCTTTCGCCAGAGCCGTGGAGAAGAGAACGTCTGGCTGGCTCAGGACAGCCCCCGTTGCGACCGTTAGAATGCAACCGATTGCAATGAAAACGCGCGTCATCAGCCTGTTTCCCTCTGTCGTGCCTCCACTGCGGCTCCGATGCACTTGCTGCAATCTGCGACGCAGTTTAATCCGGTGCCATGAGCGACAAACCGATTCTGCCGGGTGATGAGCCCGCCGAGGCTATCAATCTCAAGGATGCCCTTGAGGAACGTTACCTC
>CALHAX010000062.1 GCA_937931785.1 uncultured Hyphomicrobiaceae bacterium | reverse complement strand
TCCAGTACCGTCAACGACGCGCGACGGTCTTCCGCCGAATGCGGCTGACAATACAGCGTGTCTTTGCGAATATCGAAATAGAACGACGACAGCTCCAGATTGCAAAAGTTTGTCACCGTCTCAAAGATTTTCCGGAAGTCGAAATCATCGTAACCCTTGCGAACAACCACATCGATTTCTGTAAGGCGATGCAGAACATAACGTTCGAGCTCGGGCATATCCTTGTGATCGACTCGCAATGTCTCGTCGTAATGCGCCAGATTGCCGAGCATGAACCGCAAGGTGTTCCGCAACTTGCGGTAAGCATCGATACTGGTTTTCAGGATTTCTTTCCCGATGCGCAAATCGCCGGAATAGTCAGAACTCATCACCCATAGTCGCAGGATATCCGCGCCTGACTCTTTGATAACTTCCTGTGGCGTGACGACATTGCCGAGAGATTTCGACATTTTCGCCCCGTCCTCGGCCATGACAAAACCATGCGTCAGCACCGCATCATACGGCGCACGCCCCCGCGTGCCGCAACTTTCCAAAAGCGAGGAATGGAACCAGCCACGGTGCTGGTCCGAGCCTTCGAGATAGAGCGACGCGGGCCACTGCAGATCGTCCCGCTGTTCCAGACAAAACGCGTGCGTCGAACCCGAGTCGAACCAGACATCGAGGATGTCGTCGACCTTGTCCCATTCATCGACGTCGTCCACGAGCCCTTCGAGGAACCGTGCTTTCGCACCGTCTTCGTACCAGGCATCCGCGCCCGTTTCCTGAAACGCTTTCATGACCCGGTCGATCAATTCGCCCGACTGGTTCCACTCCGCGTTTGGGATGTATTCGTTCGTGCCCTTCTTGACGAACACCGTGATCGGTACGCCCCACGCCCGCTGGCGAGAAAGAACCCAGTCCGGCTTCGCTTCGATCATGCCGCGCAGACGGTTTTCACCCATGGTAGGCACAAACCGCGTCTCACCGATCGCCTTGACGGCGCGCTCGCGTAATGTCGCGTCACCTTGCTGTCCGAGCACCTCCAGCTTTTCATCCATCGCGATGAACCACTGCGGTGTATTGCGGAAGATCACCGGCTTCTTCGAACGCCATGAATGTGGATACTGATGTTTCAGGCGACCGCGCGCGAAGAGGGTGTTCGAAGCGATCAACGCCGCGATCACTTCCTTGTTCGCATCCCCCTTCTTGCCCTTGTCGGTAATCACCTGCTTGCCTTCAAAGCCCGGCGCCTGATCCGTGAATTTTCCATCCGCACCGACAGTGAACGGGATCTCTGTCGAGATGCCTCGTGCCTTGAGATCACCGGCTTTTTCCATCCAGATGTCAAAATCTTCCCGACCATGCCCCGGCGCCGTGTGCACGAACCCGGTGCCATCCTCGTCGGTGACGTGATCACCGGCAAGAAGCGGTACATCGAAATCATATCCGAGTTCGGCAAGCGGATGTGTGCAGATCAGACCCACCAGATCAGCGCTCTCGATCATCTCAAGTCTCTCAAGGACAACCTTCGCCTTTTCTGCGCACGCATGTGCAAGGCTTTCCGCGAGAATAAATTTCTCACCCGCCTGAGGACCGAAATCATTCTCGGCAGACATCACTTCGTACAGTGCATAGTTCACACGTTCAGAGTACGAAATGGCGCGGTTGCCCGGCATCGTCCATGGCGTCGTTGTCCAGATGACGACCGATGCACCTTCGAGCCAGGGCTCCACGTTCTTCAAGGGAAATTTCACCCAGACCGTGTCGCTCTCGTAGTCCTGATACTCGACTTCGGCTTCCGCCAATGCCGTGCGTTCCACAACCGACCACATCACAGGCTTGGAACCGCGGTACAGCAGCCCGTTCATCGCGAACTTCATCAGTTCGTTCGCGATGCGCGCCTCGGAGTCGAAATTCATCGTCAGGTACGGATTCTTCCAGTCGCCCTCGACGCCGAGCCTCTTGAACTCTTCACGCTGCACGTCAATCCAGTGGGCAGCGAAGTCACGGCACTCCTTGCGGAACTCGTTGATCGGCACAGCATCTTTATCGCGCCCCTTTGCGCGATACTGCTCCTCGATCTTCCATTCGATCGGCAGGCCGTGGCAATCCCAGCCCGGCACGTAATTGGAATCCTTGCCGAGCATCTGCTGCGACCGCGTGATCACATCCTTCAGAATCTTGTTCAGCGCATGCCCGATGTGCAGGTTGCCATTCGCATAGGGAGGGCCGTCATGAAGAATATATTTCTCCTTGCCCTTTGCCGCCGCACGTTGCTTGCCGTAGATGTCGAGCTTCTGCCAACGCTCCAGCCACTCCGGCTCGCGCTTCGGCAATCCCGCTCGCATGGGAAAATCTGTCTGTGGCAGGAACAGCGTTTCACGCCAGTCCCGGCCCTCGGTCTTCGAATCTGTCATCGAATCAATGTCCGCAAATGTGATTGCGCCGGGTTGTAGCAACCGGGCGGTGCACAATCCAGCAATTGCGACTTAATCTATCACCCACCCAACGCCGCGCGTGCCGCTTCGCAATCTTTCGCCATCTGCACGGCCAGTTCGTCGCCGCTCGCGAACGCCTTGTCGCCGCGGATGAACGCAACGAACGCCACCTCGATTTCGGCGCCATAAAGGTTCTCGTCGAAGTCGAAGAGAAAAGTTTCCAACTTGATGGCATTGTCGCCGTCATCAAACGTTGGTCGTGATCCGAGGTAAGCCGCACCATCGATCACGTCATCGCCACGACGTACGCGAACGGCGTAAATCCCGGGCAACAGATCCGATCCAACGGGCATATCAAGATTTGCTGTTGGAAACCCCAGCCCGGTGCCCCGCCCGGCCCCATGGTTGACGAAACCACGTATGGCCCATGGTCGGCCAAGCGCAACAGCAGCCCCTGCAACATCGCCGTTACGCAACTGCGCGCGCACTCGACTGGACGAGAACGCATCCTTTGCATCCCCTTCAGGGGCCACAATCGTCACGCCAAAGCCTTCCGCCTCCCCCAACGCCTTCATGGTTTCCGGAGAACCACCACGGCCTTTGCCAAAATGAAAATCATAACCAATCACCACATGGCGAATACCAAGTCCCTCCACCAGCACCTGACGAACGAAATCTTCCGCCGTGAGAGCTGCAAGCGCGGCGTCGAACGGGATGAGCGCCGTAAACGCGAGATCAAGCTCAGCGAACAGATCCGTTTTCACAGCATCGCTCGTCAAAAGGAACATCGGCGTATCAGCCTGGAAGAACATGCGCGGATGCGGCGCAAAGCACATAACGCCAGATGGCACGCCAGCCCCTTCGCCCAACGCACCGGCGAGCGCTTTCACCTGTCCGATCACAGCTTGATGCCCACGATGCACGCCGTCAAAATTGCCGATAGCAACAACACCGCCGCGCAGGGCGTCAGGCGTTTCAGAATATGAGCGCAAAACCTTCATCGCGGTCCGATTACCGGCTTGCAGCGGGCATGTCCATCAACGTGTAAAATCAGATGTCATTCCGGCCGGTTTGGCACCATGATGACAGCTTCACCGTCCAGTACCAACGTGTCCCCGACCATGCACGTGCAAGCAAAGATTGCGCGACGGCGTTTTGGAATAAGTTCCTGCACCTCGACGCGGGTCACCACTTCGCTGCCGACATAAACCGGGGCCTTGAAGTTGAGAGTTTGCGAAATGTAGATGCAGCCGGGGCCGGGCAGATGCATGCCGAACACCGATGACACGTAGCTCGCAGAAAGTATGCCGTGCGCAATGCACTGCTTGAACATCGTTCCGGCAGCGTAGGTCTCATCAACGTGTACAGGATTGAAGTCGCCCGAAATCTCGGCAAACGCCTGAATGCCATCCGCTGTCACAAGACGCGTGACCGAAGCCGACAGGCCGATTTCCAGATCCTCGAAGTAGTGCGATTTTGGAACCGCCGCCGCAGGCGCGGTTACCGCGTCTGCCGTCGCAGCGCCTGAGACGGTCGCGTTCATGATCATCTGCCCCCATTTTGCACTGCAACATAGCGCCAACCCTGATCGGCAACAACCACAATACCTTTCATTGTCATACGAGCGTCATAACCCCATGAGATACAATGCGAAATCACATTCGCAGTATGACACACGCGTTAACGTTCCATTCATACGCAATGATTAGTGTGCATCACAGAATTTGCCAGGTGATTTGCGACTGCAGCACGTCTGTGCCCCGCAATCCCCGGCAATATTGGAAGCCAAGATCGATGCACTTGGCATTGATCCCAGGGCCGCAGCTTGATCCGTAAAGCTGTGGCCCTTTCTATTTGAACCACCACGTGCTTGCGTCGACACGAGACCGTTGCACCCGGCGCATCTAGTGCTTATAAGGCACTGGAATTCCACCAAAAGACCGATCTGCAGTATCGGCCTCCGCAGGCAAGCCCTCGGAGACGGGAGAAAAGCCATGTCCAATGCCCCCCTCATGCCAAAAGCGACCGCCGTCTGGCTTGTCGACAACACATCGCTGACATTCGACCAGATCGCAGAATTCTGCGGACTTCACGTGCTTGAGGTCAAAGGCATCGCGGACGGCGACGTGGCGCAGGGCATCAAGGGCATGGACCCGATTTCATCAGGTCAATTGACACGAGACGAACTGGACAAGGCTGGCAAGGACCAGAATTACCGGCTCGCGATGGCCGCAGCGAAAGTTGAGATCCCGGAGATCAAGGCGAAGAAATCCTCGAAGTACATGCCTGTTACGCTCCGTCAGGAACGCCCGAACGCCATTCTCTGGTTGATCCGCAATCATGAAGAACTGAAAGACGCACAGATTATCCGCCTCGTTGGCACAACAAAACCAACCATCGAGGCAATCCGCGACCGCACACATCACAATACAGCAAACCTCGTTCCAACCGATCCGGTGACCCTCGGTCTGTGTACGCAGGTGGATCTTGATCGTGAGGTCAAGAAGGGCAGTGAACGCGTTGCACGTGAAAAGGAGAAGCTGGCAAAAGAGATGGAAAAGGCTGGCACGCTCCTGCCGTCAGATGAATCCGCTCCCGCTCCGGAACCGAAATCCACGGACAAGGGTTACGCCAAAATCATCACAGCCGCTGAAATGGCGGAGATCCAGCGCAAGGCGGAAGAAGATTTGCTGGAGCCGGAGGAAAGAACGCCAGTCGCGCCGTCTCCCGACAAACAGCCAGACGCCGATTCGGTGTTCGCCAAGCTAGGCGGCAAGTCTGTCGACCCACGCCCCCGTTCGGACTGACAGGTGTCAATCACCCTGTCGTTTCAACCGTATAATGAAGCGGCAGGCGTCCACCATCCACAAAAATGGTCTGTCCGGTGATGTAGCTTGCATCGTCTGACGCCAGGAAACTGGCTACAGAGGCAATTTCATCGGGCGAGCCAATGCGCCCCAAAGGCGTGCGCGACAAGATCATTTTGCGCACCGCTTCGTCAGCCAGCGCGCCCTCCGTCATTTCGGTCGAGATGCTCCCAGGCCCGATTGCATTCACGCGAATTCCGTGCGGCGCGAGTGCCAGCGCCATGCCCTTGGTCAGACTCTGCAATCCAGCCTTCGTCATGCAGTAGACAACACGATCGGCACGCGAAAACACAGCATTGACAGACGACATGTTGATGATAGCCCCCGGCGGACGGTTCGGCGACGGATCATCCGGATCGATTTGCGCAAGCATTTGCCTGGCAACGGCTTGCGCGACGAGAAAGCCACCCTTCAGGTTGACCCCGACGACGCGGTCGAACTCAGCCTCGTCCACATCCAGAAATCCGACTTTTTCTCCAACACCAGCATTGTTCACCAGAACGTCGATGTGGTTATGGGCCTCGAGCGCAGCGGCTGTGAGGTTCAGTACGTCCAGCCGCTGAGACACGTCGCAATGCACAAACATCGCGTCCCGCCCGCGCTCCCGCAATTCGGTGGCCGCAGCTTGCCCAGCCTCTTCGTCCTTGTCTGCGACGATGACATGCGCACCGTCGCGTGCGAACCGCGATGCGACGGCCCGTCCGATCCCGCTGGCGCCTCCGGTGACAATGACCACTTTGCCTGACGAACGTCCCGGTGCCCCGCGCACAGCAGCTTCAGGTTCTGGTGCGCTGGTATCAGTCATGACGCCATCTTACTGGATGCAGGAGCGTTTTATCGATCACGCCGCGATACCCCGTTCCTTGAGGCAAGCCGTGATCTCATCCAGAATTACCGGATCGTCAATGGTCGCCGGCATCTTGTAGTCCTCGCCATCTGCGATCATGCGCATGGTCTTGCGGAGAATTTTCCCGGACCGCGTTTTCGGCAACCGCGGCACGGACAGAACTGTCTTGAATGCCGCGACCGGCCCAATCTTGTCACGCACAAGCTGCACGACTTCTTTTTCGATCTCCTCGGTTGGACGATTGACACCGGCATTGAGGACAATAAATCCAGCGGGAGATTGTCCCTTCATCGCGTCCGCTATGCCGATGACCGCACACTCTGCAACGTCAGGATGTGCCGCAACGACCTCTTCCATCCCCCCCGTCGAAAGACGGTGCCCCGCGACGTTGATGATATCATCTGTCCGAGCCATGATGTAAACGTAGCCGTCTTCATCTTTGTAGCCCGCATCAGACGTTTCGTAGAAACCGGAAAACGTCGTCAAATAACTCTCGCGAAACCGCTCGTCCTTGTTCCACAGCGTCGGAAAACAACCTGGAGGCATCGGCAATTTGATGCAGATCGATCCGGTTTCACCTGCCGGGACTTCAGCCCCCTGTTCGTCCAGAATCTGCACATCGTATCCGGGCATCGGCACTGTCGAAGAGCCATATTTGACGGGCAATGCACCTAACCCCACCGGATTCCCGGCAATAGTCCAACCGGTCTCTGTCTGCCACCAGTGATCGTAGACCGGAACACCGAGTTTTTGCTCGGCCCACTGGATTGTATCTGGGTCAGCACGCTCTCCCGCAAGATACAACGCCTCGAACTTTGACAGGTCGTACTCCTTGATCAGTGCACCCTGGGGGTCTTCTTTCTTGATGGCCCGAAACGCCGTCGGTGCGGTGAAGAGACACTTGACGCCATGCTCGGAAATCACCCGCCAGAACACGCCCGCATCCGGCGTTCCGACCGGCTTGCCCTCGAACATGACTGTTGTGCACCCATGCAGCAGGGGAGCAAAAACAATGTAGGAGTGCCCAACCACCCAACCGACATCAGACGCTGCCCAATAAACATCCCCCGGATCAACATCATATATTGCCTTCATGGACCACTTGAGCGCCACCATGTGTCCGCCGTTGTCGCGAACCACCCCTTTCGGCTCGCCGGTCGTGCCTGATGTGTAGAGAACATAGAGCGGATCTGTCGCTTCAACAGCCACGCAGTCCGCCATCTCTCCAGCCGCTTTTGCAGCAGCAACGGACGACGCCCAGTCATGATCACGCCCCGCGACAAGGGCGCAGGCTTCCTGTTCACGCTGCAGAATCAGACAGTTACTTGGCTTGTGTTCTGCAAGCTCGATCGCGCCGTCCAGAAGCGGTTTGTACGCCACAACACGCGCCGGCTCGATCCCACACGATGCGGAGAGGATCATTTTTGGCTGTGCATCATCAATCCGCGTCGCCAGTTCGTTCGCTGCAAAACCGCCAAACACAACAGAATGGATTGCACCCAACCGCGCACACGCGAGCATGGCAAACGTCGCCTCAGGCACCATCGGCATGTAGATGATCACCCGATCCCCCTTGCTCACACCGTGCCTGGCGATCACAGCCGCAAGTGTTGCAACTTCGTGCTGCAACTCCCGATAGGTGTAAGATGTTTGCGTTCCCGTAATCGGGCTATCGTGGATCAGCGCCTTCTGATCACCACGGGTTGCGACATGACGGTCGACGCAGTTGTAGCACGTGTTGCATGTCGCACCGGGAAACCACCGACCATACTGACCAGAATAGGGATCAAAAACCTTGTTCGGCGGGGCAATCCAGTCGATCTCCTTCGCTGCCTCGCTCCAGAACGCTTCCGGATCGGCCTTCCAGCCCGCGTAAACATCGTGATAACGGCTCATGCCCAAACGTCTCCCAACCAGTGCTTCACAAACGGCCCCCTAGTCGCCGGTAATTCGTTATCAGACGGCTCATAACGACAAGATACAAGACTTTTGGCCATGCCTGAAACGCATCAACAACTAATATCGGACAGATCTCAACGCCCGAAAACCGGCATGCCTTAAACGCTTTATTTCTGCTTTTGCGTCAATATCGGTCGCGAACATGGATCATCTGGCCGGAACGTACAAATGCTCACGACACCACAAGCGAAGATCACGACAGCCCTCGTCTGCTTTTTTTCCTGTGTTTCAGTCGTCTTGCTACAGTTCAGCCCCATGACGCTCGACCGCAGCGGTGTCGTTACAGCCCTGACAGCAATTGTCATGATGGCGGCGCTCTACATGGTCATGGCCGTGGTCAATACGCGGTTGAAGAACGACTCGTCCAGTGTTGCCGGATACCTGCGCTATTTCGCGACCACGATCCAGAACATCAGTTGGGCGAGCGGCATGATCATGTGCGTGACGTCATTGATGATCATCCTGAACTACATCGGGCTGGCAACAAGCCTGCCATTCCAGGACGCCACGTTCTCTTCGATCGACAAAGCGATGGGTTTCGACTGGATCGCCACGCTGACCTGGGTCAACGAACGTCCGATGATCGCGAAGATATTGACCATGACGTATCACGCCTCAGTCATGCAGATGGTCGCGGTGGCGTTGATTCTCGGATTTACCAACCAGCTCCGCCACCTGCAGGAGTTCACGGCACTCTTCGCAATGACATCGCTTCCTGTTCTGGTCATCTCGGCACTGTTGCCTGCTGAAGGCGCTTACGCCTTCTATCAGCCTGCAGAAACCCTGTTCTCCAACATGAGTGAAGTCGCAGGCCGGTGGCATATGGAGCAACTTGCGTCGCTGCGCGCCGGGACGTTCCATGTCCTCGACATCAAGCATGCGGAAGGGCTTGTAACTTTCCCTTCATTCCACACGATCCTTGCAATCATCACAGCTTACGCGTTCCGCGACACCCGGTATCTGGCTGTCCCTTTCGCAGTACTCAACGCCATTGTCATTGCGTCGACTCTGCCGGAAGGAGGTCACTTCCTGATCGATGTGATCGCCGGCGGCTTGATTGCCCTCGCAGCGATCGCACTTGTTCGCCGCTGCCAGAATGTGGAAGTTGCCAGCGAAAGCCTGTCATTGCGCTGGTTTGAGTGGCTGACACTAGGGCCGACCCGGCAACCCGCAAACTGAACCACAACACAGATCAGAAAAGACCCTCTGATTACAAGGCGCAGTCGAGTCCGTTTCAGACCAGCTGACAGCATGACCCGCTGACAGCCTTGCGCATTGTACTGCTGTTCGACATTTCCTATCGTGCGCCCGCTGCCGGACCAGCCGGTTGCGGAAGACTGGAGCGCACGAACGGATCATGAGCATTTACGACCAGAACCTCGAAAAGACGCCTGCAAACTTTCAGCAGCTTTCACCGCTCACATTCCTTGACCGGGCAGCGCGGACGTTCCCTGAGCGTGCAGCAGTCATCCACGGCACACGAACCGTATCCTATGCAGCCTTCTATGATCGTACACGGCAACTGGCGTCCGTTCTGGCACAAAATTATATCTCCAAAGGCGACACGGTTTCGGTCATGCTGGCGAACACACCACCCATGCTGGAAGCCCACTACGGTGTGCCGATGATCGGCGCGGTCCTTCACAGTCTCAACACGCGGCTGGATGCCTCCGTCCTCGCATTCCAGCTCGATCACGCAGAGACCAAGGTTTTCATCGTTGATCGCGAGTTTTCAGACGTGGCCCGCGCCGCGCTTGCAATCGCGAAGGTCAAGCCGCTGGTGATCGACTACAACGATCCAGAGTTTCCACAGCCTGGCGATCCCGTTGGTACAGTTGATTACGAAGCCTTTCTGGCAAACGGATCGAAACAGTTTGTTTGGCGGATGCCCGATGACGAGTGGAACGCCATCTCGCTGAACTACACTTCGGGCACCACTGGCAATCCCAAGGGCGTGGTCTACCATCATCGTGGCGCGCACCTGATGGGATACGCAAACGTGGTCGCCGCCAGCATGCCGCAACATCCTGTTTATCTGTGGACATTGCCAATGTTCCACTGCAACGGTTGGTGTTTCCCATGGTCCATTTCAGTTGTCGCTGGCACCCATGTTTGCCTGCGCTGGGTCCGCCCCGATGCGATGTACGATGCGATTTCCAGACACGGTGTCACGCATATGTGCGGCGCACCGATTGTCATGTCCACTTTGCTCAATGCGACCGTCGAAGAGAAAAAACCTTTCAACCAAAGCGTGAAATTCATAACGGCCGCAGCCCCACCACCAGAAGCCGTTTTAGCAGGCATGGCAGAAGCAGGCTTTGATGTGACACATGTCTACGGCCTCACGGAAACCTACGGACCTGCGGTCGTGAACGAATGGAAAGACGAGTGGAACGACTATGACACTGCGGGACAAGCGACTGTCAAAGCCCGCCAGGGTGTTCGCTACCCTGCGCTGGAAGATCTCTCGGTCATGGATCCGCAAACCATGAATCCGGTTCCAAGAGACGGCGAAACGATCGGCGAGGTCATGTTCCGCGGCAACATTGTCATGAAAGGTTACCTTAAAAATCCCGAGGCCACGAACGAGGCCCTCGCTGGCGGTTGGTTTCACTCCGGCGACCTTGGTGTCATGCACGCAGATCGTTACATCCAGTTGAAGGACCGCTCCAAGGACATCATCATTTCAGGTGGGGAGAATATTTCCTCCATTGAAGTTGAGGACACGCTTTACAAGCATCCTGCGATCGCTGCTGCTGCCGTCGTTGCAAAACCGGATGACAAATGGGGCGAGACACCATGCGCGTTTGTTGAATTGCGCCCAGGTCAGACTATCACGGCAGACGATGTCATCGCCCACTGCAGATCCAACCTTGCGCACTTCAAGTGCCCGCGACACGTGATCTTCGAGGATTTGCCGAAAACGTCGACCGGCAAGATCCAGAAGTTCAAGCTTCGGGACAAGGCTCTGGAAATCTAAAGCCCACATCTGGCGTTGTAAATTTGTGCGGGCGGCGTCTAAGGCCGCTAGGTCTGAGCGTACCCTCGTCGCGATATTTCGTCTTTGACCTGGAGTTTCTTCTGCTTCAGCTGTCGGATGCGGAGATCATCGCTGGTGGGTTTGGACATTTCTTCCTCGATCTGCTGATCGAGCTGCCGGTGCCTGTGCGAGAGTGCAGTCGCATGAGCTGAAGACCCCATGGTAACCTCCTTGCGTTGTGTTCGACGCACTAAAGTTGCCAGATTGACGCACAAATGTCCAATTCAGCCGTGGAAAACCGATCAAATCAGTAGCTGGATAGCTAATGATCAGTTGACAGCTATGGGTTGCATTGGAAACACCAGCTTACAGCCACAAGGTGAACGGAGCCGCGGATCATGAATGAAAACATGCCCTCGGAGATTCACGATCGGCTGATGGCCCTGCGCAAGGAGCACCGGGGGCTCGACAATGAAATCAGGGATTTAGAGGGCGCAGGCGCTCCGGCCCAGCTCCAGGTCTCCCGCCTGAAACGGCGTAAACTGCAACTGAAGGACGAGATCATCCGACTGGAAGCCCAGATCCTGCCCGACATCATTGCCTGACATCACACGGCATTCACTTTTCGCTGCATAAATCACGTACAGAACGTGAAACCACCCTGCAAAGCCTTGCGCACTGCCCTGCCAGTCCTGTACCCCGACTTTTTCGCGCGCTGGAGATGCACGCATGGCAGGAAAATCCGCTGACGTTGGAATTATCATGGGCAGCCAGTCGGACTGGCCAACCATGGAACACGCCGCACGTATTCTGGGAGAGATGGGCGTCACGTTCGAAAAACGGATCGTGTCCGCTCATCGCACACCGGATCGCCTGTACGATTATGCCAGAACGGCACGTGAGCGTGGCCTCAAGGTGATCATTGCAGGCGCGGGGGGAGCTGCCCACTTGCCCGGCATGGCTGCATCCATGACAACGCTTCCCGTTCTCGGCGTTCCCGTTCAAAGCCGCGCACTCTCCGGTCAGGACAGCCTCCTGTCGATCGTTCAGATGCCTGCTGGCATTCCGGTTGGAACGCTCGCCATTGGTGAAGCTGGTGCAACGAACGCTGGCCTGCTCGCCGCGCAAATTCTCTCACTTCAAGACGAAGAACTCGCAACCCGCCTTGCAGCGTGGCGCCAAAGCCAAACAGATGCAATCGCTCTGGAGCCTTCAGACAATGTCTGACACGTCCCCGAAAAACACACCGCTCCCCCCAGGCAGCACCATCGGCATTCTGGGCGGCGGACAGCTGGGACGCATGCTCGCTGTTGCTGCGACACAACTCGGTTTCCACGTTCATATATTTTCCGACACCCCTGGCCCCGCATTCGAGGTTGCTCAGAGCCATACCGTCGCACCCTATGAAGACGAAGCTGCTATCGCAGCATTCGCCCGGTCGGTGGATGTCGTCACCTACGAGTTCGAGAATATTCCACGCGCGACAGCCGAAGCCGCGATGGCCCACGCGCCACTTCATCCGTCACTGAAGGCACTGGAGACAAGCCAGGACCGCATTGTCGAGAAAGCATTTCTCTCCGGCCTCGGCATTCCTGTCGCCCCCTACGCCGTGGTCACACGACACACCAAGAAATCGATCAACTACGACGTGCCCGGTGCACAACCGAAATATCCCGCTCTACTGAAGACGGCGCGCTTCGGTTATGATGGGAAGGGGCAGGTCCGCGTCGAGTCCGAAGATGACCTGACCGACGCACATACTCAGATCGGCCTGGTGCCATCCGTACTCGAAGAACGCATCGCCTTCGCGCGCGAAATTTCAATCATTGCGGTCGGTGACGTGGACGGAAACGTCAACTCCTACGACCTCGCGGAAAACGTTCACGAGAACCAGATACTCAAGACGTCAATGATCCCTGCCAACGTGCCTGATAATCTGATGCCTATGGCGCATGTCATGGCCGAACGGATCGTGCGCGCTCTGGATTACGTCGGCACGTTGGCAGTCGAGTTCTTCCATTGCCCTGATCATCCAGAAGGCCCTCTACTGGTCAACGAGATCGCCCCGCGCGTACACAATTCTGGACACTGGACACTGGATGCCTGCCTGTGCAGCCAGTTCGAGAACCATATCCGTGCTATCGTTGGATGGCCCCTCGGATCAACCCGGCGCCATAGCGATGCCCTGATGACAAACCTGCTTGGCGACGAAATCACGACGTGGGCAGACATCGCAGCAGACACGTCATCCGCATTTCATGTCTACGGCAAGGGCGAGGCACGTTCGGCCCGAAAAATGGGTCACATGACCCGGTTAAGCCCTCTGACGCGCGAATAGTGCGAAAAACAGATACAAATTGCGGCGCAGAACTGGACAGGCCTCGCGCGCATTGATAGGAGTTTCTCAACTGAATTGCTGGATGATCCGGCGCTCTGCGCTCGTTTTGATGAATCCAGCTTCGATACGTCACAAAATTGACGCCCACACAAAGGACTCGACCACGTGCAGGTACTCGTTCGCGATAACAACGTCGATCAGGCACTCAAGGTGCTCAAGAAGAAGATGCAGCGCGAAGGCATTTTTCGCGACATGAAACTGCGGAACTTCTACGAAAAGCCATCGCAGAAGCGCGCACGCGAAAAGGCTGAAGCCATTCGCCGCGCCCGTAAATTGGCTCGCAAACGCGCCCAGCGCGAAGGTCTGCTGCCGCAGAAGAAGCGCGTCATAAAGCGCTAGTCTTTACCATTCGCGCACCGGACATGAGATCCGTGCTCGCGATATGGTTTGAAATTCTACAGATAGTCCGCGGCGAGCCTGTTCACGGCTCGCCTTTCTGCGTTTGGCGACCAGCCCGCAACCCTGCACCATATGCTGTCCTCCTCCCCCAGAGTCCCATAGTGAAATGACAGACGCGCGCTCTATCATCGTTCTGGGGGCCGGGATCACAGGTCTTTGGCAGGCTGTGACGCTCTGCGATCACGGTCATGACGTCATGGTCCACGAACTTGATCAAGACGCAGCGCGTCCCGCGAGTTGGTATGCCGGTGGTATGCTCGCGCCATTCTGCGAGGGTGAGGCCGCAGAAGCGATCGTCAGTGAGCTCGGTCAGCACTCAATCAAACTCTGGCGAACAGTATACCCGGGCGTTACGGTCGCAGGCAGCCTGGTCGTCGCCAACAGTCGAGACCGCGCCGAACTGCAACGCTTTGCCCGTTTGACGGAAACTGGGCAACCGCAGTCACCGGAACAAATCGCTGAACTCGAACCGGATCTCGACGGCCGCTTCCGGCAAGGACTGTTCTTTCAGGCCGAAGCACATCTGCAGCCACGCGCAGCCATGATGTTCCTGCGACAACGTGCGATTGAACTTGGCGCCACATTCCACCCCGTAGCAGCAAACGCCAACACCCCAGATGCAGACTGGATCATAGACTGCCGCGGTCTCGGCGCACGTGCAGACCTTGTAGACCTGCGAGGCGTGCGTGGCGAGATGGCGATCATCCGCAGTGCCGAAATCAACCTCACCCGGCCGATCCGCCTGCTGCACCCGCGGTTCCCGCTTTATGTTGTCCCATGGGGCAACAATCGCTACATGGTGGGCGCCACGGTCGTTGAACGGGAAGATGCGGGCCCAGTTACGGTCCGCTCCGGACTCGAGTTGCTCGGGCACGCTTACGCACTGCACCCAGGATTCGCCGAAGCCGAAATTGAAGACATGGCTGCAGGTGTTCGCCCGGCCTTTGCCGACAATACTCCAAAGATTGTTGTCGACGGTCGTCGTCTCTATATAAACGGTATGTACCGCCATGGATTTCTGACTGCGCCAGCGTTGGCAGATATCACGGCAAACTATCTTGAGACCGGTGCAATGCACCCGGAGGTTTTTCGTGCAGATCGTGGTGAACGGAACCCCACAGGCAACGGACGCACAGACACTGCTTGAGCTGTGCGAGACTCTTGGCTTTGGCAAAGCGCGCGTCGCAACCGCTGTGAATGGAGATTTTGTTGCGGTTCCCGCCCGGGCGGCACGAAAACTCTGCGCCGACGACAAGATTGAAATCGTCGCCCCACGCCAGGGCGGCTGAACAGCAACTGGCTCAACCTTCGAACAATCGGTCAAATTTGGAAGCCTATGCTCACGACCACGGATACCAACTCGGATACGCTGACGCTGTACGGCAAGCCCTTCAGCTCGCGTCTGTTGCTCGGCACAGCACGTTACCCCTCACCCAAGATTCTGTCGCAGGCTGTCACGACATCCGAGGCCGAAATCATCACAGTATCCCTCAGACGTGAGTCCGCGCGAGGGCAGGATGGACAACGGTTTTGGGATCTGATCAACGAACTCGGCGTCACGGTCCTTCCCAACACCGCCGGCTGCCGCACAGTTCGAGAGGCTGTCACAACGGCCAATATGGCACGCGAGTTGTTCAGCACGCCTTGGATCAAACTCGAAGTCATCGCCAACGACGATACGCTTCAACCCGATATTTTTCATCTCGTCGAAGCCGCACGCATCCTGGTTGAGGATGGATTTCAGGTCTTCCCCTACACGACCGATGATCTCAGTGTCGCCGAGCGCCTTCTGGAAGCTGGCTGCGACGTTCTCATGCCGTGGGGCGCACCAATCGGCACTGGTCGCGGTCTCGCAAACCCATATGCCTTGCGCACCATGCGAAATTATTTTCCGGACACACCCCTCATCGTGGATGCAGGTGTCGGCAAACCATCGCACGCCACACAAGCCATGGAACTCGGATACGATGGAATCATGCTGAACACCGCTGTGGCGTTGGCAGAAGATCCAGCCAGGATGGCGAAGGCCTTCGCGATGAGCATCGACGCCGGACGATTAGCCTGGAAAGCCGGCATCATGGAAGAACGCGATATGGCTGTACCATCCACCCCCGTTGCCGGAACCCCGTTCTTCGATCTGGACGCAGGTTAAATCTCATGACGGTCCATCTCGATATTTTTTATCCGGTCGTTCCCGACACCGAGTGGATTCGGCGCATTGTCCCCCTCGGCGTCAAGACAGTTCAACTCCGCCTGAAAAATGCATCCGACGATGACGTTCGCCGGCAGATATCCGAAAGCATGGAAATGTGCGCCAAACACGATTGCCAGCTCATCGTGAATGACCACTGGCAACAAGCCATCGCGCTTGGTGCAAGTTGCATCCATCTCGGTCAGGAAGACCTCGCCGACGCCGATCTCGAACAAATCCATACATCCGGTATTGGCCTCGGCATTAGCTCGCACGACAAGGCTGAACTCCAAACAGCGCTTGACGCAAAGCCTCATCACGTTGCCCTCGGTCCTATCTATGCAACCACACTCAAGAAAATGAAATGGCGTCCGCAGGGTCTTGATCGTCTGCAGGATTGGACTGCCCGCGCCGGTATGCCTGTTGTTGCAATCGGCGGCATCACGCTGGAACGTGCGCCCGATGTTTGGGCCCACGGAGCCGCATCCATCGCCGTTGTAACAGACATCATATTTCACGCCACGCCCGAAACCCGCGTCGAAGCCTGGCTCGAATGGGCCAACAGCATGCGATCCAACAAAACCTACGATACGTATGTCGTAGAAGGGAGTACGACATGAACCAGATACCATCGGCTGCTGAATTCCAACCGAACCAGGACGCGACACCAACTGACCATCCGAAGGTCGCGCGCGGTCGCATCGGTGTTCTGCTGGTCAATCTCGGCACACCTGACGGCACGAGCTACTGGCCAATGCGCCGCTACCTCAAGGAATTCCTGTCGGACCGCCGTGTCATCGAGACCCCACGACTGCTCTGGTGGCCACTTCTGAACGGAATCATTCTGACAACGCGTCCAAAAAAATCAGGCGCAGCTTACGAAACAATCTGGAACAAGGAACTGGACGAATCTCCGATCCGCACATTTACACGCAGCCAAGGCGAATTACTTGCGGACGCACTCGCTGATCTCGGCCCATCGGTCGTCGTAGACTGGGCCATGCGGTACGGCCAACCATCGATCTCATCACGACTCGATGCTCTGAAGGAAGCCGGGTGCGAACGCATTTTGCTCTTCCCGCTCTACCCTCAGTATGCCGCAGCAACCACGGCCACTGTCAACGACAAGGCGTTCGAATGGATGGCCGCACAACGCTGGCAACCTGCCATGCGCACTGTCCCACCCTACCATGATGATCCCGTCTACATCGACGCGCTTGCAAAATCGATCGAGCAGCATCTTGAAACGCTTGATTTTGAACCGGAGGTTATTCTGGCCTCCTACCATGGCGTGCCGAAGTCCTATCTCATGAAGGGTGATCCGTATCACTGCCAGTGTCACAAAACGACGCGCCTGTTGAAAGCGCACATGGGCGAAATGGGCAATCCGATCCGCACCACATTCCAGTCGCGCTTCGGCCCCGAAGAATGGCTCCAGCCCTACACAGACAAGACCGTTGAAGCCCTCGCGAAAGAGGGTGTGAAACGCATCGCAGTGTTCAATCCAGGATTTGTGGCAGACTGCCTCGAGACACTGGAAGAAATCGCAGGGGAAGCAGAGGAAATATTCCACGAGCATGGTGGAGAAAAATTTTCGCACATTCCTTGCCTGAATGACGCACCATTGGGGATGGGCGTCATAGAACATATGGTGCGTCGCGAACTGATGGGGTGGATTTAAATCACACGGGATCGCATTATTTTTCTCCCCAAGTGTGTCATATTTGTCTCCGCATTAGGAATCCGTTAACACTTCTGAAAGCGGTTACCCCTTAAAAAGTCGCCAGATCATCCCCATATCCGTTGCAAGATCAACGGAGGAGAGAGGCGAAAAATGTTTGAAAGCATCCCATTTCTTTTGGCGATTGTGCTCGTTGGCACCGTCGTTTCCATTGGCTGGTCCTGCATCAAGGTCGTAACACAGGGACACACCTACACGGTCGAGCGCTTTGGCAAATACACGCGCACACTTCAACCGGGTTTTCATATCCTGACTCCGATCGTCGAACAGGTCGGTGTCAAAATGAACATGAAAGAGCAGGTGCTGGACATCCCCAGCCAGGAAGTCATCACCAAGGACAACGCGATGGTGCGTGTCGATGGCGTGGCTTTCTATCAGGTTCTTGACGCCGCGCAGGCCTCCTACGAGGTGAACAATCTGGAATTGGCGATCATCAACCTGACCATGACCAATATCCGGACAGTGATGGGTTCCATGGATCTGGACGATCTCCTCTCCAACCGGGATGAAATCAATGCGCGTCTTCTTGGAATTGTCGATGATGCGACCGATCCCTGGGGCGTGAAGGTGACACGGATCGAGATCAAGGACATCGAACCACCACGCGATCTCGTCGACGCCATGGCCCGTCAGATGAAGGCCGAACGCATCAAACGTGCAGAGATCCTCGAGTCAGAGGGCAAGCGTCAGTCTGCAATTCTGCAGGCAGAAGGCATGAAACAGGCCGCGATGCTTGCCGCTGAAGGTCGCAAGGAAGCCGCATTCCGCGATGCCGAGGCCCGTGAACGTTCCGCACAAGCGGAAGCCAAAGCGACCGAGATGGTGAGTGAGGCGATCTCGAAAGGTGACGTTCAGGCGATCAACTACTTCGTTGCCAACAACTACGTCGACGCATTGAAAGAACTCGCATCGGCACCGAACCAGAAGGTCATCATGATGCCGCTTGAGGCTTCCAGCCTGATTGGCACGATTGGTGGTCTCGCAGAGATCACAAAAGCCACTTTCAAAGAGACAGCTTCGAACGCAAACGGTTCAAGCAATGGCAACGGTTCGCACATTCCGCGAACATAACAAAAAATGAGAACCGGCTTCACATATAGCCGGTTCTCAAAGAGTCGGTTCAAATGAAGTTCGGCATGGGAGGCGTATAAATGACAGACCTTTTAACATCCCTCGACGGTTGGACATGGGTTATCGGCGGACTTATCCTCATGGCGTTTGAAGCCGTGGTGCCCGGCGTATTTCTCGTCTGGTTCGGTGGAGCGGCCATTGGCACAGGATTGATATCCGTTCTGTTCGATCTCTCACTCACCGCGCAATTCCTGACTTTCGCAGCCCTTGCCACTGCCAGCGTCATGGTTGGATGGAAATACGGCGCCTATGCCGTTGGCGAAAGTGATCGCCCCAACCTCAACATCCGCGGCCAACAATATATCGGTCGATCGTTTGATCTGGACGAAGCCATCGTAAATGGTCGGGGACGCATGAAGGTCGGCGACACGACCTGGCGGATACACGGCCCGGATCTCACCGCAGGTACCAAGGTCACGGTTACAGGCGTCAAGGGCGCTTCGCTGATCGTCGAAGCCATCACCGATTAGACACGTATCAGGCAACCCCCGCACGTAGAAGATCGTGCAAGTGGACAATACCGACTGGCGTTTTTCTCTCGACAACAAACGCTGCCGTGATTTTTCCGCTCAACATCTCGAGCGCTGCAGGTGCCATCATATCCGGCGCCAACGTTTTAGGATCCGCCGTCATCACGTCTGCGACGGATTTCTCCAGCAGGTTGTCCGTCATCTTCCGGCGCAGATCACCATCCGTGATGATCCCTATGAGATCCCCAGCGCCGTCAACAATCCCGATACAACCGAAACTCTTCGTCGTCATCGTGACCAGAGCATCTGTCATGGGTGTATCCAGGTGCGCCAAGGGAAGCGCGTCGCCAGCGTGCATGATATCGCTGACATACTTCAAGCTCGCACCCAACTGTCCCCCAGGATGAAAAACCTTGAAGTCCTGCTTGCTGAATGCCTGGCTCTCAAGGAGCGCAATAGCAAGACAATCCCCGATCGCAAGTTGCATCACTGTTGAAGTTGTTGGCGCCAAACCGAGCGGGCACGCTTCCGTCGCACGTGGCAGCGCAAGCACAATATCTGCCGCTTTGCCGAGTGCACTCTCGTCTTTTGACGTCAACGCAATGACCGGGACTGAAAAACGTCGCGTGTAATTGAGGATGCCTGTCAGCTCAACCGTTTCGCCGGACCACGACAAGGCAATCACAACATCCTCCGGAATAATCATACCAAGATCGCCGTGGCTGGCCTCACTTGCATGGACGAAAAATGCCGGTGTCCCGGTTGATGCAAGCGTTGCCGCGATCTTCTGTCCAACGTGCCCGCTCTTGCCAATGCCCGTGACGATAACCCGTCCTGTTGCAGCACGAATCCGGTCCACGGCTGCCACGAATGGTTCTGCAAGGTCTCCAGTCAGCGCACTTTGCAACGCAGCCAGCCCCGCACTTTCCAGTTCAAGCGTACGAAGCGCAGACGCAATCGCATCGTTGCTGTTCCCTGCCGTCATACTGTGTGCTGCCTCACCCATGATGCGGAGTGCTCCATTACTGGGCCAAATATCCTGTTGGACATCATTATCCGTTGAGTGTGCCAGAATCGCGAACGTTTCAACCGCTTGTTAACCACCGAAACCGTAATGTGATCGCAGTATCTTGAGTGAAAAGTTGTGTTGGTTGCGCACCGGAGTCGCTTAAGTGACTGATTTTAAGTACAATTTCAAACATCACCCTGCAAAACGGCTTGCGTACACCACAGCGTTGCTAGCTCTTGGCATGACAGTCTTACCTGTTGCTACGTATGCACAGAACAGCGATTTGCAGCTGAACGAGACGCTTCTCGACGATGGCCGGGCGCAAACCAGCAACCCGATAACACCGCCGACCACGCCGCCGCCTGCATTTCCATCAGTCACGGAGCCTCAGCCAGAAAGCCGTGGCGTTCAACCGATACCGCGCGGCCTTTCGAACCAACCTCTGTTTCGTGGTCCTGTTGGCGCGTCGGATCGCCTGTTCAGTGGCCCCGTTGATCCAGACACGCAGGACGACCCCGGCGCTGGCAACACAGGCGCAGGCGGTGGTGCCCGCATCGGACTGCCACGCACCAGCGGCGAAATTCAGCCCGGCCAACGCGATGATCGCCGCGTGACCCCCGGAGGCAGAATCGTACGCCGCGGCGAGGCTGGATACGACACAGCCAGCCCCATCTCTGCAAATGCAAATCAAGATCCGAACGCAGGGCGCCTCTTTCAGTCAATCGCAATCGATGCGGATATCGACCCCGACCTCAGAAATACATTCGACGATGATCTTGAGATCAGGGACCCGTTGCTGATGCAAGAGCCCCTCACAGGACCAACCATCGGAGCATCGCGGCTACAGCGCTCGCAACGTATTCTCTCGACGCTCGACAGTTCGGGTTTCACTTCGCCACGCCGTCAGGATTTTCCCTCCATCGATGACGATCGCCCCTACGACCCACTCGGTATTCGCATGGGCTCATTCCGTTTTCTGCCCACACTTACGACAACGAGCATCGCCACCGACAATGTGTTCAACGCTCCAGGTAACGCAGAAACGGATATTGGATTGGAGTTACGACCGACGCTTCGCATCGAGTCGGACTGGAACCGGCATTCGTTTACTGTGGATGCAACCGGAACTGCTGTCTTCTATAACGAGTTCAACAGCGAGAATACGGAGCAATTTGCCGTCACCGCGCGTGGTCGGATCGACATGACCTTACGCACCAACCTCGAACTGGATGCCGGTTATCAACTGACGACCGAACAACGGGGATCAGCAAATTCGTCCGCTGGCGCAATTGAACAACCGGACGTCAAAACCTGGCAAGTCGGCGCCACGCTCAACCACCGTTTTAACCGTCTCGTGACGCGGACACGCCTGGGCTACACCGAAGAAATCAACGGAGATGCCCAACTGGTTGGTGGCGGCGTTGATCTGGGGTCGGACGAAGATTCTTCAGGCATAGATATCGCCTCACGTTTGACCTACGAATTCTCCCCCAGTTTTGCGGCATTCGTCGAGGGCGGTTACAACCGCCAGACATTCGATACTGTTGCAGATGCCGACGGCATTCTGCGCGACTCGGATGGCTATGAAATACATGTCGGTATGACACGGGAATTCGGACCGGCCATACGTGGTGAGATCAGCGTTGGTTACGCGACGCAGATCAGCGACGATGCACGCCTTGCCGATGTCGAAGGATTTGTCTTCGATGCAGACATCCTCTGGCGTCCAACAGCGCTGACGTCCATAAACTTGACAGCACAAAGCGAGATCAACGCATCGACCCTCAGCGGTTCTCTCGGATCCTTGACCTACCAGACAGCGCTGAACGTCCGGCACGAGTTCCGCCGTTATGCCATCGGAACACTCGGATTCGGCTGGCGTCATGAAGACTTCCAGGGCAGTTCCATATCGGAAGACGAGTTCGTGTTCCAGCTGGGCGGCGAGTATTTATTTTCCCGCAACCTGGCAGCGCTCGCGTCATACCAATACACGGATTTCAATTCATCGCTGCCCGCCAGCGATTACAACACCAACGAATTCCGCCTCGGTTTGCAATTGCGTCGCTGATAGACACAAATGCAGGCCCCCGTGTCATCCTGGCCCGATGCCGGAGTGCCACACGTTAGATTTGCCGCGATGACTTTTGGTCCTGCTCCACCTGTGCCTTCATCAGGAACAGAAGCACGGCCGGCAGAACAAACGTCAATGCAGCCCAGAACGGAACGCTGCGCCCCTGTTTGCGTGCAAGGTTGGCTGCCGCATATGCGCAGACAGCAGAGATGATGCCGAAAATGATAAGAAAAACTGTCGAGGGCATTGGCAACAACTCCATTCGCATTCACCTGGGACGGTTGAAGAACCATCCAGGTCCCTCCCCCATCTGATAGGCGTCTTTGCCGTGGATTTCCAGCAAACCCGCAGCAAAGACTGTCGAATGATCCTTACTTCGATCAGTTCAAGGTGGCATGAACCCGAACACCCGGCGCAGGGCGCTCTGTCATGACATCTTGACGGAACCGGAACAGCTTCGCCGGACGACCACCGGTGTGCGTGCGCACATCACCCGTTGCCTCAACCAGGCCACCACTTTCCACCAGGCGGCGGAAATTCTGCTTGTGCAGGTGGCTGCCGAGGATGGCCTCAACCGTCTTCTGCAGTTCGAACAAGGTGAAATCGTTCTCCATCAACTCGAACACGACCGGGCGATACTTGATTTTCGCACGCACGCGGCCAAGCGCTGTCGCCAGGATCCGCCGATGATCCAGGTGCATGGACCGACCGAACTGCGGTAGATCCGTCCACATGTTTGCAGCCTCATTGCCTTCACGCGCAGCTTCATCGACAAGCCCGGCTTCGAAAAGAAGCTCGTATCGCTCAAGAACTTTTTCTTCGTCCCAGCGCGCGCCATCCGTGCCGAAACACATCCGGACACGATCAGCAGGAGTGAACGGGGAGTGACTGTCCGTATGATCCGGAACGCGGCTCACCCATTGCGCCAGACGCGGTTCGATCTCCTGTTCAAGAATACCGGGTTTACCTTCACGCCAGTCTTCCCATGGGAAGAACGCATAACATCCCTGCCAGTGTCCGCCAGTAAGGCAGGCACTTTCATCGAAACGGTTCAGCGCCATATAGCCAATCGATATGGCGTGCGGCGACTGATCTCCAACCCGCGCATGGCGGCCACGATCACCGAACGTATAAAGCTGTTCTGTGTAACCGAGGTGAATACCGGTCTGGTCTTCCACCCACGTGCGCAAGCCGCTTTCCAGCGTACGATGCACAACGGGGGTAAACGGACCAAACGGCAACGCTTCAAGTGGACGGTCGTCCGATGGCTGACGTACAGTCAGGACTTGGGGTTGATCTTTGGCAAAGGTTATTATTGCTGCATTGAGACCGATCTCAATGGCCGCCACATCCTCTACCGTCCTGTCGAGGCCCGATCCATTTGACATCTTGGGGTGATGCCGTTCAGCGGTTCGGAATTCGTCGTATGTGCTCATCTTGTGTCCCATCCTTAGAGCCTGAGTGCTCAATTCGGGTCACAGCCAATTTCTATATGAAGAGAACCAAATCAGCTTCTCCTCCCGCTGAAGCCTTTGACTCCTGAATTCGGGCAAGTTTGCGGCGCAGACGTGGTGGTATCAGGGCAAATGCTCTCCACGAGACCCGGTTACGCAACCATTTGAAACTGTTTGAGAAACTGCTTTTGCGCCGTTTGCGTGTCATCCGGAACAAGATTTTCCAACGCAACACGCCGCGCATCAGTCAGGTGCTCCATAGGCGATTTGAAATACTGTGCCGCCTCTTCAAGGCTGAAACCTGCAAGAACGGTCGCCTCGAAATAAGCTGCAATCTGATCCGCCGTCTTGATTGTTCGTGCGATGCTCTCATCAAGTTTTTCCGGCAGATCGAAACGACGATGGATCGCACTCAACAAACGGATTTCAAACGTCTTGTAGTCGTGCCCAATCGCCGTTTTGAACGGACTGATCAGATCGCCCACGACATACTCGGCGGCATCATGCAGCAAGGCGGCCCTTTGCCATTGCACCGGCCAATCGTCGACCAAATCATGACAGATATCGGCCACGATCAGCGAATGCTGCGCCACTGTAAAGGCGTGCGGTCCGATCGTTTGTCCATTCCAGCGCGCAACCCGTGCGAGCCCGTGCGCAATATCCGTGATCTCGATATCCACGGGATCCGGATTGAGAAGATCGAGCCGACGCCCCGACAACATGCGCTGCCAGGCTCTTGGCGCGGTATCACCGCCTCCATCCGCCATCTCAGGCCTTCGGTGCCTTGAACGATTTTGCAAGTTTAGCGCACGCCTTATGTCGTGGGCAGTCGATCATATGATCATTGACCATTCCGACCGCCTGCATGAAGGCATACATCGTAGTGGGGCCGACAAAACGAAAACCGCTCTTCTTCAGAAACTTCGAGATCGCCTTGCTGGTTTCAGTTTCGGCAGGAACCTCTTTCATGGTCTTGAATGTATTCTGCACAGGCTTTCCATCCACGAAATCCCAGAGTGCAGCCGAAAGAGATGTTTTTTCCTGCAAATCGAGAAAGGCACGGGCATTGGAAATCGTCGCATCGATCTTCGCGCGATTACGAATGATGCCCGTGTCCGTCATCAGCAACTCGATCTTCTTCGACTTGTAGCGAACAATTTTCTCCGGATTGAATCCGTCGAAAACTTTTCTGAAATGATCACGCTTGCGCAGGATCGTGATCCACGACAGACCGGCCTGAAATCCTTCCAGAACAATCTTCTCGAACAACGCCTGATCGTCCGTCTTGGGAACGCCCCACTCCGTATCGTGATACGCGATGTACTGGGCATCTTCGCCCGGCCACGTGCAACCGCCAGTTTCGTTCATGCTGCGCCCTCCGGAACGTCAATTGAAAAATCCGCCCACGCCGGAACACGCAAAGTCACCGGAAGGCCGCCGCACGTAATCGGTGTTCCCGCAGCCATCGCCTTACCCGCGCGATCCAGCCGGATCATTGCGATACCCTGCCCCCCAATCGAAGAACCCATTGCGCCAATCGGGCGTTCACCAGCCAGCACGTCCGTGCCTCTTTCCGGCAATGCCCCGTCTGCCGCTATATGGATCGTACGTTTCCGCGCCGTCCCACGATGCCGCATCCGCGAGACCACTTCCTGACCGACATAACATCCCTTGGTGAAGCTCACCCCACCAAGCTGATCAAAACACGCTTCATGGGGAAACGTGTCGCCCAATGGATAGTCTTTGATCCCCTCCGGTACGCCGAGCGCAATACGATGTGTCTCAAAGTCTTCAAGCGATGCCGGTAAGACGTGCGCGGTAAATACCGCATCGGCTGCATCCTCGACGATAAAGCGGGTTCCAAGATCACCAAGACGCGGATCGTGCACTTCGCCGGGTGCCGTGCCCCAGGCCGCCATCACCGCAGCCGCTTCCAGCCGAACGATTTCGACGTCAGCACGCAGCTTGTAAAAGCCGAGCCGTTTTGCCAGATCGTCAGCGACAGATGCCGCAACATCGATCAGAAAGTCCGCATCACGACGCGTGACATAAAACTCGAACAGGATTTTCCCTTGCGCCGCCAGCAAACCGGCATGCGTTTGCGCCCCCTCCGCAAGCACGGCAATGTCTGCCGTCACCAATCCGTTCAGGAAATCTGCTGCATCACCGCCGCTCACCCGCAACACAGTGCGGTCGTCAAGCCGGGCCAAGTATGTGGTGTTCTCTTGCATGTTGGCCATGACTTACGTAACGGGTGAGCCAACTGCAAGGCCCTCCAGAACCCAAAGGTGATCACATGACCGAGCGCGGCCCTTACGATCTCATTGTGCGTGGCGGCACGATCGTCAATCACGACGGTAACGGCCAGGGCGATGTCGGCATTCGCGACGGCAAGATCGTGGCACTCGGAGATCTTGGACAAGCCGACGCTGGCGAGGTCATCGACGCGACAGGCCTGCACGTCCTGCCTGGTGTAATCGACAGCCAGGTACATTTCCGCGAACCGGGCCTCGATCACAAGGAAGATCTCGAAACCGGAAGCCGCGCTGCAGCCATGGGGGGCGTGACCGCCGTCTTCGAGATGCCGAACACGAACCCGTTGACCACGTCCGCCGACGCACTGGCCGACAAGATCAAACGCGCACACCACCGAATGTTCTGCGACTTCGCGTTCTACGTCGGCGGCACACGCGAGAATGTGGCCGATATACCTAACCTCGAACGCTTGCCGGGAAGTGCCGGAATCAAGGTGTTCATCGGCTCGTCCACCGGCGATCTTCTGATCGACGATGCCGACGGCCTTGAAGCTGTGATCGCGAAAATTTCCCGCCGCGCCGCATTCCATTGCGAGGACGAAGCCCGCCTCAAGGACCGCGCGCACCTGCGCCGCGACGGCGATGCCTCCAGCCACCCCGAATGGCGCGACCCGACAGCCGCCCTGATGGCGACGGAACAACTGGTCACCCTTGCGGAAAAATACAGCAAACGCGTTCACGTCCTGCACATATCGACGGCAGAGGAAATGGACTACCTGCGTCACCACCGCGACTGGGCGAGCGTCGAAGTCACCCCGCATCATCTCACATTAGCTGCCCCGGAGGCCTACGACCAACTCGGCACAAAGGTGCAAATGAACCCTCCTGTTCGCGACGCCAGCCACCGCGACGCAATCTGGGCCGCGCTTGCCGAT
>CALHAX010000061.1 GCA_937931785.1 uncultured Hyphomicrobiaceae bacterium | reverse complement strand
TGGTGTGTCCCACCTATGCGTCTAGCGGGATAATGACAGAAAGACAAATGAACTTTCGGAGGGGAGGGTATGCGACAGGAGAAGAGCTTGCGTTCACTAAACAAAAAAAGGCGGGTCCGAAGACCCGCCCACTTTGCAGTTGATTATCGTCCCTCAATACACAAGCCGTCGGAACAACGGAACACGAATTGCGAACATGAAGCCCTACCAGATGTCGTAACGAACACCAACGCGCAGGTCGTGTTCCTGACGAGAACCAACACTCAACGTGTCTCCCACACCACCGATCGCTGTCACGACATCACCTGCATGATATGTGTAACGGTAGTTCATATCGAGTTTGGTCGAATCACTGATGTCCATGCTCGCACCGACTGTCGCTGATGCGGAAAAACCCAGGGCCACTGTGTCGTCGCCGCGCGGCTCGTTTGCACGATCAATGTCCGATTGGTCGATGTTGCAATTTGCAAGTTGACTATAGACACCCGGCGCATTGCCTGCCGTCGAGTAAGCTGCACAATCCACAAAGCTGGTGTTGCGAGACGTCTCGATTTCATAAATCGATACACCAACCCCACCGCCGACGTAGGGGCGGAAGATGCCAAATTGACCGATGTCGTAGTAGAGGTTCGCAAGAAGCGTGTGATCCTGAAACGAGATCACTTCCGATCCTGTAGAGTTGACATCGAAACGAATGATGTCTTGCACATCTATGGTGTCGTTCGGGTCTGCCGTGAGAGTATTCGGGATCGTTACAGTACCTGGACGGAAGATCGACTCCGTGAAATTTCCTGACAGTTGATAAATCTTGTCGTCGTTGCGATAGTCGAACGTGAAGTCGGTCCGCAAATTTGGCGAAAGATAACGCCCGAATCCGAAGCTATATGCTTCCTTGTCGTCCGGGCCGAAGACACCGGGCGTGTTGGTTGAAATATCTGTGCTGGATGACACGCCGTAACCAATATCACCACGTAGATACCATGACATTGTTTCTGGAATTTCTACGGCTTCAGGAACAAGGATCGTCTCGATTGCGTTGTCCTTGATGCTGCCCTTGAGGTCACCTTCGTAAACGTCAGAGGCCCCGGCGGATGCAGCGCTGCCTGCAAAAATGGCGGCAGCCAAAAAAAGCGTACTGCGACTGTACATGTACTTTACCCTTATGAACTCACGGTTCTCGGATGAACAACCGGAACCGAAACTACTGACTCGCTTGTGTTTCAATACGAGACACTAGGGAACAAAATTTAAGCCAAGATTAATGCGTCAAAAAAATACGCATCTTAACGCCGCGTTCATGGAATTTAACAAATCGTGAAAACCGTATGCATCATTTGCAGGCAGGCATGGCCTGTAATCGCGTCATCTGGAACACGCCTGCCAAAGAAAACACACAGACGTACGGCCCTGCTTGCACACCTGTGCTTGACCAATCCATCACTTTTCGCTTGGCTGACTCGAAATAGTGTGGGGCGAAGCGGTGTCATTGGTTCTTTTACGATCATGGCTTGTTATGATCGCGGCGTGCATAACGCTCGCGCCAACGGTCACGTATGCCGCCAACACCAAGACGATTGCGACAGTCGAAGGCTGGAACATAAAATCCCGGACCAATGCAGACGGCAAATTTCTCGCCTGTTCGATGGAGCGCTTCTTCCTGGCAAACAAGGGCGACGGACGTTTTCGCATCAATATTATTGCATGGCCTGAAAGCCTGATCGTTCTGCTGCGTGGGAATGGCGACTTCCTGAAAGGCGAAGGTGTCGGGCGATTCGACATTGTGAGCAGCGAAAGGCAACTTTACTCTGGAAGCATTCGCTACAAGGATTCCGAGGTGCTGTTTGCGCTGAACGGTAACGATACGCGCCAACAGGTGGCCGCGAGCCGTGGCTGGAGCGTGTCAATGGACGGCAAGCGTATCGCCCGTTTTCCAATGGATGGCGCAGAAGCCGCCATGGCTGCTGTCGAGAAGTGCGCCGGGCTCGATCTGCAGATTGCTGCCAGCGAAACTGAGACTCCGGCGTTTGAAACAGCCGTAACGGTGGAAGCTGAAAACCCGATAGTAACGCACGATGTTCTGCCGAGCAGTGCAGTGCCGCTGGCTGACGCTCGCCAGCTCAAGACCCTTGCACACAATTTCTCTTTGAAGATTGGTCGTCCAGATTTTCGCGTCACCCGATTCGACAGTGGTGTTCTGCAATGGTCGTATGGCGATGACATCACCTCCGGCGCAGCCACAGTGATCGAGCAATCTCAGTCGGCCGGAGCATATGCTGCCGGATTGGCTATTCGGCCAGATCAATGTACCGACAGCGTTCTGACATTGCCGCTGATGGTCCAGCCGCTCAAGGGCGGTGCGCATGCCGCTGTCGTCAGCATGTGCAGGGGCAAGGCGAGCGTGACAGTCCGTCATGTGCACGTGGTGAAACTTGATAGCGGTGCGAGCTACGTCCTCAACTACGAGACTGAAGCAAACCCCGACGGAACCGACATGCCAGAGCGCTCGGACGTGTTGGCAAGTGCATTCGGTGCTGCATTGACGGCGGCAGTCGGGGGGTAGCGGCGCTTTGCTAAAATGCGTCACGTTCCCAGTTGGTTCCCTTACGGGCAGATCGCAAATGAACTAACTTGCCCTTACTTGATAGTCGGGTGGACAAAATTCTTTGCATCTCTTGCGTTCAGTATTCATGGGATTCATCCTTACACTTGTCGGTCCCTCAAAAGTTGACGCTGCCCGGTTCGAGGTGCCTAAACCTGCAGCGTGCGCAACCAGTCCGACGATCATCAAGGGCAACATCGCGCGCAAAAAGAAGCGATTGTATTACATCGCTACGCACCGCTCCTACAAACAGGTGAAGATCAATCGTAAAGGTGAACGATGGTTCTGTACCGAGGCAGAGGCTCGTGCTGCAGGATGGACCGCGGCGCCTGCATCCAAGCGTAGAAAATGGACACAACCCATTCACGATACCGCCGACTATGTCGTCCCAACTGGGATCGAAAAGCCGGGCTGTGACATCAAAGGAAATGTTTCGCGGGATGCCCGCCGCTACCATATGCGGGGCACACTTCACTATGCCGAAACAAAAGTCAGCAAAGTGGACGGAGATCAATGGTTCTGTAGCGAGCAAGAGGCGCATGCTGCAGGGTTCGAGAAAGCCGGTACATACCTGGCCGGACAATCACGCCTCGACGCCAAAGATTGTGTCGTGCCCGAAGCTCCTTCGCGTCCGCCTGGATGCACAATCAAAGGCAATATCAGTCGATCCGGAAAAATCTATCATGTTCTGGGATCGTACTATTACGCCGAGACGCAAGTGACCCAGGCTCGCGGTGAGCGGTGGTTTTGCTCTCGGCAAGAGGCAGAGGCATCGGGATGGCGCGAACCCAAAAATGCTCGTGAGCCGCTGGTGTGCCCCCTGGTCCTAAATGACACGCCAGGAGAGTCTGCGTCACCTCCCGATATACCGAAGGCAGAACCGCAGAGTGCCTCGGCTGATTAGGCTGTGTCCGACTTAGGCGGCTTCGACGAAGGAGAGGCGCCGGGATGCTTGTGGGGTAATCTGGATCTTCGCGTCATGAGTCCATCTGCTTCAGACGCGCTATAGGGCGGCTTCGACGAAGGAGATGCGCCGTGATGTCTGTGGAGCGATCTGGACCGTCGCGTCATGGTTCCATTAGAATTAGACACGCTATAGACACAAGCGATCACTTAACGCGCCAGTTCTTTCAAACCCAACCGGATGAGATCTTCGGTGGTGGCGTCTTCGGGGGCATTTTTCATGGCGGCAGAGACAGCGCTCGCGGCGTGATTTTGTTGGTAGCCCAAATTGACGAGCGCGGAGATTGCGTCGGATGCGTGGGCACCTTTCGGAACATCGATGATGCCGGTTTCCGATGACGCGCCGCCCGCACTCCCCTCGCCTGCAGGCATATCGGCACCGCTCGCCGTAAGGGCCGGAGCCTTGTTCTGCAGTTCCGTCACAATGCGCTGTGCGACTTTCGGTCCAACGCCAGGAGCGCGGGAGACCATAGCCTTGTCCTGCAGCGCTATGGCGTTGGTCAGGTCGGCAGTGGTGAGGACAGAGAGAAGCGCGAGGGCTGATTTCGCTCCAACCCCCTGAACCGATTGAAGCAGACGAAACCATTTGCGTTCCAGTTCGGAGGAAAATCCAAACAGGCGAATTTCGGTTTCGCGGACATGGGTTTCGATCGATAGCGCTACGGTTTCGCCGATGCCAGGCAAACTGCCCAGCACGCGCGATGAGCAGTGGACCTCATACCCAACGCCATTCACGTCGAGGATGACAAAATCGTCACCGAGAGAATCCACCAAACCACGCAATTTGCCGATCATGATTTTTTCTCCATTTTACGTCCCCCAACAGAATGTCATGCGTCGTCCCGCTTGCGTTGGCGCATCCGGCACACTTGCGGACCACGTATGTGCCTCCCTGCACTCTGCGAGCTTCGAAAGTCTGGTAGGCATGGCGATATAATAACGTTGTGGCGGGAAAGCCAGCATCACGCCAGTGCCCGTGCAGTAACCGCGCTTACGTGACGGTTATGGGCATGACAGATCGCAATGGCCAACGCATCGGCTTCGTCATCACTTTGCGGCTTGGCTTTCGGTAACAGGTAACCGAGCATGGCATGGATCTGTTTCTTGTCTCCGTGGCCCGCACCGATGACGGTTTTCTTAACCTTGTTCGGGGCGTATTCCGATACGGGCACGCGATTGACCGCCGGGACCAGAAGCGCAATTCCGCGCGCCTGTCCGAGTTTCAGCGTGGCGCGAGCGTCCTTGTTGACGAAAGTTTCCTCGACGGCGGCTTCAGCAGGTTTGTAGAATTTCATGACCTCCTGAAGCTCATCGTGGATTTCGACGAGCCGGGTGGCGAGGTCGTTCGCCGAGTCGGATTTGGCGATGCCGCTCGCGACGTAGCTCAGGCGGACCCCGTCACTCTCGATAACGCCCCAGCCCGTACGGCGTAGCCCCGGGTCGATACCAAGAATGCGAACGACCTTGTTTCCAACTGCTGCCATGCCCTGCCCCCGGAGTAATGCGAGTGGTTATCTTCGATCCCTCGAAAGCTGATCGCTCACGATTTCACGATGCCTATGAGCTCGCAGCGCTTCCGTATTCTGACGGCAGCATTACGAGTCTCGCTGATTCGGTAGGGGTAGAACAACAGGAGAACTTTAAGAGTTCGTAGCGACCACGTAGAAGAGTACCCCAAATCGTGAAAGTACAACGTCTTTGTTTTTTCGTCCGACACGGCGCTGCAATCTCGGAGTCAGGCGCGCCAAGCTCTCAGGATGTGGATGCAGACGGTCTCTTTTGACGCGGACTCTGCGGTGTGGGTTCAAACATTAATCTTGACAAAAAAAGTCAAGTTTGGTGTCTGGTTATATTGTGGAGTTTGAAGGTCTTCTTTTTAGATTCGTTCTAAACTGCGCCCGTTACACTCGCCCGCGATGCCGACGCGCGGTTAGAAAACAATGCCGTGCTGCTTGAACAAGAGGAATTGAAGATGACAGGAGATATCAGATCGCGACTTTCAACCGCGATGTGGACCGCCGTAATCGTTACCGGATCGCCCGTCGCCGCAGTGGCTGACGACATGAGCTACTCAGGCTTTCCGGTAACCGTCAAAGAGTACAGCGGTGACAAGAAGAACTCTGTTTCCTACTCCGGTCAGATCGCACGCCATGCGTTGCATGACTCGCTCAAGAAGTTGGCGGGCAAGGGGAACGGCAATTCCAATCCGGACCTCAAAGCACAAATGATGTCCTACTTCGCTGGCAAGGATGCCGGTCGCGCGATCATCGCGCCGTCGAGCAAGGGGCCGTTCATCGTCAAGCAATCAGGTATCGATGGTCTCAGCAAGAAGAAGAATCTCGCGGATAAGACGTTCAAAGGCACGATCACGGGCATGCCGAACAACATGACGGGCGTCGAACTCGTCGCGTTCTGGATTGACAAGGCTTCGGAAGCAAACGGTGGCGTCGACGTCGCAAATGGGTACAATTATCCGCAATTGATCTCCAAGTTCATCATGGGTGCAGTGTCGTACAATCAGGCCGTTGACAATTACCTCGATGAAGGATTGGGCGCAGATACGAAACCAAACGACAAACCTTACAGCGACGGGGCACCGTACACGGGCAAGGAGCATGTCTGGGACGAAGCTTTCGGATATTTCGGAACTCCCGCACACACACTCGCAATCAACCCGAAACAGGCATATGCCATTGCCAAGCAAAAAGAAGAGGTATTTGCTGTCGCTGACGCAAACGGGGATGGTAAAATCGACCTCAAGTCTGAATATGTTTTTGGGCCTGCATACTACGCCGCCGCTTCCGACAAGGGGGGCAAGACCCGGTACTTGCACACCATAACCAAAGCGTTCCTCGATGGGCGCAAGCTGATCGCAAGTGCAAAAGGTGAAAAACTTTCCGATGCCCAGCGCGCGTCGTTGAAGGAGCATGCCGCAACGATTGCAAAGAACTGGCAGATGGTTCTCGCGGAAGCGACGTTCAAATATGCCGGGTCGGTCTATAAAGATATGGAAAAGCTCAAGATCATCATGGATGCCAACGGTAATACGTCCAAGATGAATGGCACGTACATCAAGCACTGGGGAGAGTTGAAAGGCTTCAGCCTCGCCTTGCAAACCGGCAAGGACAACCTTGGCGAAACCGCAACGAAGCTCAACCGCCTGATCGGTGCCGGTCCGTTGTTGTTGAACGCCAGCCAGGTTGTCGATATCGACAGCAAGGGCAACTATGTCCGCGATCAAACCGTCGCCTGGGGGGAGTACATGCTCCATATGGCCAAGGTGCAGAAGCTGATGGTCGACAAATTCGGCATCAGTGCAATGAGCAACGCGATCGACGGTGATATCGCTGTACTTGCAAAAGCGCTTGGTGGCGGTTCTGGCGCAGAGAACGACTAGACTTATCCGGAACTGCGGGCTTTGCGTTTCTCAACTGGCGCAGCCTGCAGTGTCCAAAACGGGTTGCACATGGACACAATTGTTTCAGAGTATTTCGACCAGCTGATCGGTCCAGTTCTCAATCCGCAGAAGCGCATCTTCGTCGGATATTTTTTGTCCGCGATTCTTGTCGCACTCGTTGTGCAGTTCGCCGTTGCGAAGTGGTCGCCCGGTCGAACGCTGAAGACGTTCTTTTCCTCTCGGGTCTGGTTTTCATCCTCAGCACGTGGCGACTACAAGATCCTGCTTTTGAACAAGCTTGTCATGATGGGTGTCCTTCCTCGACTCGTATCGCGTCTCGCGGTCGCGACCTTGCTATTCCACTCGTTTCATATCTGGTTTGATGGGCGCATTACGCTATGGCCGTCTGTGCCCGGTTGGGCGATTGCCGTAGCTTTCACGATGGTGCTGTTCCTTCTGGATGATGCCACGAAGTATCTGGTTCACCGCGCTCTGCATCGTTGGCCGCTGCTGTGGTGCTTTCATCAAGTTCACCACAGCGCTGAAGTTCTGACGCCGGTGACAGTTTATCGAACCCATCCGGTCGAAGGCGTGATCTTCGCCTTGAGATCGGTACTGGTGCAGGCTGTCATTATTGCCAGCTTCTTGTTCTTTTTTGGCAGTCGCGCTGAACTCGTTGCGATCCTCGGTGCCAATGCGTTTCTGTTTCTGTTCAATGTTGCTGGTTCAAATCTGCGACATTCCCATATCTGGATTTCATACGGGTCAATCGTAGAGCGATGGTTGATCTCGCCAGCACAACACCAAATCCACCACTCGATCGAAGACCGGCACTACGACCAGAATTTTGGTGCCGTCCTGGCGGTTTGGGATCGAATGGGGGGAAGTCTGTGTCTCGCAGATGACAACAAACCGACAGCTTTCGGCGTTACAACAGGAAACACGGCACCACACGCATTGAAAACGCTCTACCTCGATCCGTTTCGTAATGCTTTTCGTATCACCGTCATACATGCTTCAAAGGGGTTTGCGCATATGCGTGCTTCCATTTCGTCTTTCTCGAAACGCTGGCCGATTGTCGGCGCTGTGGTCGTGGCATTGCTCGTCACTGTGTTCGCACTCCCGGCATCTGCGCAGGAATTGAACGTCTACTCACACCGACAACCCTTCCTGATCAAACCCTTCCTGGAGGCGTACACGGCAAAGACCGGAACAAAGATCAATGTTGTTTTCGCCTCCAAGGGGTTGGCGCAACGTCTTCAGGCAGAAGGAAAACGCAGTCCGGCCGACGTGATCCTGACAGTCGATATTGCGCGTTTGAGTGTCTATGCCGATAAGAACTTGCTTGCTGAAGTTGTGTCGAAAACGCTTGAAGCGAACGTGCCGTCGCATCTTCGTTCTTCACAGAACACCTGGTTCGCTCTTTCCAAGCGCGCCCGCGTTATCGTTGTTGCCAAACGCGCTCAAGACGCGCTCGGGATACAGAGATACGAAGCGTTGGCTGACGCCAGGTGGCGGGGACGGATCTGCGCCCGGCCCGGCAGTCATATCTACAATCGTGCCCTGATTGCGTCATTAATCAATGCGTCCGGCATCGACGAGGCCGAGAAGTGGGCGAGTGGCGTCGTGTCCAACCTCGCGCGCCGTCCGCAGGGAAACGACCGCGCGCAGGTCAAAGCCATCTACGAAGGTGTGTGCGACATTGCGATCATCAACAATTACTACTTCGGGAAACTCAAAGCCTCCGACAAGCCTGCACAGCGGAAATGGGCCGAGGCTGTCAGGTTGATTTTCCCAAACCAGGACGGTCGCGGCACGCACATAAACATTTCGGGAGGTGGTGTTGCCAGGTATTCCAAAAACAAGGCAGAAGCCATTCGTTTTCTCGAATTCCTGACCTCGAAGGAAGCGCAAGACCTGTACGGAGAGATCAATTTCGAGTATCCGGTCAACCCCGCAATCGAGCCGTCAGCGGAACTCAAGTCCTGGGGCGACTTCAAGGAGGATCAGATGCCTATCTCACGCATCGCCGAGTTGGCACCTGATGCTCAAAAGTTGATCGACCGGGTTGGATGGTAGCTGTCGGCTCGCAGGCGCGTCGAAACAAACCGCCATACGCAATCAATCTCTGGATGGTGCTGACACTCATTCTTGTCGGCATCTTCATTGCGCCGGTACTGGCGATTTTTGTTGCAGCGACCGGCGACAGCGGAGATCTGTGGGCGCATCTCTTTACAACCGTGTTGCCGCGCTATGTGGGCAACACGCTTGTTTTGATGCTTGGTGTCGGTCTCGTGAGCCTGGTGTTCGGTATAACGACAGCCTGGATCGTCTTTCGCTATGAGTTTCCCGGACGCCGAGTCATTGAATGGATGCTGCTTCTTCCTGCGGCTGTGCCTGCCTATCTGGTTGCGTACACGCTGACCGATTTTCTTGAATTCGCGGGACCGGTTCAAAGTGCGTTGCGTTCACTATTTGGTTGGCAAAGTGTTCGGGATTATTGGTTCCCGGAAATTCGTTCCATGCACGGGGCTGTTCTCGTCATGGGCGCTGTATTGTATCCCTATGTTTACTTGATGGCGCGTACGGCCTTTGTTCTGACTCCGGCGTCACTGTTCGAAGTTGGTTTGATGACCAACCGTGACGTATTTCGATTGGTGGCAATTCCGATGGCGCGTCCTGCAATCGTTGCAGGACTTGCCTTGGTTTTGATGGAAACTATTTCTGATTTCGGGACCGTGGAGTATTTTGCCATCGAGACGCTCACGCTTGGAATTTTCAACGTGTGGCTTGGCATGAACAGCCTTCCGGCAGCAGCGCAAATCTCGGTGCTGTGCTTTCTGTTCATTATTGCTCTACTGATCGTGGAGCAACTCGCGAGAGCACGACGGCAGTACAAGGATACGACACGACGGGCGAAGACACTCGCCAGGCAACGCGTAGGTGGTTTCGCGGCCGTCGGCTATGCACTGGTGTGTGTGCTTCCAATTGCCATCGGTTTCCTGTTGCCGGTCGGTGTGTTGCTTGATTTTGTACTCAGCGGGTATTCACTGGACTTTGACAGTCAGATGCTTTCAGCGGCCTTCAATTCATTCTTCCTGGCTTTTGTCGTAGCTTTCGTCATCATGGCTGCTGCAGCGTTCATGGGAATCATCGCGACCTATCAAGGCGGGGTCCGTTTGAAACGTGCGGCACAGCTGGCGTCTGTGGGGTACGCGTTCCCGGGAACGATACTCGCCATCGGCGTTGTGACCGCCGGCGGAATTGTGGACACACAACTCGCCAACGTTCTGCAATCAACGTTGGGCGTTTCTTATGAAGGATGGCTGACAGGGAGTTTGGGACTGGTCATCCTTGCGTGTGTCATTCGCTTTCAAGCCATCGGGTACGGTGCCGTATCGACGGGGCTGGAACGTCTGCCACCAAACATGATGAATGCGAGCAGGACTTTGGGTCGAGGGTTTGGGGAGAGTTTGCGCATCATTGTCCTGCCGTTGATCAAGAAGTCGCTGTTGGCGGGTGGATTACTTGTGTTCGTAGACGTCATGAAGGAATTACCTATGACGCTTTTGCTGCGACCATTTAACTTCGAAACGCTTGCGACATATGTCTACCAGTTCGCCAAGGACGAGTTACTTGAGGAGGCGGCACTACCCGCCCTTGCCATCGTCGCGACGGGTATCATTCCAGTCATTGTCATGAATACAGCGCTCGCTCGGATGACCCGGTGAAAGTGAAGGCGATGTGTGATCGGGAATGAAATATTTTGCGTCCTTCCCACATGGAATCCCTGTTCAGGCTTCTAGAGTTTTATGACCTGGTTTGTTTGGAATTAGACTAATTCCAATCTTTCGCTCAGGCGTTGACATGTGCTTGGATTTCACGCTTCCTGACTTGGACGGCCCTCTGTGTGGCCGGTAAGATCGATACCGATCCCGAGGCCTTTAACCTCGGATATTGGAGCCAGACATGATCATCCCCCTGATGAGTGCACGGTGCGCTCAGGTATGCCGACCAATCATCGCAACGCAACCCATCCGCATTTTTGTGCTTCATGGCGCAGCGCTTTCGCATGTCGGAGGCCATGATGCCAATTAAACGAAACACAAGTACCAGACCGCAATTGTCCAGTTCTGTTCTTCGGCCCGATGGTTTCGAGAGCGAACCAGATCCGAGCAAAGCTCTCGTAGGTTTCGGATTTCGCTGCTGGATGCGTGGTCTCGAAACGGGCGATATTTCCAGTTGGGAAATGTGCTGGAGTCAGTTCTCCTCGACCCTCGGCACAACCGGAGCAAAAAAAGCTGTCAATGACCTCTCCTGCTGGGTCAAGACGTTACGCTCAGCGGCAGGACGCACGCTGAAAACATTTCCAACACATTGCCCGGGCTTCTGTCGGGATGAATGTCTTGCCATTTCCATGATCGCCGCTGGCCAGAACGATGTCTGTCCGGCGATGCGCGCCTGCGCTTATGCATTACTGGAAACAAACGAACTCGATGAGCCGATGGAAACCGGGTTGAAGTTCGCTGCAACGCTTCGGGGTGAAGGTATCGTTCTCGCAACACAAGACGTTGTGAACGCCGCAGCCCTCATGAGTGCCGAAACGTTTGACGGTCAAAGCGGCGCACATCTCAAACACTAACCACATCAATCTGATTCAAACAGACGAGAGGCACGCAATGCATCCGTTCTCCCGACTTGCGTCAATAGCCACTGTAATGGCGCTCACACTGACACCGGCCTATGCCGAGGCGCCAAGCGTCAAGGCTGTCGCAAAGACGTATGCAGATATAGCACAGGCCGGGTACGAAGATTCACTGACCACTGCGAAGACGATGCGAGCTGCAATCGCAGCTATGATTGCAGCACCGTCGCAGGCAACATTGGATGCGGCGCGCAAGAGCTGGTTGGCGGCACGTGTTCCGTATCAACAAACCGAGGTCTACCGTTTCGGCAATGCCATTGTGGATGACTGGGAAGGCAAGGTGAACGCGTGGCCACTGGACGAGGGGTTGATTGACTACGTCGCGGGAGATTATGGCACGGAGTCCGAGGAGAACAGTCTCTACACCGCAAACGTGATTGCCAACAGGAGTCTGAAAGTTGGTGGCGAAACCGTCGATACCAGCACGATCACCAAAGCACTTTTGTCCGAAACCTTACAGGAAGCGGGTGGCATCGAGGCCAATGTCGCGACAGGTTACCACGCAATCGAGTTCCTTCTCTGGGGACAGGATTTGAACGGGTCAGACGCAGGTGCCGGGAACCGTCCAGCAACGGACTATGATACAAAGAACTGCACCGGTGGCAATTGCGCACGCCGTGCTGCCTATCTCGTGACAGCGACAGATTTGCTGATCGATGACCTCGAATGGATGGTCGTACAATGGGCTGAAAACGGAGCAGCACGAAATGGTTTGGTCAACGGTCAACCGGAAGATCTGATCCGCGCGCTCTTCACGGGCATGGGGTCGCTTTCCTACGGAGAACTCGCTGGCGAACGCATGAAACTCGGCCTCCTTCTCCACGACCCGGAGGAGGAGCACGATTGCTTCGCCGACAACACACACAACTCGCATTACTATGACGCACTGGGCATCCAGAATGTCTACCTCGGTCGTTACAAACGGATCGACAGTTCAATGGTTGAAGGTGCGAGCATGGCGGATCTCGTCAAAACCAAGTCTGCCAGAACCGACGCTGCGCTTCGCGCAGCACTCCAAAGCACAATGACGAAGATGTCAGCCATGGTGGCGCGCGCCGAAGGTGGCGAGGCGTACGATCAGATGATTGGCGAAGGCAACACGGAAGGAAATGCTGTCGTGCAGGCGGCCATCGATGCATTACTCGTGCAAACCAAAGCCATTGAACGCGCTGTGGCTGTCGTTGATCAAAAAGACATCACGTTCGAAGGGTCAGACAGTCTCGACAATCCCGGTGCCGTGCAGTGAATTTTGAATGGGAACGGTCGACTGGGCAGTGATTCGGTAGGCAATTGTTTCAGTATTGCATTTTTTGGGCTGTCGCTTGTGCCCCTCGATCAACAACAACATGAAGATGTAAAGACGCCACCGTGGATGGATTCATGGGGGCCTGTTGACGGATCCAGTTGGTCAACGCGGGCAATAACGCAACGCCTATCAGACAATCAGCATTCATCCATCAACATCAGCAAACGCGATCACTTGCAACAGTGCGCGTTGGGCAAAATTCGACCGTGAAGAATCTGTGCTGCCGCGATATAGACGAGCAACGAATGCGGCTATTCAGGAAACCACGATGACACGTATCGAAGCTCGGATCGCAGATGAACTCAATGTTCTGGTCCACCAGATCGACGCCGTTGTGACTCTGTTCGGTGAAGGCGCGACTGTGCCGTTCGTTGCGCGCTATCGCAAGGAGAAGACGGGCGGACTGGACGATACGCAGCTTCGCAAGATTGAAGAGCGTTTGTCTTACCTGAGGCAACTGGAAGATCGCCGCGCCACCGTGCTCAAGACGATCGAGGAGCAGGGCAAGCTCACGGCAGAGTTGCGGCAGGCGATCACAGCTGTGGACAACAAGGTCGAGCTTGAAGATCTCTACGCACCCTACAAGCCGAAGCGTCGGACGAAAGCACAGATCGCGCGCGAAGCTGGACTTGAACCATTGGCCGATCTTTTGCTCGCAAACCCGGCACTTGATCCGGTTGCGGAGGCTGCCAAATATCTCAATGCAGATGCTGATGTGAACGATGCTGAAACCGCACTCGCCGGTGCCGGTATGATTGTTAGCGAACGCATTGCGGAAAATGCCAGGTTGGTCGGCGACTTGCGCGAATGGCAATGGACCGCCGGACGTCTTGCCTCAAAGGTTCGCAAAGGAAAAGACGTGGAAGGCGAGAAATTCTCGGACTACTTCGATTTTCGCCAACCAATCAAGGATTTGCCACCGCATCGTGCCTCTGCGTTGTTGCGCGGTCATAACGAAGGCGTTCTCCGGTTTGATCTGGATGTGGAGGCGGATCCGGCACGCCCGCATCCGGCCGAGGGGAAAATAAAGATGGCGTGCAACATCGCGCAAACTCGTCAACCGGCGGACATCTGGCTGGGAGATGTCGTAAAGCAGACCTGGAAATCAAAGCTGCACAAGTCTTTGACCGGAGATTTGCTCACAAGGTTGAAAGAGCGTGCGGACGACGCGGCCATCGACGTGTTCAAGACGAACCTCAAGAACCTGCTGCTCGCTGCACCGGCAGGGCCGAGACCGACGATGGGGCTTGATCCGGGAATTCGTACGGGGGTCAAGGTCGCCGTTGTTGATGAGACGGGCAAGCTTCTGGATACCGCGACGGTGTATCCGCACGAACCGCGCAAGGATTGGGCGGGATCGTTGGCAACGCTGACCGCATTGTGCACACGGCATAAAATCGAAGTGATCGCGATCGGTAACGGAACCGCCAGTCGCGAGACAGACAAGTTGACCAGTGACCTGATAAAGCAGTTGCCTGACACGGTTGCAAAACCGGTCAAGGTGATGGTGTCGGAGGCGGGAGCGTCCGTCTACTCGGCGTCGGAGCTCGCAGCGAATGAATTCCCCGACCTTGATGTCAGCTTGCGTGGCGCAGTGTCGATTGCGCGCCGGTTGCAGGATCCATTGGCGGAGTTGGTGAAGATTGAACCAAAGGCGATTGGTGTTGGACAATATCAACATGATGTTGATCAGGCGGCACTGGCCCGTTCCCTGGACGCGGCGGTCGAAGATTGCGTGAATGCAGTGGGTGTGGATGTGAATATGGCATCCGCCCCTCTCCTTGCTCGGGTTGCCGGGCTCAACGCGACGATTGCCCAGAACATTGTTTCCCATCGAGACACAAACGGCGCATTCAGGAAACGCACGGAGATCAAGAAAGTCGCACGGCTGGGCCCGAAGGCGTTCGAGCAAGCTGCTGGTTTTCTGCGGATCATGGAAGGGCCAAATCCACTGGACGGATCCGCAGTTCACCCCGAGGCCTATCCAATTGTGGAACGTATCGCCAAGGTCAGCGGCAAACCGGTCAAAGCGATGATTGGCGACACCGCGTTCCTGCGATCCGTCCAGCCAAATGAGTTTGCTGATGAGACGTTCGGTGTTCCGACAATCACGGACATTCTGTCAGAGTTGGAAAAACCAGGACGTGATCCACGCCCGGAGTTCAGGACAGCCGTGTTCGAAGACGGGGTGGAGAAAATTTCTGACCTCAGGTCCGGGATGGCACTCGAGGGTGTGGTGACCAATGTCACCGCATTCGGGGCATTCGTGGATGTCGGCGTGCATCAGGACGGGTTGGTCCACGTGTCAGAAATGGCAGATCGTTTTATCAAGAATCCGCACGAGGTTGTGAAAGCGGGTGATGTGGTGCGCGTGCGGGTAAAGGAGATTGATGTGGCGCGAAAGCGGATCGCACTCAGTATGAAGTCTGCGTCCAGGGGACCAGACACTGTTCGCGTTGAACAGGCGGAACAGCGGGTACCGGTCCCATCACCACAAGACAGGCATGGCGTCCCGGCGCGCGGTGCAGAGCCTGAGTCCGCTCTTGCCGCTGCATTGCGTCGTGCGCAAGGGGATCGCTAGCGACGATCAAATGTGCATCTGGGGCACTGTGGCTGCAGCGTGGAAAGCTGGATCGAACATCACGCTCAGGATTTTGGTTTCAAGAGCGGGATCATCCATATCAGACATGAAACAATCCATACGACGCTGCCGGCAATCGTGAGGGGATCACCGAATTTGATACCGACACCGACAAACAGAAGGCCCGCTATAATAAAGCCAACAAGTCCGGCAAGCTGATAGTGTTTGTCATCCATGGCGTTGCCTCGCAACTTGGGGCCTCGGTGGTCGGTGCGTTTGCAGTTGGGCGGATCGCTACCACAGCTTGCCGTGTGCCGTCACGGTCTGCATGATTTATTGGAAAATGATTCCGGATCGGCAGAGGTCTTTGAACGGGGCAACATGCATCAGGTTTTAATGGGCGCGGTCAGCGCGGTTGCTTTTGGCATTGCCGATTTCATGGGAAGCCAAAGCGGGCAGCGTCTCGGCGCGTTGCGCGGTTTGGCAGGTATGTTGCTGGTCAGCACAGTTGTGTTGACGGTCTATGGCTGGTCGACGGGCGCGATCTGGAACGCGGCAGGCCCGGGGATCTGGATTGCAGCTTTGCACGGCATCCTGATGTCATATGCGTTGTTGCTGTTCTTTCATGCAATGACGATTGGTCCGATCAACGTGGTTGCCCCGATCATCGCGGCCCATCCTGTTTTCATTCTGTTGTTTGCACTTGCCACGGGATCTCGCCCCGGTACGATTCAATTTCTGGCAATGGCCGGAATAATCCTTGGTGTCATAATTGTGGGGGCTGTTGGTTACGTCACCTCTCATCCAGAAAAAAGCGACGTTAACACGAAGCGTTTAAATGCGAGTGTGCTCGTCTGCGCTCTTCTCGCAAGCGTCGTTTATGCCGGCGCGATAATTGCAGCCCAGAATGCCGCCCCCTTGAACGACGAAATCGTCACGCTTTGGCTTGGGCGGTTGTTCGGCCTCGGTGCGGTACTTGTGGTGTTCCCGGTGACGAAAGAACGTCTGACGCTCCCGGTGCGATGGTGGCCATTTTTTTGCCTCCACGGCGTATTGGATTCAGTTGGTCTTTTATTCCTTTTGCGTGGGAGCGGCGGAAGTTATGATGAGGTGACAGCTGTGGTTGCGTCCACATTCAGCGTGATCACCGTGGTTCTGGCCTGGATCATTCTTGGGGAGCGGATGACCCGGTTGCAAGGACTCGGCGTTGTACTGATCTTTGCCTGTGTCGCTGTTCTGGCGTTCGGTGGATGACAACCGTCAAAGGCCGGCCTCACGAATAAAAACGCGAAAGACCTGCGTCCAGATCGCGGATCCAAGCGATTCGGCCCTCCCGGGAAGATGAACCACACCGCGGAGCACACGTCGCATTTTGGGTGCATCTCCTGTCAGACTTAATCGCAGAAGATACTGACTTTTGCGTGGGCGAATCTTGCCGTCCCCGTCCCGCTCCGATGAAATAGGGCCACCATGAACCGAGGCGATATAGCGAATGTCGAGCTGTTCGACACCAGTCTGCGAAGTTTCATTGAGGCGAACTTGAATAGCGCCGAGTTGCGGATCATCGGGGATAAAAACCCCAACGCTTCCGACCGCTAGTTTCCAGAGAACATCTTCGCTGGCGTAGGCGCGAACGGATGGTCTATCCATCTGCACGAGACGTGTCAGCCGTTGTGGTTTGCCGACCCATGCTCCTGCGTGCAGATCCGTATCGACGTCGCGGAGTGCACCAGCGAACGGCGCTTTCACCACAAGTGAGTCAATCTGGCGCTTATACCCTGCATATTCTTCGAGGCGTGCCCGCCGTTCCTGCAAAATTGTCGAACGGTGCAAGAGATCGGCGCTATCGCCCGCAATACGGGCTAGCCTAAGATCCAATAGCGCAATCGTATGGGATGTCTGGTTGAGCTCGTGCGTCAGTTCCGGAGCACGTAGGACCGCAAGAATCTGTCCAGAGGCCACACGTTGACTTTCCTGGATCTTCCAGGAAGTGACCTGCGCAGCGCGGGGCACGTGAATCGCAACTTCGTTGCTTGATTCAATGATACCGGGCAGCACAACTGGCCACCGCATGGGTACCACAAGAAGCGCGACGCAACTTGCCAGAATGGCTACGGACACAAGCGTACGTTTGCGAGTCATGATCTCACTCCTCAAAGCCCACCAAACGCGAATTTCTTTCCCAATTGGCAGTGCGATAAACCAGACGATCTCGATGGCAAACAGGATGACACCAAGCAGCTTGAAGAACAGGTGATAGACAAGCAAAGCGATGCCAATAAAAAGAATAAGCCGGTAAATCCAGATGCCCCATGCGTAAAAAACAAGCGCCCGTGCCGTGGCAGGTTGGAATGTATCAGGCTGCGGATGCCCCAGCTTGAAAAGCACTTCACGCAGATGCCATCGTGCGAGCGCAAACGCACGTGTGTGAATGTTCGGAATGCCAAGACCGTCGCTCAGCAGGTAGTAGCCATCGAATTTCATGAACGGGTTGAGGTTCACCGCAAGTGAAATGATCCAGCTACTTGTGGCTGTCACAAACGCAGCAGATCGTAGTGGGCCATCAGGGAGAAAAATCCATAAGCATGTGGCAAGACAGGCAAGGCCAAGCTCCACCATGATCCCCGCACCATCGATCTGCATCCGCTTCGCGTGCGATCGAAGACGCCAGGCATTCGTAACATCTGTGTAGAGCAAGGGCATCATCACCATGAAAGCGACGCCCATGCTGGTCACGCGAACCCCATGATAGGTTGCGGCATAGGCATGGCCCAGCTCATGGAGCACTTTGATTAAAACCAGTGCGAGCCCGTAGGCCATGAGACCATCAAGCGAGATGAAATCCAGAAACGTCGCAACAAAAACGTCCCATTGGCGCGATACAAGATAGACTCCGAGGATGCCGAACAGAGAGATCATAATCCAGGTGGCGCGTGCAAAGAAGGGCAACACGAATGGTAATGTTGCTTGCAGGAGTCGGTTGGGGCGAACGAGCGGGATGCGAACGAACAGGTAGCTATGAACCGCTTGGCTCAGGAGGCTGCGATGTGCTGCCCGGGCCTGATCAGCGTAGCTTCGGGCGTTTCCGTCTGGCGCCTGTTCCGTCAGGGTGTTGCTGTAGAGAAAATAGATAAGTTCCGCGACTTCGTCCCGTGTAACGGGACGGCACAGTCGCGCGCTGGCTTTTGCAATGAATGCGTCTTCACTCGTTTCTGCCCATAATCCGAGAAGTGTTGCAGCATCGGTTTCAACCGCAAAATACTTGTGCCGTAGGGGGTCGTAGATCAACCATTGGCTTGCGCCGGAGGGATTGGATGCACCAGGTATGAGCTCAAGCTCCTGGCGAAGTGCTGGTAATGTGTGTGCTTCAAATTCAGTCATATCAGTTTACAGACCGAATTTTTGTCGTACCCATGAGATAGGGCGTCGGAACAGGAAAAATCCAAGAGGCACATCCCCTCCGAAGAGCTGCGCTGTTCCCCGTGATCCGATGCGTGGCACCGGTTGATCCGCGTCAAGGGCCGCACGAACGGAATAAACCAGCGCTCCGGTTGCGTCTGGCTCTGCATGGTAGCTCTCCGTTTCCACCTTTGCCGTGAGTGATCGCGTTGGGTTGGCATCAAGAAAAAAGCGTGCCTGCCCACCACGCGTTAGAGCAATCGCATCAGCCACCGGAAGAGAAATTTTACCATAAACCTTGCCTGGTTGCGCGATCCGCATCAGCCGCTCACCAACGGCAACCGGTCGCCCAAGAAGCCTGCTCTTGTCCTGGTAGATGAGCAATCCGTCCCGGTCAGCGCGAACGACAATGAGGTCAAGTCGCTCTTTTGCGTAATCACGTTGCGCTAGTCGCAATTTCATCTCGGTTTTGGCTATGCCAAGCTCATGGCGTGATTTTTCATCCGTGAATGCGGCTTGCGAGAGTTGGCTGTAACGTGAAGTGGCGACATCAGCTTCGCGTTGGGCCAATTCAAACGCGTTGCGTAATTCCGTATCGATAAAACTGAGTAAGGGTTGCCCTGCGATGACTTTCCTGTTCGGGGAGGCATGAATAACATCAATCACACCGTCGATGGGTGCGGTCACAAGCACCGGATCGCGTGCAACGATTTCGATTGGAGCAAGTGTTGTCATGGACACGGGTAGCGCCATACAGGCAAGGGCAAGAGAACACGCAACCAAACCGAGCGCACGCCTTCGTCCGGTCGACGGTCGCAGGCTGCGTCGTCCGGCAATGGCGCACCAGGTGTCCGAGATCATCGGCGCCTGACGCTGGAGCAATTCGCATGACGAGGCATTCCATGGTTTCTCATGCAAGAGAAGAAGTCCGGCAAATATCTCGCCGCTGCGAAAGCGAATTGGCAGCCAGATGGCTTCGCGAAAGGGATAGGCTGAAATCAGGTCCTGATTTTCGGTTGCAATGGCATCGAGATAGCATAGCGATGCTGTTTCAGGATCGGCGGTTGCGGCCTGCGCACAAACAAAGTGCTCAATTGCGCGAACCAGAGGCGCATCGCGTTCCCTGTTCGGCATGCTCGAAATGCAGGACAAGCGCCACTTCGAAAGCGTTTTTCTATGCAGAACGATAACCTGTCGCGCACCGACAAGCCCACGCAATTCGTTGGCAAGGGTGTGTTCAAGTTCAAGACGTGTTTCACACGCTCGTATCCGGTCTTCGAACGCGAGCAGCCGCCGCAATCCACTATGCTCTGCTTGTGTTGCCTTGAAAGGCATCGCAGGGGACCGGTCTTGAGTGGCCATTGCGTCAGCGGTGTCCGGTGATTGGTGCGTATGTTTGATTGCAGCGCTGGCCACGAGTCATCCCTCCGGTGTCGTGAAAAGAACGGCGCCGCTCATTCCCGGAATAACCAGGCCATGGGGAGAGGAAAATAAACCAATCACGCGGACTGTTCGACTGATCGGATCGACAACAGGGCTGATACGAGTCACATCACCACGCAGTGTTGCGCCTGTTTCGTCAATCTGGAAGGTGAAGGAGGCGCCACGCCGCAACCAGTTGAGCCACTGCGACGGCACGATGAGGTGCACTTCCAGTTCGTGGTTCACAAGTTTCAGTAAGGGAGTATTCGGTTTCGACATTTCGAAGGGCTGGATCTGACGTTCAACCACATGGCCATCAAATGGAGCCTTGATCGCACATTGCCGTTCTCGGACCTCCAGCGCTTCAACCCTTGCAACCATCTGCTGATATCGGGCGCGCGAGATCTCGACCTCGACTCCACCGATGGCGTTGTGTCGAAGAAGTTTTTCGTTTGCGACAACCTCAAGTCGAGTCGTGTCTTTCTCAGCCACCGCAGCGCGGCGTTCAGCGTTGTAGCGTGCACAATCAAACGTGACGAGAATGGAACCAGTCTTGAACGCTTCGCCAACCTTGAACGGAAGGCTCTCGACAGCAGCAATCAGTTCAGTCGAAATTGTAGTTTCAATGCTCGCGCGAACGATGCCACGTGCCGTCAGCGCAGAGGATTCCGCATGGCCGGGTGCAGAGCACCCAATCAGTATGAAACAGCCAAGGGGCAGCCAGGCGCGAGATCGCATCTTTGACTCCAGACAGGCAATGGTTGTGTTAAGTGGGTTATTTTGCGAAATTACAACTTATTAGTGTTTGGTTAATTTTACGTTAAACGCTGGGGGCTCTGAAGATCGCAGCGCTGGCGCGTCTCAAACTGATGCATTGCAACCAGGAAAGTGCATACCCATATTGGAGCTATGGCGAGGTCGTGTTGCCCAACTGGGGACACGGAATGCCGAGTACGTTGCTTTGTATAAGGACATGAAAGATGGCGCGCGTTTCCGTGCTGAAAAACCCGCTCCTGCTCGGTTTTGATGAGATCGAGCGCCTGATTGACCAGATCACCCAGGGAGTTGGTGACGGATATCCGCCCTACAACATCGAGCGCCTGCATCGTGAGGAAGGCGGTGAATGCCTTCGCATAACGTTAGCTGTGGCCGGTTTCAAACGTGAGGATCTGGAGATCACCATAGAAGATCACCAGATCATGATCCGCGGTAAACAAACTGACGACACAGAGCGCACGTATCTTCATAGAGGCATTGCTGCCCGCCAGTTTCAGAAGGTTTTTGTTCTGGCGGATGGCATTCAGATCGAGAAGGCAAATCTCGCAAACGGTTTGCTGATCATCGATTTTATTCGCCCAACACCTGAGCGCATTGTGCAGCGGGTCGAGATCGGAACAGGCAATGTGTAAAGTCACGCACTGCGTGTCATGGTTTGAAAGGAGCTCAAAATGAACACTCAACGTAATTTGGTCAGCGCAACCGAAATCATGAGCGAATTTGAACTGGGCCAGCTTGGCGATGGCGAGGTGGCGTACATTAAGCAGTTGGAGCCAGGCGAAGCAGACGGTTTGTTTCCCGGCCTCGATGGAATTCCTGTCGGTATCAATCTCTATGCTCTGACAGCGGCCGACGGAACGCCACTCGCATTGACCGACACGCGTTCAGCCGCCGTTGCCCACGCCGTGGAAGGCGAACTCGACGTAGCCAGTGTACATTGATTTGTCTGGGGGAGCTCTTGGCGTTAATTCACCAAGGCTGCATCTTTATCGCCTCAGGCAGCGTTTGAAGATTCCATAGGTTCCGTAAGCACAGCATAGATCGCGCTTGCTTCATGTGTGCCGCGCAACTTTTCGACGGCACCCGGTTCGCGCAAAAGACGTGAGATACGCGCCAGAGCTTTCAGATGATCTGCACCCGCACTTTCTGGAGCGAGCAAGACAAAGAGAAGATCAACGGGTTCGTCATCGACTGTGTCGAAATCGATGGGTTGCTCAAGCCGTGCAAACAGGCAGAAAATCTTGTCGATCGACGGTAATTTGCCATGGGGAATCGCAACCCCACGCCCGACACCCGTCGAGCCGAGCCGTTCGCGCTGCAACAAGGTGTCGAAGATCTCACGCTGATCGCAGCCGGTCTCTTTCGCTGCGCGTGTTGCGAGTTCCTGGATAACCTGCTTCTTACTGTTCGCCTTGATAGAGACGGCCACAGCATCAGGTGTGATCAGATCGCCTAGATCCATGGTTCCCAAACTTTCCGCCGACACTGAACTGAGTATCGGTCAAATTGTGTGACTGGTTGCCAGTTTCGTCAGGATAATGCTGTCGCGTCAGTTGGATCAATCCAACCAACGTGTCCGTCTTCACGCCGGTAGACGACATTCAATCGCCCGTGACCCGCATTGCGAAAGACGACAATTGGGGCATCAGCAAGGTCGAGTTGCATGACCGCTTCACTGACGGCAATTTCCCGAACCGTCATGCGCGTTTCGGCAATGATCAGCGGCGGATCGTTCTCAGGGACGTCTTCAGCAGCATCATCATCAGCGCCTTGGACGACATAATCAGTCGCATTCGGTTCTGGCACTTCGGAGTTTTGACCGTGGTGGTGGTCTTTAAGGCGCCGCTTGTAGCGCCGGATACGTTTTTCAAGTTTTTCGAAGGCTGCTTCGGCGCTCGCGTAAGCATCGGCCGCCTCGCCGCGCGCTTGCAGGATCAATCCTGTACGCAGTTGAATATTACACCCTGTAACGAAGTTCGTTCGCACTTTCTCTACGGTCACATGGCCAGCGAGCGGTGCCCCCATGTACTTCTCAGATAATTCATGAACCCGGTCGTCGACGTAGTCTCGCAGAGACTGGCCGATATCCAGGTTCTTGGCGGTAATCCGAATGCTCATTAATGCACCATGTCCAAAACACCGCTTTCAACCCGGTCGAATGCCGGATCGAAGGTGAAATTACTGACAACGTGGGGAGGCTCGCTCAGGAGGCTCGATTATCTCAACTGGCCTCCCAACCAGTGCTAAAAGCTAGCGGATCAGCACGTGCAAGTCAATTTTGCATTGCAAGAGTATTCGCGCTCATGAACGGGTGTGAGAGTCTTGAGAAACAAAGAAACAACCATGAGCTGTTTTATGGTTCAGTTCACGCGTGCGATCAAACGATCAAACGGCCAGTTCCGCCATTGCCGATGACATCTTCTTCTCACGACGGCGTTGCACTGAAGAAGGGATATGCATGGCTTCCCGATACTTCGCTACAGTGCGGCGAGCGATGTCGATGCCGTCTTGCTTGAGCAGCGCCACGATCTTGTCGTCCGAGAGGATCGCTTTAACGTTTTCATTGTCAATAAGGGTTCGGATGCGATGCCGCACAGCTTCCGACGAATGCGCTTCGCCCTGCCCCGCCGAGGGGATTGATGATGTGAAGAAATACTTCAGTTCGAAGATCCCGCGTGGCGTTTCCATGTACTTGTTGGACGTGACGCGGCTGACTGTCGACTCATGCATGGATATGGCATCCGCCACCGTCTTGAGATTGAGCGGACGCATATGTTCGATGCCGTACGTCAGGAAGGCATCCTGCTGGCGAATGATTTCCTCGGAGACTTTCAGGATCGTGCGAGCGCGCTGATCGAGGCTCTTCGCAAGCCAGTTTGCGGTCTGCAGGCAATTGCCGAGGTAGTCCTTGTCATGGTCAGATTTCGCTGTCTTCGAGACAAGAGCAAAATATGTTTGGTTGACGAGAACGCGTGGCAAAGTGTCGTTGTTGAGTTCCACTTGCCATGAACCGTCCAACCGATTCCGTACGATCACGTCGGGCACGACAGGTTGAACCGCAATGCTGCCGTACTGCAACCCGGGTTTTGGATCCAGCTCCCGGATTTCCATGATCATTTCGGCCAGCTCGGTCTTGGCGACACCGCACGCCTGCCGCAACGCTGGTAAATTGTGCGTTGCCAGAAGATCGAGATTGTCGAGCAGAGACTCGATCATCGGATCGAAGCGATTTTGGTCACGGAGTTGCAGTCCCAGACATTCTCCGAGATCGCGGGCGCAAACGCCAACCGGATCAAATGTCTGCAGTGTCGACAAAACACTCAAAACACGATCGTGCGCCACGCCAAGTTTTTCAGCGATCTCGGAAGTATGACCGCGCATATAGCCTGCATCGTCCACCTGATCGATAAGGTGAAGAGCGATGAGGTTGTCCACCGGATCGAAAATCGAGAGATTGAGCTGCTCGTGCAAGTGATCATGAAGCGATTTGTCTTCGCTTACGAACGCTTCAAGGTTGTAACCTTCGGACACGCCGGAGGACCCGTTGCTCGCAGACATCCAGTCATCACGCGGCCCGTCTGGTGTCACATCCTGGCGATCCGCAACGCTCGCGTCAGGATCGATGTTGGAATAGTCCGTATCGAGTTCACCCGCAGGATCTCCCGCCGCAGAGCCGCTCTCCAACCATGTTTCCGCAGTCTCGGCAGCCGGTGTGGCGTCATCATTCGATTGTGGGTCAGTCGCTTCGACAGGAGTATCAACGTCATCGCGGCGTTCGAGAATCGGGTTCCGTTCCAACTCCTCCTCAACGAATTCGTTGAGTTCGATGTTGGACAACTGCAGGAGTTTAATGGCCTGCTGCAGTTGAGGCGTCATGACCAGCGCCTGGCTTTGCCGCAACTCCAGTTTTACACCGAGTGCCATCTTATCTGAACCCTGTTATATTTCTCCCAGTGCATCTGTCGTAGCAGGTTGTCATTTAAGGACGCTTAACCCACCTGGTCACCAAGGTAGACCCGTTGCACGTCTTTGTTGTTTATGATTTCCAAAGGGTTACCGTGTGTCAGAACCTGACCGTCATAAATAATGTACGCCCGGTCCGTCAAATCCAGTGTTTCGCGCCAGTTGTGATCAGTGATCAAAACGCCGATGCCGCGCTCCTTGAGCTGACCAACAAGGGCCTGGATATCTCCAATCGCGAGTGGGTCAATACCGGCAAACGGTTCATCCAGAAGCATATAGGAGGGGCCAGAGGCCAGCGCTCGGGCAATTTCGCAACGTCTGCGCTCTCCGCCTGAAAGGGCGATAGAGGGAGATTTCCTCAAATGTTCAATGCGAAATTCACGCAACAGCGCATCCAGTTGGTCGCGACGCACCGTCTTGTTTTTCTCTGTCAGCTCCAGAACGGCCATGATATTCTGTTCGACGGAAAGGCCGCGAAAAATGGACGCCTCCTGCGGTAGATATCCGATGCCAAGGCGCGCGCGACGATACATCGGCAACTTGGTCACATCGTGCCCGTCGATGGAAATCTGTCCCTTGTCGGCGGGTATCAAACCCGTGATCATGTAGAACACGGTCGTTTTACCTGCGCCGTTTGGCCCGAGCAGCCCGACAGCTTCGCCTGTTTTGAGAGCAAGGCTGACACCCTTCACGACCTTGCGGCGTTTGAACGCCTTGTGGATGTCGTTGACAGTCAACCAGCCCTCGCCATTCACGTGCGGAGCAAAATGCCCACCGTTTGCGCTTTGCGACGATGGTGCCGGTTGACGTGCAGGGGCATGCTGGTGGGGTGCGTATGCGTTGTCGGTAGGTTGCTGGAGGTCATAAACCGCCCCGTCGTCAAGAGCGTGAGGCGGCGGAGCCCCGATAGGAACGATGCGTGTCACTATTGATCTCCGCGTGTTGTGCGGGACGATTGTCCAATGCTGGTTTTGCGTCGTCGCTTCGGCTTGGAGGTGCCGCGATTGCCAAGGCCGCTGCGCAATGCCTTGTCAGGTGTGATTACCATCCGGATACGCCCCCCCCTCTGGGTTGAACCCGCCGGCGAACCGGATTGCACAGAACTCCGCCCTGTTACCAGATTGATCACCAGTCGTGTGCCGCGAATAACGTTCTTACCCTGCTTGAGTGTTACAAGGTCACCCATGGTGATGATCCGTTTTTTCACATCGAACTCGGCCCAGTTGCCTTCCGCGGTTTGGGTGTTTTCCTTGAGCGACTGGATGAACACCTTACCCCGCGCCGTAAGGTGTGTGATTTCCGTGGAACCACCCCCCAGAGCGCTGGACGATCCGGACGCAGATTTTTTAGCTCCGGCACGTGGACCGTACTTGATTTCGAGAGTGCTCGAATTCATCACGAACGTATCTTGACGCGCGACGACCTGTCCCGTGAACACGGCACGCTTGGCATTATCGTCCACGTCCAGACGGCTGGCCTGAATATCGATCGGTTGATCGGGGCTCGTGGCAAACCCACCGAACGCTTCTGTTATGGCCTGACCCTGTGCGACGCCAGGAGAGAGAAATATCAACGCGACAGCAACCGCGAGTAAGCGCCACGGGTCTGTTGAGTGACGCATGGCACCACCAGCCCGTTCTTTCCAGAGGTTCATTGTCCAGCCACCGATGTCTGTTGCGGACGTTTGAATAACTTAACCCGGACCTTGCCCACAAAACTGATTGTCTTTGCTCCGGTGTCAATCAACACCGACTGGCTGTCAATTTGCCCATTGGGCATGTCAATCCGGACGGGTTCCATTGAGACGACGCGATTGCCTTTGACATCGATCCGCGCACTGCTCAGATGCGCATCCATGCCATTGTGCGCCACGATGCGAATATTCCCCTTCAGTTCCATTTTATCCGTTTTCGTCTCGAAGCGTCCGGTATCGGCGACAAGATGCACCCACTCGTCATTTGGGCGCGCCACCCGGGCATCCACTTCTTCAAGGTTGATGATGTCGGGAGAATCGAATTCCTGTGTTCCGGCTTTGGCAGACACGACATAACGTCCATTATCGTCCGTGACACCCTCAAGGCGAGGTGTCACCATACGCAGGTTATCGGTTGAGAGTTCGACTCGTTCGACCGTTGCCTTGCCCTTGCCGAGGTTGACGCTGATTTGTGCGTTCAGGGCATAGAGACCAACCGTACCCACAGCACAAACAGGCAGGATCAACCGAAGCGCCCGCACAAGCATCGTATGCCGTCGCGCCGCTTTGTAGGCTTTCGCGCGATCAGCACGACGCACGAACGGCAGACCGCTTGTGGAAGCAGTCGCCGATCCGGCTCCGATGCCTGTTGTCGTGTCGCTTGCGTGGCCGAAGTTTGCGGCCGCCGCAGCGCGGTATGATCCGTCCATGTTGTCGAAGATGCCCTTGTCATGCCGCCGCTGTCCATGGGGTGCGGGACTGCATTGCACTGAAAGTTGGGCAGAATGGGTTCGTGGCGCATCTGAAGCACCAAAATCGGCTCATGAATGCGCGAAAATGTCCGTATCCGGCCACCCGGCAAGGTCGAGCTGTGCTCGGGTTGGCAGGAAATCGAAACAAGCGTCTGCAAAGGCTGTGCGATTCTCGCGGGCAAGTCGCTCGTCCAGAACGTCTTTGAGCGCATGAAGATAGAGCACGTCGGATGCTGCATAGGCCTGTTGGTTCGCGCTCAATTCTGGCGCGCCCCAATCAGAGCTTTGCTGTTCTTTTGACAAATCGACGCCAAGCAACTCGCGGCAAATGTCCTTGAGGCCATGACGATCCGTGTAGGTTCGCGTCAGCTTTGACGCGATTTTCGTGCAATACGCTGGCCGAGCCATGACTCCGAGGTAGGCGTAGAGCACAGCCAGATCGAACCGGGCAAAGTGAAAGATCTTTGTCACGCCCGGGTTTCCAAGCAGCGCTTTCAGGTTGGGTGCATCGTACTGCCCGGCAGCGAACTGAACGAGATGTGCGGTCCCGTCGCCCGCAGATAACTGTACGACACATAGCCGGTCACGATGCGGATTAAGACCAAGTGTTTCGCTGTCGATTGCGACGCTGCTGCCGAAATCGATGCCATCCGGCAGGTCGTTCTTGTGCAAGTGGATTGTCATGAAGGACCAACTCAATTTTGAATCAAATGAGGGCGAAGATGGCCGATCACCAGTAGCAGGTCCGTAATCAACCCGTGATCCACGAAAGGGAATCATCGTCTGGAGGCAAGGCCTCGAAGCATTTTCCACCAGCGCGATGCTGGCGATACGGTATGGTGCCCAGGAGAAGACTCGAACTTCCACGACCTTGCGGTCACTGCGACCTGAACGCAGCGCGTCTACCAATTCCGCCACCTGGGCATTTCGAGCGCGCTGAATAGCGCGTTCGAAACCCGCTGTACAGGGGCGGGTTCGACAATCATTCGAGAGGCGAATTTTTGACTGTGACAGGGAAACCGTGTGCTTGTCCGTGCGGAATCCGAATGCACAGTGCTTGCGCGTTCAGCAATTTCGGATGCCAGCCTGTTCAAAGACCGGTAAGCCGCACACCTGACAGCTTCACAGACGGCGCTATCGGCGCTATCTGCTCCATCAGCGCCACAAGATCCGGCGCGGAAGCGGAGCGCGATCCCATGGCGAAACTGGTGACCCTGTTCGGGGGCGATGGCTTTATCGGTCGGCACACGGTGCGTGAACTGGCGCGTGCCGGGTACAGGGTGCGCGTTGCGGTGCGTAGACCGGACCTTGCGGGGCATCTGCAACCCATGGGTACAGTTGGCCAGATCCACGCGGTACAGGCAAACATCCGCTTCCCTGCGTCTGTTGAAGCGGCAGTGGCCGGTTCCGATGCGGTGGTGAACCTTGTTGCCGTGCTCCAGAGCAGTGGAAAGCAATCATTCAACGCACTCCACATCGACGGTGCCCGCGCTGTGGCACGCGCCGCAAAGGCTGCGGGCGTGTCGCACTTTGTTCAGGTTTCCGGTCTTGGCGCCGATCTCAAAAGCCGCTCGGAGTACGCACGCAGCAAGGCTGCAGGCGAGCAAGCCGTACTGAAAGAATTTCCCGAAGCCGTCGTTCTGCGTCCGTCGGTGGTGTTCGGCCCGGAAGATGATTTCTTCAACCGGTTTGCTGGCATGGCAGCGATGGCACCGGTCCTCCCGTTGATCGGTGGTGGCAAGACGAAGTTCCAGCCAATCTACGTCGGTGACGTGGCTCGTGCGATCAGGGCAGCGGTCGATGGTTTGGCACATGGCGGCACAATCTATGAGCTCGGCGGGCCGGAAACGCTGACGTTCCGCGAGTGCCTGGATCGGGTGCAACGGTACACGGGGCGTGATCGCGGCTATGTCTCGTTGCCTTTCTGGCTGGCGAAAATTCAGGCGGCGTTGACGTGGCCGCTCCCCAAGCGTCCGCTCACTGTCGATCAGGTGCGATTGCTCCAGAAGGATTCGATCGTGTCAGACGCAGCAATGTCCGAGCATCGGACATTGGATGATTTGGGAGTGAACGATCCGCAATATATCGACGCGGTCGTCCCGCAGTATCTCGAACGCTTTATGCCCAAAGGTCAATATTCGCACTATCGAGGATAGCGCCGCCGCAACACATTATAAGCCCGGCGCTATAGTGGTATGACGCGCGACCCGTTTGAAATTGATGCACGACACTGGACATCCTGGTGGTACGGCCGACGACAGCTCAGGTGAGGCGACGTGGACTTCGAGGATATACTGACGCGATCGAACACAGTGCAGGATGCCCTGCGTCGCTTCAACGCGAGCGGTGGGCAGATGTTGCTGCTGGTCGATCGGTTTGGCGCATTCGAACGCGTCGTGACGCAGGGGGATATCCGCCGTGTTCTGCTGGACGGATGCGCACTCGGTGACACGCTTGAATTACTCCCGCTCAAGAAGTCGGTCTACGTGCACGAAGGCGCGCCATTCAGCGAAGTTGAAAAATTGTTCGCAGCACACAAGATCGATCAGATACCGATACTCGACGCCGCGCGGCGGCCGGTCGGCTTGCACAACGCCCAAGACTTCAAACCCATTCTCCTGTCGACGCCGCATCTTGGCGACGATGAGCTCAAGTTCGTCAATGAAGCTTTCGATACCAACTGGATTGCACCCGTCGGACCAAACCTGGATGGTTTCGAAAGGGCCATCACGGACTATACGGGCTCGGGCCATGCGGTGGCATTGTCCTCGGGAACGGCCGCGATCCACCTTGGTCTGATCGCACTCGGCGTCGTGCCGGGAGACACTGTGCTGTGCTCCGCGCTGACGTTCGCAGCGTCCGCAAACCCCATCCGGTATCAGGGGGCCACACCGGTCTTCGTCGATTCCGAACCGGACACCTGGAACATGTCGCCGTTGGCCCTGCAGGCAGCGATCGATGATTGCCTCGCATCAGGCGTGACGCCCCGAGCGATGGTCGTGGTAAATCTTTATGGTCAGTCCGCAGACATGGATCCGCTTCTGGAAATCGCGCACGCCCACGGCATTCCTATATTGGAAGATGCGGCAGAGTCGCTTGGTGCGACATACAAGGGGCGCGCCAGCGGGACCTTCGGGCGAATTGGCGTTTTTTCATTCAACGGCAACAAGATCATTACCACCTCCGGCGGCGGCGCGCTGGTGACGGACGACAAGGCGATCGCTGACAAGGTGAGATATCTCTCTACGCAGGCCCGTGAGCCGGTTTTGCATTATGAGCACCGGGAAATTGGGTACAACTATCGCCTGAGCAATGTGCTGGCAGGTATTGGCCGGGGACAGTTCCAGGTGCTGGACGAACGCGTGCGCAAGCGCCGCGAGATATTTTCGACGTACCATGATTGGCTTGGCGGTATCGCGGGCCTCTCCTTCATGCCGGAACCGGATGGCTATCATTCCACACGATGGCTGTCGGTCATGCGGGTCGGCGAAGACAGCGGCAGAACTCCTTTGGGATTAATAGCGCACCTTGCCAACCATGGCATTGAGGCGCGACCGCTATGGAAACCGATGCACCGCCAGTCGGTTTTTGCAGACTGCCCCTATTTCACTCATGGCCACAACCAGTCCGTCTCTGATGTCTTGTTTGAAGAAGGTGTGTGTCTTCCTTCTGGCACGAACAATCTGGACGGTGACATCGAGCGTGTGGTTGACGTGATCCAGCGCTACTGCACAGCATAGAGCAACAGAGGCAGCGTGGAATGCTGCCGGATAAAATTCGTGTGGAAAATAAAAGCAAATCAGTTTCGATAGCTTGCGCACAAATATTGCAACAGTATAATACTGCTTATACGAGTATTTATTACTCGGTTTAATTCTTTCGAATTTATAGTGTTTGTATATCTGAAAAATCAGAAGCGATTTACGACAAAACGCATTCAGAGCGGTTTCTATGTCAGGTTCTCTTCGCACTTTCACACTGTTTGCCCTGATTGTAGGGCTCTTGAGTGTTCTGGTCGGAGCCAAGAATTATACCATATTTCACCACGCGCTTGAGTATCGCGCCATGATGGCGGAAGATTATCCGTCACAGCAGAATCAAAGCGAAAAGCAATCTGCTAAACGAGTTGACAGCTCGGTGATCCGTTATGCAGAACGCATCGTGTGGGCTCCGCGATATTATATTTTTCATCCATCATTCAAATTGGCCGATTATCTCGGAACCAGCGTTAGTGCGGTTTTTCCGTTTCAGATCATCGTGATCATGACACTGTTTGTCGGGCTTATGTTGCGTCTTGGTATCCGCTTTGGCTCAACCGTCTCGAATTTAGGTTTACTGACGATTGCAGTGTTATGCGTTTCAGTTTTTGCAATGATGAATGGCCGTGCTGCGCCAGCTTTCCTGGGGTATGCGCTTTTGGCTTGGGCTGTGACGCGTGAAGGAAATGAGTCTGCGCCGCTGCGCCTTGGCCTGGTATCGTCTCTGGGGTTGGTGCTTTGCACGACATCGTCCGGTTTGTTTATAGTCGGATTTTCATTTTTCGTGTTGAGCAACCTGACCTCGCTGGGACTATGGTTGAGGGGAACGACCCACGACGCCCCCGTCTATGAAGATAAGCAAGCCCTGCAGTGGATCAATATCGCAATCTCTGGATGCGGAGCAGTGTACAGTGCGTTTCTGGTATATCGGCTCGGCCTTTTCTATGGATGGGATACCAGATTCATCACAGGCATTGCGACGCACGGTGCGGGTGAACTTATTGCGAAAGCTTGGCCGGTTGCGTTGATTGTCATTGCATTCATGTGCTGCCTGATGGCGATTTTCGCTATAGCGAAGCGAGCAATGATCCAGTTGATCTTGAACTTTGTGAATACACAACGTGCGCCTGTCGTGTTGACGCTGTTGCCGCTGCCGTTCATGGTTGTTGGCTATACAGGTGCAACGCTCGCTCTGGTTGGCCTTATCTTGCTTTGCGCGCGTGCGGTGGAAGCAATTGTTCAGTATATGCAGTCCTTAGTGGTTTTGCGACAATCGGATGCGCGCACACTCACCCACACAACGTTCACATAGACATTGAAATCCGTGCCTTCTCGTGCAACGCCGTGTGTGTGATGCAAGCGCGTGGCGATTGCGTCCTGCAGGTTTGGTCGGCACAAGTCGTTGGTGCGCGCTCCAGGTTCGATACACCCTATGAAGTTGATGCTCATCACCAATGCGCCTGACATCGCGCATCATGCTGTATCATCGGGCGTGGACACGATCTTTGTCGATCTGGAAAAGATGGGCAAGGAAGCCCGCCAAGGGCACGTCAACACGGTCAAGAGCAACCACAGTATTGCGGACATTGCCGCTGTGCGCGCTGCAATTGGAAGCAACGAATTGTTGGTGCGAACGAACCCGCTACACCAAAAATCTCGCGAGGAGATTGACGCTGCTATCGACGCGGGCGCGGACTGCCTGATGCTGCCGATGTTTGAGACAGCAGCTGACGTCGAGCAATACTGCGAACTTGTGGCGGGACGTGCGAAAGTGTGCCCACTCATCGAAACACCCGAGGCGCTGGCAGATCATGCCGCCCTGGCGCGTATTGCGGCTGTTGATTCGTACCACTTTGGGCTCAATGATCTCCATATTGCTTACGGAAATACGTTTATTTTTGAACCCCTGGTTGAAGGTAAACTCGACGCCGCAATTGCCAGTTTGTCCACGGCTGGAATTCCTTTTGGCATTGGCGGTGTTGCCCGTTGTGATGAGGGGGTCGTGTCGGGCCGCATGGTTTTGCAAGAAATCACGCGACGTGGTGCGCGTGCTGTGATTCTCTCACGCACCTTCCATCGCGGTGCTGAGACACTCGATCAGATGATCTCTCGCGTCGACCTCGCAGAAGAGATCGCTACATTACGTGCCGTATGCCGCGATGTGGAAAGTTGGGGTGCTGAAGATTGGACGAAGAGTCGGGTCTCCTTTGATTTTGCGGTGCGTCGATCCGTTAAGGACATCATGGCGGCGGGCGACGTGCGTTCATGAAACGCGTGTTTGATTTCGTATGTGCAGCGCTAGGACTCATCGCCTTGTTGCCCATTTTGATCTGTGTCGCGATCGCGATCCGCTGTACAAGCCCTGGCCCTGCCATCTATACGCAGCAACGCGTTGGTCGTTGGGGCAAGACCTTCGTCATGTACAAGTTCCGCAGCATGGCGCTTGGGGCTGAAAAATCGGGTTTTTCGACTGCGCAAGGCGATCCGCGCATCACGCCAATCGGCCGCTTTATCCGCAAGAGCAGCATCGATGAATTGCCGCAACTGCTGAACGTTCTGAAAGGCGACATGGCGCTCGTCGGGCCGCGGCCTTACGTGCCGGCTCAGGAGAGCGACTACGATGCCGCAGCATGGGCCGAACGCCATTCAGTTCGGCCGGGAATCACCGGTCTCGCACAGGTGAGAGTCCGGTCCACCGGAACCCGCGAGCAGGTGCTCTCGTACGATCTGGAGTATGTGCGATCTCACACATTTTTGGGCGATATCACGCTCCTGCTTCAAACCGTCATCACGCTGCGTCGTTCCGCGTCAAACTGATCTCCCGCATGCGCCATAACGATTTCAATTCGTCACGGCGCGCGCTATGAGTCGCGCAAGTCGTAACACCACGCAGCTACGGAGCCACGCCGATGTGCGGAATAGCAGGTGTCTTCAACGTCCCACGTTTCACTGTCGAGAATGTCGAGGACATGATCGGCTGCATTCGCTATCGCGGCCCGGATGAGCAAGGAGCGATTAAAGTGGGTCCAGCCGTTCTTGGCCACGCGCGTCTCGCCGTTGTTGATCCGGAGAATGGCAAGCAGCCGATGTCGAATGAGGACGACACCGTTTGGGTCGTCTTCAACGGTGAGATCTACAATTTCATCGAGCTGCGCGAGGAGCTGAAAGCAAAGGGATACAAATTCAAGTCCCGTTGCGACACGGAGGTTCTGGTTCATCTTTGGCGCGAAGAAGGCGACGCCATGCTGCAACGCCTGATCGGCATGTTCGCGTTCTTTATCTGGGACACCAAACAGAACAAGGGTATGCTCGCGCGCGATCGTCAGGGCATCAAGCCATGCTACTTTATGGATATCGATGACGGTTTTGCGTTCGGGAGCGAAATCAAGACAATCCTGAGCCTTCCAGGCGTTGAGCCGGAGATTGATGATGTGGGGCTCAATCTCGTCCATACGTTCAATTACTGCCCACCACCCCGGACCTGCTACAAGGGTATTCAGCACGTCGAGCCCGGAACTTGCTGGTTGATCGATGGCAACGGAAAGCGTGAGGTCAAGCGCTACTGGTCGTGGTCCATGGATCAGGAAAAACGTCATGTTTCCGAAGAGGAATTTGCAACACTTCTCGACGACGCGATCCGCTTGCAGATGCGTTTCGACGTCAAAGGCTGTCTGTTTCTCTCTGGGGGCGTTGATTCATCCATTATTGGTGCGCACCTGAAGAAGCAATGGAACGAGCCGGACATGCTGTGCTTCGGGCTGGATTGCACGGTTCCTGGATACGGTGAGTTTGAGTACGCAAAGCAAGCGGCGAAAGCCATAGGTGTCAACGTGACGCCGGTCACCTATGACGAAAGTATCGTTACGGACAATATTCAGAATTTTCTGTTTCACGCGGATCAGCCGCATGGCGATTTTTCGTTCATGCTGATCCGAAAACTATGTCAGGCCGCACATGACGCGGGCGTCATTGTTGCGTTCAATGGGGACGGTCCGGATGAAATTCTCTCCGGCTTTACGCACAATCAGGATTTCCTGATGAAACATTGCGGCTCCGCACTTCCGCTTCCGGACTATTTCAAACGCATCACCTATTTGCCGACGGAAAAGCGGTCGATCCTGCTGGATGCAGATTTTGCGAGATCACTGCCAGACCCCATGGCCGCATTCCGTGGCCTCATGGATCCCTATGCGCATCTCAGCGCGATCGATCAGATCGCATCCTACGAAGCAGCAATCCTTGGCCCGGGTAACAACCTCATCAAGACCGATCGCATGGGCGCGGGTCTGTCCATCGAAGGACGTTCGCCGTTTCTCGATCATCGCATGAGCGAGCTCATGACGTTAATGCCCATGGAGCAGCGTTTTAATGGCGATGTCAGCAAGTATTTCCTCAAGAAATTCGGCCTGCGCCACTTCGAGAAGGATTTCATGTTCCGCAAGAAGTCGATGCCCACCTTACCAATCGGGGAATGGATCAAGGGTCCGTTGAAGGACTGGGCGCACGACACGATTGCTGGTCTTGACCCGTCACGCTATCAGGTCGCGAACGCACGAACCCTGCTGGAGAACCATATTGCGGGAGAGGCAAACAACACGCGGGAACTACGGACGCTTTTGACCACATCCGTATGGATGGCACACTGACACGTGCAGGAGGCATCGGAGACGGGACCATGGTCGTCACTTATCGCGGCATGCGAGTCTCTGCGGCGTTGAGCCAATGAACGCCAGCTCTGCAAGGTTTCCTCTGGCAAAGTGGTTCGCCGCTGGCATCGGCTTGTCGCTTGTGCTTCTGCTTGGTCGTGTTACCGGTTTCGTACGTGAGCTTCTGATCGCTGCGCAATTCGGTGCAGAGCGAACGGCAGATCAGTTGATCGTTCTGCTCACGCTACCCGATATCCTGACAAACCTGCTGACAACGGGGGCCATGCTCTATGTGCTGGTGCCGGAGTTTCGCCGCAGCGGTGCAGGCCGCGCAAATGCGCTGTTTCGTCAGGCAAGCCTCTATGTTGTCGCCTTGCTCGGCAGCGTAGCTCTGGTCGCAGGATTTATTTTTCCAACGCCGACGCTTTATCTTTTCGCACCAGGGTTTTCCGATGGGCAACTGGCTGCCATGGCCTGGGCGTTGCCTCTCTTTCTGCTTCTTGCTCCGATCACTGGACTCACAAGCATTTCTACGGCCTGGTTGCAGAGCAGGGAGCGTTTTTTTCTTCCTGCGTTCGGAACGATCATCCTCAATCTGGCTTTGATTGGGGGCTTGCTTGCTGTCATGTGGACAAGCCGTCCGTTCCTCTCAGTTGGCTGCGCTCTGCTTCTGGGCGGCGCATTGAGATACGCCAGTCAGGTGGTTGCACTCAAGCCGAGCCGCAAACCGCGGACCATGGAAGCAGGCGTCATCGACTGGAATATAGGGGCACGCTATCTGACAGCCTTGCTGGCAGGCGGGTTGTTTCTTCTGTTTCCCGTTATAGCGCGTGCGTTCGCGTCGGCGACGGACGGTGGCATTGCAGTTTTCAACTACGCCATAAAACTTGCCGACCTGCCTCTCGGCATCGCAATCACAGTTCTCCCCCTCATGTTGTTACCGCGCATGACGGATGCGCTTGATCGTGGAGCACCCGGGCACGCACAGGAGATGAGCCGTGCGTCTTTGTTCGCAACGCTCGCCGTGGCCCTTTCGATTGCCTTGCCCGCTGCGTGGTTTGCGCCAAGCGTTGTTGCCATCCTCTATGGTTGGACCGGGATCGAGCCGGTTGACCTGCAGCGTATTGCATCGCTGGCCACCATCGCGTTCCTGGCAATCCCCGCTCAGGGCGCGATCGCTCACTGCATGTCTGTTCTCAATGCAGCGAACTTGCAGCGCACTGTCCTGTCGACTTCTGCATTGGCATTGGGGATCTTGTTGATCACGGCGTGGGGGCTGCGTCCAACACTTGGATTGCCGGGCCTGATGGTAGCCTTGGCTGTTGGGTATCTTGTCGGATGGTTTGTGTTTGCCATCCGCGGTACACGTGTCATGGGCTGGCACGTCGGCGATTTCGGATTCAACAGACAAATTGCGAAGCTTGTCGGAGCGGCCACCGCGGTTGGCGGATTGGTTATCAGTCTCGGTACGGTTCTGCCCACCATGGTCGCATTTGACGTTGTTCTTGGCGCATTGTGGTGCGCCGGCACGCTTGCTGCCGCGGCCCTGATCTATCGCGCACCATCGCGTTGAAACAGCAACGGTCGATCCGGATTGGCTGTCAGAATGCCGATCCACATGGCAATCAGCCCAGCCACCATCCACCACCAGGCTTGCCATAAACCGTCGGCCACAAACGATACCGCCAGGAACCCTACCACCAGTGCGATGGTGCCTGGCTGCTGCCACGCGGCGAGCTGGAGCACCAAACTGCGGATGGACCACAGCACCAGCGACAACCAGAGTATTCCCAGGCCACCCAGATCCGTCGTCACTTCCAGTCCTGCGTTGTGTGGATGCCAGGGGCAGAACACGCCCGGTTGTCCGCACGGTCTGTTCGGCATTGCAAACAGGGACGGCTCATTGGCGATCAGTTTCGAGACATTGAAGCCGCGTCCGAGAAAATGACTCTCCCGGATCAACGCGCTGAAGTCGGCGTAGGTCTCCAGGCGATTGAGAAACGTCCCGACCTTGTAATCGGTCAACGGTCCGGCCTGCCATGCGGACAACAGCGAATCGTAGACGAAGGGCCCCGCCAGCATCGCGATCACGGCGCCAGCAAAGGCCGTCGAAAGTAAGGTGCGATGCAATCCAACCCACGGCAAGAGTCCGACCATAGCAAGCACGGCAACCAGTCGGGCAGAATCCGAATGCGTCGCAACCGTGATCATTGCGACAAGCACAACGCACAAGCCACACCACATCCACGCTTTCAGTTGCACGGCCGTGACAGCCAGAAAAACAAGCGCCAATGTGAGCATCAGAAATGCCCGATTGAGCGCGGCATAGTTGGCCGGATTGCCAAGATCGATAATCCCGAGCGTTTGATGGATCACAAACCGCCCCTCTTCGACAAGCAGCAGTAGTGTCGAGACCACCAGGATGCCAAAAATCCAGGCAAGCAAGGTGCTCCACGGCACGGGTCCGGCAAGTCGGCCAAGGCAATACAGAACCAGGACCGCAAATTGGAGTCCGAGTATTTTGGGTAGCTGTTCAAAATGCACGCCTGGCGCGAACGCAGTGAAACCTGCAACCAATGCAGCACAAAGAAACAAGGCAAACAGTGGCCAGGTCGCACGCAGCACACCCCGCAACGTTGACGAAAACGCAGCATCTGGCCGATGGGCAAGAATGAAAAGCGTCGCAGCAAGAGCAACGAACACGACCATAAGTTGTGATGGGCGCGGCACCAGAACAAGGATCACCACAATACTCATCGCGAGCAAAAGACGCATCGCCACGCTGTTGGTCATGAACAACACCAGCTTTGCAAACCTGGAACCTGCCGCCGCGCGGGCCGCAACAGTTTGGCCACGTAGTATCATGTGGATTGTCAGCCCATTGCGTTGCGGGAAGACGGCATGTCTGACATTGAAAGGCAGATCATGCAGTCTTTGCGTTTGTCACACGACGTGATCTACGCTGGAGCGCAGGCAGAAGCAATCCGACGGTGCGTATGACATGTTCAGTCCCGTTCAGAAGGTCGTTCTTGTAACAGGTGTTGTCGTGGGAGCTCTGCTTGGGTTCCTCGCAGTATCTTCAGCTTACGACGTGTTTGACGATCAACCACGTGTCGCCAATGCGATAACGCGCTGCGAAATACACTTCACTGCCGAGAAGTGCCCGGCACGCCCGAACGTGTTCAAGATCGGTCGTGACAATCTCCTGCTCGACACGCACGACAACGCCGACAAGAATGAAGCGCGCTGCCTCAAACGCGCGAAAGAATTCTTTTCGTACTGCAAGTCCACGCAACCTGTGATCTCGTTCTTCTACCGTGGCAACACGGCAGTTTCTTCAAACGTGGTCAGATAGGCGGGCTCGGCAAGCCGGTTTGACGGCTGGCACATTGTATCTGAAGTGCGTTGTGACACGCCTTCCCCTCCCTTGAGGATCAGATCTTCAGCATGTCGCGCATTTCGCTCGGCATCTCTTCAAGCATGATCTTCTGCGCGTCTTCGCTGACATGCTCTTTCCACGCATCTGCCTTACCCGTCACAAAATTCGCAGACTGGATCTCGACCGTGCCGAGCCCGCCTTTCGGTTCTGGAATTCCCGCAACCTCAAAAATCCGTGCCATGACTGCGGTGAAAGACTCCGCATCTCGCGTGACGTCAGATGACCGGATCCAGTGCACCTTGACCTTGCCCTGCGTGTCGGCCTCGATCCAATTCCGCAACCATGGGAGGTATGCCTTGCGGTAGTTGTCGAGTATGAGTTTTTCAGTTGTTGGATCGCCGTAGTGCGTATTTCTCATCACGCCCAATGAGGCAGCAGCAGCACGTGGATCACGTACAAGAACCAGAACATCATTGATGTTATTGTCAGACAAGATCTTGAGATTGTAATCCCAGGCAGTAAAGTGATCGTGAAGCAAGCCGCCACCTCGAACGAAGCGCTTTACAAAGCAGTCGACGAGTTGGAAATACGGTAAGGAACCGACACTGACGCGGAAGACTGGCACTTGCAGATAATTGGAAATTGTTAGCACGAGTGAAGCGCTCGCGGCCCGTGGCATGGAAGAGAGAAAAATAGAAGGCACCCCTCTCTCAATAGCAGCATCCTGTTTCAATGCGTGCGCAACCCCCTCTTCAAGTGCGTCGGTGAAATATTTTTCCCCACCTGAACCAGGTAACATTCCTGAGTTGGCCATCGCGATGTTGGCTTCTTCTGGTTGAACATTGCGCGCGTAAATCAACGCTTTAATATAGTTGTAGACGTTCGCGTAGTAGGCGTCGTTCCGACTTGTGCTGAGCTTGAGGGGGATGAAATTTGTAAAGTGCTCAACCGCCGCCCTGTGATCCGAGTCAGCAATAATGTCTGCCTCTTCAATAAGCTTCTCAGGCACAGGTTTCTCGTAAGTCGGATCGTTGAAGTATCTGTGGAAATCCAGTTCAATCATGTCTGACTTTCTTGTCTGTGGCTGCGCATTCGAGCGTTATGAGCGCGTGGTATGTTGCGCGTCTCTTAGCATGATGATGTTGCTTGTGCCGACCCGCTAAGGCTACTGCTCCACACCCCGTTCGGATTGCTCCAGAAACTGGCTGAGTTTGCTGGCGTGGTCGCGCCGCATCAGGTTCGTTTTATCCGCCAGAGCCACGAAACCTGCCTTCCGCAGTACGTGCTCAATCCTGGAATCATCTTTCGACTGAAGGTGGTCCAATAGTCCGTCAATTTCATCGTTCGGAATCCCGCACGAAGCGCGCCAGTTTGTTACATCCAGGATATGCAGCCAGGCAGCGGGAGAGGCAGCCCCGCTGAAAGATTTGACTGCGGTGTCAGGTAACACATCAGGGAACCGGGGCGGAGATAGACTCTGGCTGGACATCCGCGCATCTTGCAAGTCATGAAGAAGGCTCAGCCATGCGTAGGACGCTTCGCGGTCTGGCAGCGAACCACAAGCGTTGAGAGAAGCGAAGCAATGCGCCAGATGGCCGGTGCAGAGACTGGAAAAAGCAAACTTGACAAGTTGAAGATCTCGAGGCTTTCCATCAAGCATATCGAACCTGTCGGAACGGCTTGAGAACACGGCATCGCCTGCAACCGGAAATCCGTCGGAGCGCTGTCCAATAGGTTGAGCCGACGCGTGTGAATTTATAATTGACGCAAACCCGGTGAAATAAAATCCACGGTCTTCGAGCCATCGGGCAACATCAGCAAATCGCGGTATGTTTTGGTACAGTTCGACGAACTGCACTTCCATGATCAGGCCGACGATATTTCATCGGCACATATCGATCCAAGTGCCATGAATCCTCAGCTCCTGAAGGCCTTCGTTCCAAAGTGGGTGGTCCATTTCCGCGATCCGCGTTCGGTGCTTCTGAGTTGGGTGCATCATGTCGGGCGGCTTGCGACGGAAGGCCGCGTAAAAGAATTGTTCAGGGTTCTCCCCGTGCCACCTGAAGCACTCCATGCGTGGTCATTCGAGCGGCGTATTGATTGGCATATCGATAATTTTTTCCCGTCAGTGATCCAATGGATCCAGAAATGGGTAGACGTGGCCGACCTGATGCCCGAACGAATCCTGCTCACCGAATACGCGGAACTTCGCAAAGATGATGACGCCTATACGCGCAAGGTGATGGAGTTTCTCGACATCCCGGAAAGCGTGCATACATATGGAGCACCAGAGAAAACCATGGGTTCACACTATCGAACCGGTCTCCAGGACGAGTGGCGCGACGCGCTGAATGTACGTCAGCTTGAGCGTATCAGCGTGGCGATTCCGAGTGCATTGGCAAAGCGTTTCGACGGGTCGCAGACCTGAGGTTGATTCTCAGCTCTGCAAATCGAACAGATCCCGCACCGATCGTGAACTCGCGGCGAACACAGACGCAAACTGGCCACCCGCATCCGTGAACGCGGTATTGCGTGCAATCACGTTATCCTCGTTCTGAATCGAAAGCGCCAGCAGCGCGAGTGTGACACCACGATCAACGAGTTCGCTGGATGGGACAATCGGCAGCTTCGCACCGGGAAGAAACAGTCCCTGCTTCTGTGGCGTGTCATCTGCAACAAAATCGATCAGGTCGCCGCAGTCGTGAAAATTCACGAACGCGCAGGCCAGGTGCCCGGCCCCAAACAGTGCGATTGGTCCCTTTTCGTCGCGCCATTTTGTAAGTCCCACCTTGAGACCGCCGGTGATCTTCGGAAATGCAGCCGCGTATGTCGAGAGTTGCCCGACTGTTGCCTTACCCGCTGCGTTCGGTCGCGGAATGCTGGGTTCACCAGTTTTTTGCGCAATCTCGACAATGCAGTTCTCAAACGGGAGCGGATAAACATCCGTACGTAGCTTCTCGAACCCACCATACGCCGTCACGCCATCGAATGTTTCCGGCACAAAGTACAGCGAGTGCTCTTCCCAGATCATCGCATAGTCGTTCTTCTCAAGAGAGGTCGTGCAATCCGGTAGCTCCACCATGATGTAGCCACCGGGTTTCACAAGCGCGGCGCATCCCTGAACAAAGGCCTGCAGGTCTTCCGAGTGTTCGATGATATGGCGCACGATCAGGATGTCTGCTGCACCACGCTTATCCGCGATCTTTGTCATCCGTGCGGGCTCGGTCATACGCTGCACCGTCTCGATGTTCGCGCAAGGATTGGCGACACCCAGGTCGTTTTGCACATCGACACGCCAAACAGACGAAAAACCGTGGGTGCGGAACCGATCGAGTGTCGTGTCGTCCTTTGACGTCAGACCGACGATCACGCTGTCCTTTGAGATGCCCGGCAGCGCCATCAACTGATCGACCACCATATCGAGATGTTCTTCGGGTTCTCTTGCGAACAACCAGTCGTAGGGCGGCACAAGCGCTGTGTGTGGCACCGGTTTGGTCAACTGGATCACGCCACAATTCGTGCACTGCGCCATCACGAGAGGGTAATTCGCTTCGGTGGTGTCTTTCGAGGGAGCAAAAAATGTCGAAACCGGATGCGATCCGGCATCAAGCTCCGCCTTCACGGAATCAGAACGGCAAACGTGACACTGCATGATGAGCTTTCCTGATTGAAACTAGGATTGAGTGGCGTCGTACATCAGACGAACGCCGTCTTCGAGTGAGGTAAAAGACAAATCGGGCATGAGCTGTCGCAGCAAAGTATTGTCGAACTTGTTGTCGACTTTATCCTTGGAGCGTTCGCGGCTGTTGACATCAGGCGTCTTGCCCGTCGCCTTGGCGATGGCTTCCAGGGAATCCTGGAAGGTATAGCTGTTGCCGGAGACCAGATTGACCGGGCCGTGATGATCGAGAAACACATAGCGCGCCAGCATCGCGGCAACGTCGTCGATATAAAGAAACTCGCGAAGCTCCGATCCGTCACCCCAAAGCGTAATCTCCTCATCGGCCATGGTCTTGTTCAGAAATCCGGACGGACCATACGCGGTACCAAGGTCACCCGGACCATAAATAGTTGCCGGGCGCACATGACCAATCGATACATTGTTCTCCCCGTCAGCCACCTTGTTCAGCATCCACTCGGCCGTGTGTTTGGACAGGCCGTAATATGTCCGGCAATTGATTGGTGACGCTTCGGTGATGGAAAGATTCTCGATGTCTTCGCCATACACTGCCGCAGAGCTGAGATAGACGACACGCCGAACAGGATTATTCGTGATCAGATTAGCGAAATTCACAAGCATGGCTGTGTTTTGCAGGTAGATGTCGGGGCTGTCCCCCAATTGTCGCTTGATCGCTGCAGACATCACGACGGCCGTATCCGGTGTGAGGTGTTTTGCAATGGCCTGCGTGCTTGCGGGGTCTGTAAGGTCAATGTCGGAGAGCGACAATCCAACCGTCTCGACGTCTGGGTGGTTGGCTGCCACGCGCGCCAGAACACGTTTCCCGATGAAACCGGTGTGTCCGAAAACGACAACACGGCGGATGCTGGGTAAGGGAGAAGCTGTTTCAGTCAAGATAATAATCCCGTAAAATTAGCGTTGTCGTCAGGTGGTCGGGTCCGAGCCGTAGCCTTGGGCGCGGAGTTCCGCCAGTTCCTTTTGTACAGCTTGATTGTTTGGTTTCGAAATTGCGGCCTGTTCAAGTTCGACGACACGTAGTTCAGGAGGTACGGGTTTGCCCTGCTTCGCCAGAATGCGCGCCAATCTGGCTTTCATGTTAATATCGTCAGGAACACGCGCCACTGCGGCGTAGAGTGCCTGCTCTTCAACGTCAAGCGGAACGGCTTCGCCTCTTTTTACAAGATCTCGTGCAATGTTGTACGCTGCATCCTGCTGTTTTTTATCTCCTTGGGCAGCTGCTGCGACAACGCGCTTCTGATAGGCGGTGATAATGTCCGAAACACTGCCCTGCTCAACGACGTTGCCCTGCTCAAGCACAATGCCGCGTGTGCACATGCCCTTCAACATGGTTGGTGAATGTGAGGCGAACACAACAATTGCTGATCTGTTGATGAGGCTTTTGATGCGCTGCTGCGCTTTTGCAGCAAAGGCAGCATCTCCGGTCGCAAGACCTTCGTCGAGGATAAGAACTTCAGGAGCAATGGATGTTGCGATCGCAAAACTGAGACGCGTCGCCATGCCACTCGAATAGATCCGCACCGGCATTTCAAGGTATTCGCCAAGCTCTGAGAACTCTGCGATTTCATCGATGCTGTCGTTGATCTCACTGCGGGACATGCCGAGGTGCAGAGCGCATGTCCGGATCGCCTCAAGTCCGGTGTTGTTGGCATTGAGGCCAGGCGCAGCATCAATCAGTGTGGAGACGTGCCCCTTGATCTGTGCGGACCCGCTTGTTGGTTCGTAGATGCCCGCCATAACGCGAAGAAGTGTTGTCTTTCCGGCGCCGTTATGTCCAATAATCCCCAACCGGTCGCCGTCACGCACATCGAGTGAAATATTTCGCAGCGCACCAATGGTCTTTGTTCCATGATTGATCCGTGCGCCGAGCATGCGTTTGCCGGTGCGTTTGAGCATGTCGCGCATACGAACCGGAATCGGGAAATCGACCGATGCATTATCGAGCTGTATATGGGCCAATGGAGGACGTCCCCGGATTCAGAACCAGTAGGCAATGCGCCGACGTACATGCCCATATATGAGGATTGTCACCAACATGCCAATGATCATCCACGCGATGGCAACCTGATAGTTGATCAGGCTCGGCGCATGCCCCAATACCGGTTGACGTATCAACTCGACAAGATGGAACATCGGATTCCAGTCAGCAAGATGGGCAAGTTTCTTTCCAAGGAGATCCTTGCTCCAGAAAATCGGTGTAGCGAACATCAGGACTTGCATAAGGGTCGCCGTTGCGGTTTGCGCATCACGGAACTTGAGCGTCAGCAGCGATGACAACAACGCCATCCACACGCCTGTGATGCAGACAATGACAAGCCCAGGCAAGATCAGCGCCGTTGCCCAGGTAACTTGCCCACCAAATATAAGGGCTGCAATGATGCACAACGGAATCTGGTGGAGGAAAACCAGGAACAGTTTCCACACAAGTGCCATGGCGAGCATCGGGTAGGACGTGCGCGTTGAAAGGATTTGCCCCTGCATGGCAACCAGCATGGTAGATCCTTCAAGCACATAGCCTGACAACATACCCCACGTGACAAGCCCGGCCGGCAGGAATGTCATGTAGCGCGAGAACTCGACCTTCATGATGGTGGACCAGATGATACCCATCACAACAACGAACAGCGCAATCGACAAGGTATGCCAGATCGGTCCGAGAACAGTACGTTGATATTGTCGCAAAACTGATGCGCGACCCTGATGCAACCATAGTCGGTAAAGCATCAGGCTTTCAACGAAATCGGATAAACCGATGCGAAAAGCTGCGGCCATTGTTATGCTACCGAGTTAAGGGAACAGTTGCAAAGTGAACGCACATATCGGGACAATCTTCCGAAGCATGAGCAGAACGCGAAAAAAGCGCGCATATAACACGCTTGAAACCAGACAACGTCTTGCGCTGCAACAGCTTGCAACTCAACGTCTGATGTCCGCGAAACACAGGATTGCTTCAACCGCGTGGCCGAACTGAGACATGGCACGCCATGGTGTCAGTCATCAAGCAAATGCGCATATTTGCGGATAAAGCGTGTGCTGATGCGACTGCCAACGTAGCTGCCTCCCGCAACGGCAATCGCATTGAAACGCCGAACGAGTTCCTGCTCCTCGGAAGTAAGTGCACGCGCATCAAAGACCTCTTCATGTATGTCCTTGACGGCGTCCACGAGATCGTCGGTGCTGTTGTCCACCAGTTCCTCGACACCAGGCTTGTAGTCACGTTGCCACTGGGTCCAACCGGCTTTTGAGCCATACATTTCAGAAAACGTCAGGTAACGGTCCTCCGCAACGTTACGGACAAGTTTTGGTATATAGAGATCATCAAGGTACCAGTTGGGTATTGCAATGGGAGACCAGTTCGTAAGAGTGCATCTTTTTCCAAACAAAGGAGGTAAAATACTCAAGCCTGAATTGGTTCCTATGTAATATGAACACAAACCACACAGCAGGACATCGAGTTCGAAGTTCCTGTGCGAGCTGACAGCGTAATCGATGACATTTTCGCGTGGTGCCAACGGGGTCATGGAGTGGTCGCCGAGGCGAATGACCCATCCACCAGCTTCAGTCACAAAATCGATAACCTCGTTGTAGGTCGAGATGTCGACATGGCGTGTGCCTGGGTGTTTCTTGTGCCAATCAGCATGAAATCCGGGTTCTCTCATGTGGAGACAGGCGAACCACGCATCCTCTGGGAGGCCGAACATCTGGGCCAACGCCTGACGCGTTTCGTCCCGCTCGTTGTCGTCGATCTCGAGTAGAGGTCCGCGTCCCTGTGCTTTCCACTCCCGTTCAACTTCGGCCCCCAGCGGAGCATACCAGCGAACACGTCCTTCCCCGTCTTTGCCATACCAGAATTCAGACGTCAGGCTTTCCTTGCGCAAATTGTGATAGTGGACATTTTCATCTTCACCAGCCTCGTAGCCAACAAGCTTTTTCTCGATTTCAGTCGATTTTCCAACAGAGCCGAAGACATCCAGATGTTTTGCAAAGCGTTGGACCAAGGCCATGCCAACAGGCGGGGTGGATTGATCCAGAA
>CALHAX010000060.1 GCA_937931785.1 uncultured Hyphomicrobiaceae bacterium | reverse complement strand
AAGAAGCTGACGACGTTCAGGCCAAGTGAACCCATCAGCTCATCAAACAGTTCTTGACCGCCACCGTAGTGCAACCAACCGAGAACTTCCTGGCTCGACCAGCCAAAGCAAGGGCCGGTGCCAAACAGCGAAGCGGATTTCGATTTCGAGTACCAGTATGCTGGCACATAATGCGCGCCATCAAGAACACCGCGGTGCACGGCGTCCTGCATCTGCGATGTTTTCACGACGGAGTTCACTGCAAGCAGGTCGATCTTGAGATCCTTGCCGGCCATCGCATGCACACGATCGACGTACGACTTGGCATTCTCAAGGAAAATACCGCCGCCCCAGGCCGCCTGGACCTTCAGAACTTTCGGTGCAGCGCGCGCAATGTTCGGCGCAGCAATACCGGCTGCGGCTGTACCGACGGCCGCGAGACTCGCGGTCTTCACGAATTGGCGGCGTGACGGCGTTTTGCCCTCGCCTTTGCTTGTCTTGGACATACGTTTCCTCCTCCAAGGGTTGCGACCTGATAGATCAGGCTCGAAATTATGTGGGATACTTAGCACCATGTCTGACGGGATGGGTATCACTTTGTTGCCGAAGTGAACGGCTTTAGGTGGGCAATTGCGTCTTCAACCGATCCAGCAGTCGCAAAATCTCGCATCTTCAGTAGGCGTCTCTGCGTCCAAAGTCTAATGCGGGTTCATGCATCTGTTGGGCGGTCCTGAAGGCTGTTGGAGCATATTGATCATGGCGACCCACAAGTCTGTATGTCACCACTTTACGGATGAACGCCACCCGACAAACCGCGGATCCAATAGGGCTCGAGAGTCAAGCTATCGCGCTGGCAATTCTCATTCAAGTTGTCTGGGCGGTCAGTAATGTCCTCGGCAAGGTCGTCGTCGATCAGTTTCCACCGTTGCTCTTTCAGGGGCTGAGATTTTTCATTCTCGCACTCATCCTGTTGCCATTTATGTGCTGGCATACCGGTCGCTGGAAGCCGATTGTTATTGTTGCGCTTGGGGCCGGTGCTGCCCATTTCGGGTTCATGTTTCTCGGGTTGAAGTTGGCGGACGACATCACGCCAGTTCTGATCGCCGTACAGCTTTCGGCGCCATTCGCAGTCCTGTTCTCCATTCTGCTTCTCGGCGAAAGGGTCGGGGTGAAACGTATGGCGGGCCTTGCACTTGCATTTGCTGGCGTCGCTATTCTCGGATTTGATCCGCGTGTCTTCGTCTATATTGACGCGTTGGGCGTGGTGCTGCTTGCAGCAATCGCCTGGGGCTTTGCCGCCGTTTACATGCGCCAGCTCAAGGATATCGGCGTCTTCGATATGCAGGGCTGGACGGCATGGGGCGCGTTCCCCGTTCTGCTTGCCGCCTCACTGGTGTTCGAAAATCCGCTCGACGCGGTTCTGAATGCCTCCTGGACGGTATGGGCTGTGGTTGGGTACACGGTGTTTGCAGCCACACTCATCGGACATGCCGGTCTCTTCTGGCTTATTCAGCGCTACACGTTGGCAACGCTTGCCCCGTGGATCATGTTGGCGCCGGTATTGGGCAGTATCCTTGGCGTAATCTGGTTGGGAGACGTAGTGACGTGGCGTATGGTCGTGGGGGGGCTCCTGACACTGTCAGGTGTCCTCATTGTCAACATTCGCACCGCAGTGCAGGAAAGTGCATGACTGAAACCGCCCATCATGCTGTGCCGACGAACAAGCGGCCCGATACGGACTTGTCGTGCACATGGGTCCCGTCGTCAAATTTCACAGCACGACGTCCCGAAACAGATCCCCCACGTCAGCCTGACATTTTGATTCTGCACTACACGGCCATGACCTCCGCTGAGCGGGCACTGTATTGGCTGACAACGCCGGAATCCAACGTGTCGTGCCATTACCTCATCGCGGAGGATGGAGAGATATTCCAGATGGTGCGCGAGGCAGATCGGGCATGGCAGGCTGGTTTGTCATCCTGGCAGGGCGACACCGACATCAACTCTGCTTCGATAGGTATCGAAATCGCCAACGGCGGCCCGATGAATCCAAACCCCGAGTTTCCGCCTTCACAAATGCACGCTGTACGCGATCTGTCCGCCGACATCTGTAAACGAAACCACATTCCGGCATCGCGCGTTCTTGCACACTCCGACATTGCTCCTGGTCGCAAGACCGATCCTGGGCCGTTTTTCGATTGGGAGTGGTTGGCGCGTGAAGGTGTTGGATTCTGGCCGGCAAGTTGGCCATCAAAAGGCGATCCGACAGACATTCGTACTTGCCAGCAACAACTTGCCGACATCGGTTACCAGATTGAGGTGACCGGTATATGGGATGTGCAAACCCGCACGGTTGTCTCGGCATTCCAGCTTCACTGGCGACGGGAAAAACATGATGGCGTATTGGACAGCGAGACGGCCTCGCGGCTGGCCGATGTATGGGGCGGGCTTGCTGCTGTATCCTGAAAGCCACCAGACCAACCAATGGACGGGGCGAGATCGCCATGTGGGAATTCATGAGAAATATGATCGGAGCCATATTCCCGGTCAGTTACGACGCGCTGAACGATGCCGACAAGATCACGGCGATCGCAGCGATCAGTCAGACGCTGGCCGCAGTTTTGTCAGCGTTTGCACTTCTCCTCTCCCTGTGGGTCTTCTCCCGCCAGCAGAAGCTCGCCCGTTGGCAACTGCGCCTCCACCGCGAAGATCACATCATAGAGTGGTCACGCGCCTGCGTTGGTTTGTTGGCAGAAATCGAGGAAGCATCTGAAACCCACCGAGGCAGCAACACGCAACTCCTCCCTGAAAGAGATTATGTTCAGTTTCGCGCAAGATTGAGCGCACTCATCGATGAAGGACGGCTCTATTTTCCAAACATTCAGAGCCTGATGCACGGTCGCGACAAGCATGGTGCCTATCGTGGTCACAGGCAAAAAATTCTCGACCCGCTCGTCGAATTCTACGATCGCATGAAAGTCGTGCAGTACGATCCGGCGGAAGTGGCAACAGAGGAAAAATTCGAAGCCTTGAACGCTATTCGTCGCCGCTTTGTCACGGCTGCCCAGACAGCCATCGATCCCCGTCGCTTCAACCGTATTCGGGCCTGAAGCTCTCCTCCATACATCAACAAAAGAGCCAGGCGCGGTTCTCACCGGCCTGGCTCAATGTTTGTTCGTGTCACAGGTTGGGTTTATTCCCCCCAGCTTGCCACAAACTCAATCCGACGGTTGCGGGCTTTGCCGCGATCCGTTGTATTTGACGCGACAGGACGCTCCTCACCATAACCACGAGCTGAAAGGTTCTCGCGCGGAACACGTCGATCCATCAGGAAATCGACAACAGATTGCGCCCGGCGTTCGCTCAGTTTCTGGTTCGAGCTTTGCGAGCCTACGCTATCGGTGTGGCCGGCAATCTCGACGTTTGTTTCCGGGCAACGCGTTGCAACAGTTGCCAATCGCTCAAGCAGATCGTAGCTTTCACGCTGTATCGTCGCGCTATTTGTATCGAAGTTGATCGTGTTATCTGCGAGCAGGTCCTCGTAATAATCCTGGCACTCGTCCGCATCGATCCTCTCGCGTCGGCGAACAAGTTCGTAGTCGAATCGACGGCGCGGAGCGATGGCAACCACCTCAGTCCGTTGCGGTGCTTCACAAACTCCAGACTGGCGGCGGCGGCGAATATCGCCCCAACGGTTCATCAGCAGGCTGAATTCCTTGCGATCACGGCACGCTGTTGCCTTGTACCAGGGTAATTCCCGATCCGTATACCGAATGCGGTAGTACCGGCGCGCCTGCAGAAGTTTGGTGATCTCGCTGACTTTGAGAATATTATCTCCATCGATTTCACGGCACTCACCGATACGACGACGATCCCGGATTTCGCCACGACTGTTGATCTTCAATTCCATCTTGCGATTGTTCTTGCAGGCTTCTGCCTTGTAGGTCGGCAGTCGGCGATCCGTGAACTTGATACGGTTGAAACCGCGGGCTTCGAGAATGGCCTCAATCTCCGGTAGTCGAACTCGAACGACTTCACGGCGCTGGCCGCCTCGTCCGCAGCGTCCGATACGTTCGCGGAAGTTAATGTCACCCCGGCGGTTGATCCGCAAGCGGTAGAGCGACCGGCGAAGGCATCCATCAGCCACATAAACGGGCAGTTCGCGATCCCGAAATTTGATATCCTTGTAACCGAGGCCGTCCAGTACACGGCGCACGTTGCGCACACTCATGCGGTAACCTGGGCGATCAGTGCGATCACTGCCAGACGCCGCAACCCGGCATGGACCAAGTTCACTTCGGCGTTGCACTTTGCCGAACCGGTTCAACCGCAATTCGAAACGCCGACGGTCGCGACAGGCGCGAACCACATAAACCGGAAGTTTTCGATCAACGAACACGATGTTGCGCCATCCATCCGCGCGCAAGTCACGGCGCACACGGTTTGGGCGGTACGCCACTGATTGCACTGGCGGCGTTTCGATGGAGGCCGTCGTCGTGCCAGAAAGGGTGAATGGCAAGGAGAATGCAGCCTCTCCTGAAATTGGCAAAATCGCCAAACTGGAAACACCCAGAATCAGGAAACCGCCTGCCAAACATAATCTGCGGGTGGATTTTTTCACAACATCTCTCCTTGCCGGTTCGTCAGCGGCTTTCCATGCAACTCGCGGACCGCTCGCGCAAGCCCCTCGCAGCGGTTTGGTACGTCATTGAGATTACCGGATACCTCAAACTGTGGCCAATCCACGGCGTCGGCGGGGCATCAGAGTTAATTATATCAAATAAAACAGACGGTTGGGTTGTGATACATCGTGCTTCCACTTGACCTGACGCGCCAACGGGCGCACCTACCGCTCGCTAGCTGGCCGGATGGCCGCTGTCATCTCTTCGGACGATGACAGAGGAAAGTCCGGGCTCCATGGAAACACGGTGCCGGGTAACGCCCGGCGGGGGCGACCCCAGGGAAAGTGCCACAGAAAGCAAACCGCCTCCCGAAGCTTTCGAGTGGAGGGCGGTAAGGGTGAAAGGGTGCGGTAAGAGCGCACCGCGTGACTGGCAACAGTCATGGCAAGGTAAACCCCACCGGGAGCAAGACCGAATAGGGGCCACACGGCAGCGTAAGCTGTCAGGCGCGTTTTCACGCTGTGGCCCGGGTTGGTTGCATGAGGTGGCCGGCGACGGTCATCCCAGATGAATGGTCATCCTGTGGTGCAAACTGCAGACAGAACCCGGCTTACAGGCCAGCTAGCGCGCCGCCCATTGCAAAGCTTGTGAGGTCCATCGGTTGGTCAATTCGATTGCTGTGCGAGCCGTTGGTGATATTGCGGTTTCTTCAACTCGTCACCAAGCAGGTCGCCGATTACCTTGTGTCCATGTCGATCCCAATGCGGATCATCCGATGATTCAAAGACGGTATTGTCATGTGCATACGAGGCAGCAAAAACCGGATGCAAATCGATGGTTCGAAAGCCAAGTTTGCGTGCTTGATCACGAAAATACATCATCGCGTCGTCACGGCGTTTGAAATTCTTGTAGACCGCCTGACGATCACTATCGAGGACAAATACGATTTGATCCTTGCGCAAACAATGCATGTCGATCCGTGACAGAAACACGTTGATGGCCTGCTGACTAACCGAGACGTCCACGTTCGAAGAGCCCGAAAACGACAGAGCCACCTTGTGATCCGAAGCGCTGTCAGATGTCATGCGGCGCACGTGATGACGCATGTGCAGGTTGAAGAATGCGTATCGCACAAGGTTCGACTTGGTGACCCATTTTCGCAGGGTCGAGATCTTGTAGGGCGTCGGTGTCAAAGTGTGCGGGGCATCGTCAGAGTAGTGAAAAAAACCGCTCCGTGCGCGATGTGCACGAAAACTTTCGTCAAAATCGTTGTGAATAATTGCGAATACTGCAGCCGTTGGACGGAATTGCTTGCACGACTCCATCAGGTACGCCTCGTACTGCGAAAGCGGTGCGCCGGACAGTCCGAAGTTGTAGATGGGTTTCCCAATCTTGGCCGCCGCACGCTGGTGATATGTGCCCTCGAATTCAACTTGAGCAGCTTCAGTATAGGAGTCACCGATTGCAACAACGACAGGTGCACCAGCTTTATAGTCGTATTTGGAGAAAAACCCGTAGTTGTTCGTCTGTTTCACCAGTGGATTGCGAAAGGCCCAACCATCGGAATAGGTGATGCTGCCGTTCTTCACTGAAGATACGTCGAACGGCGAACCATTCGCGGACAATTCCTGAGTACGCGACACTCCGACAACCGGCATGAAACTCAGGGCCGTTTCTGCAAGCAGAAGCATGACCAACACCGACCCACAGGCCAGAGTAATATTCTCCAGCAACGACTTCATGACTATGGTTCCCGAACAGACATTAGATCATGAGCGTGCCGGTGACCCGGCAAGCATCACGTCAGTGTGTTCAAGTTTCGGTCCAGAAAACATGGCATCTTAGGATTGCGGTAAACGATGAACCTTGGAAGCCGCTGCCGGGCGTCACCAAACGATCAACGCTGTCAGTGCATGCAGCATGATCGCTCAATCCATCGCCAGTCACGCTTCAGCGTTGCATGTTCGGAACCGGAATATCTTTCGCGGCGGCAAAGATGTTTACTGTACGGCGTTTTGCCGGCCGCCGCGTCACTTTCCGGGCCACGGCGCGCCGTTTGCTGCGTTTCGTGGTGCGAGGCACGTCCAGCGCGGCACGTTCTATCGTTGAAGTGCGAGGCTGCACGTTCAGTGCTGGAAGTGGCGGCTTCACCTCGATCGTCTTGCTTGCGGTGCGCAACTCAGGCACACCCTCAAACCACTGGTTGTCTACGGCGTACATCAATGCACTTGCGATTGTCGCCAACCCTGCGACCACCGCAATACGGCGTTCGAAACTCATGAAACTGATACTCCGGCAAAGGAACTGAAAGGTACTGCTTGCCCGCTTTAACTTTCTGTTAACCATACGAAGTTCTGGGCAAAAGTTAGTCGTGCATACGCAACATTTACTGCCAGATTGAGGGCCGGATTTTCATCTCTCCATGACACATGACGTAGACAGGTCCGTAGAGGGCGCACCTCATGTCCCAGTGCTTCTGAACGAGGTTCTGGATGCGCTTGCCATCGCGCCGGGCGACGTATGCGTTGATGGAACGTTCGGTGCAGGCGGTTACACGCGCGCCATCTTGAACGCCGGCGCCGTAGCAGTGATCGCAATCGATCGCGATCCGGATGCCATCGCAGCAGGCCAGGCACAAGTTGCTGCATCGGGCGGAAAGCTCAATCTCGTGCACGCACCATTCAGTGAATTGGATCGCATCGCCCGTGAAACGGGTTACGATCACATCGATTGCGTTGTTCTCGACATAGGCGTCTCATCCATGCAACTGGATCAGGCGGAGCGCGGATTTTCCTTCATGGCGGACGGACCACTTGATATGCGGATGGCGCAGAACGGTCCAAGCGCTGCGGATATTGTGAACACAGCAGATACGGCAAGCCTTGCCAAAATCTTCTGGGCCTACGGTGAGGAGAAGAAATCTCGACGCATCGCCGACGCGATTGTAACCCGTCGGGCAACCGAGCCCTTCGCCACCACGCACGATCTTGCAAATCTCGTTCGCGAAACTATTGGTACCGGCCCCAGGGGAAAACCCGACAAGCACCCGGCCACCCGAACATTCCAGGCGCTCAGGATTGCCGTGAACCGTGAGTTGGAGGAACTCGTTGCAGCCCTCTTTGCAGCCGAACGTATTCTGACACCTGGTGGTCGGCTTGCCGTCGTCACCTTTCATTCGCTGGAAGATCGTATTGTGAAACGCTTCTTCCGCGCCCGTTCCGCCGCCCGCCCACGAGGATCGCGCCACACTCCAAGTGTTGATGCACCTGATGCAAGTTTCCAGATCGTTAACCCTTCCGCTGTAAAGGCTGGTGAAGAAGAGGTTAACGTGAACCCTCGTGCCCGGTCTGCAACTCTGCGCGCCGGTATCCGCACCGAGGCTCCAGCCCATGCAGCCGACCTGCGCGGATTGGGTCTGCCCAAGGTGGAGTTCTGAGGGCACACGCGACGCCTCATGCGGAAACGTGGAGGCATGGCACATGCGCAGCGTGCTGACATCGGTTGTCTGGATCACCACGATCCTGTCGATCTTTGCGCTCTATGCTATCAAATCCGACACACGCCAGCTCGAAGTCCGGGTGCGCGATATGGACCGGCAGGTCAATCGCACAGCGGACGAAATTGCTGACCTTCAGGCCCGCTGGAGCGCACTCACGAAGCCGGAGCGTATTGATCGCCTGGCGCGCGAACATCTTGGTTACGGTCCGCTTGCTCCGCGCCAGTTTGCAACGCTTGACGAGATTGCCCAGGCGGCAAATGAGGCACGTTCACGATGACCTCGACAGCGCAACGTCCATCACGGCGCATTCGGAATCTGCAACGCCTGCGCACGTCACGCATCCACCGGCGTCGCACATTCGTCTCCGGCTTGATCGTGTTCGCAGGCTTTGCGCTCGTTGCAGGACAATTGGTGCGTCACGGCCTTGCGTCCGGTCCTTCAATCAGCCTTGCGGCGGCGAAGCCGTTAGCCCGAAGCTGGGCACGTCCCGACATTACGGATCGGCGAGGTCGTCTGCTCGCAACCGACATCGCCACGCCGTCGCTGTTTGCCGATCCCGCACTGCTCGTGGATGTGGACGAAGTCATCTCCTTCCTGCGCCCCATATTCCCGAAACTGGACTGGCGGGCATTGCGGGATCGCCTCGACAACCGCAAGAGCCGGTTCGTGTGGATCAAGCGCGGCGTGTCACACGAACTGACGCAGCGCATCACGGCGCTCGGATTGCCCGGCCTCGCCTTTCGTCAGGAACTGCGCCGCACCTATCCCTCGGGCGCTGCGACGGCGCATGTGATTGGCTACGTCGACATCGACAATCATGGAAAATCCGGCATTGAAACATTCGTGCAGGACGTGATCGGCGTGGACGCAACGGACGGTGCCGTCCGCTCGAAGCGGGCCCCCGTGCGCCTGACGATGGACCTCGGTGTTCAGCATGTCCTGCGCAGTGAACTGGCGGCAGGGCAGAAGCGCTACGGTGCCAGGGCCGCAGCAGGCATCATCATGGACGTGAACACGGGCGCTGTGATCGCAACCGCCTCCCTGCCGGATTTCGATCCCGACAATGCACAGCAGGCGCTTGACCCGAACCGCCTCGACCGCATCACGTCCGGGCGATATGAACTGGGCTCCGTGTTCAAAGCTGTGACACTCGCCGGCGCTCTGGAACTGGGCGTCGCCACGCCCCGGTCGCGTTTCGACACCCGCGCCCCCTTGAAGGTCGGAAAATACACCATCGCGGAAACGGGTGACAAACGAGGCATGCTCGACCTGCAGGACATTTTCATTCGTTCGTCCAATGTCGGTTCGGCGCGGATCGGCCTCAAGATGGGGCGCGCACGCATGGAAAGTTTTTTCAGCACGCTTGGCCTGACGGACAAGATGTCGACCGAACGTGGCCCGCTGACCGCGCCGAAACTGCCGAAGCATTGGCGCGATGCCCATACGATGACGATGTCGTACGGCCACGGTATTGCGGTCACGCCGTTGCAGTTCGCGTCCGCCACTGCGGCGTTGATCAATGGGGGACGCCGCGTCTATCCCCGATTTGTCGAGATCGCGAAATTGCCGAAACCAACGCAGGTGATCGCGCCGGATGTGTCGCACGAAATGCGTCGCCTGTTCCGCCTGAACGTGGCGTCGCGTGATGGCACCGGGCGTGCGGCGGCTGTGCCCGGCTATCAGGTCGGCGGCAAGACCGGCACTGCGGACCAGCCGAAAAACGCCGAATACGCCGACGGTCGCGTGATCTCGTCCTTCGTCGGAGCCTTCCCCATGGGTGAGCCGAAATACCTGACCTACATCCTCCTCTTCGAACCGCAAGCCGCAGCAACCGGCGGCAAGACCAGCGCCAAAGACACCGCCGCCCCCCTCACCGGCCGCATCATCCGTCGCGTCGCCCCCATGCTCGGCATCGCTCCAAGCTATCCAGGCGGGGATGGGTGAGGAACGGTCCGCGTCAGCAGATCAAATGTAAGCGTCCGCCTGGCTGCGCTCCGCATTTGAGTACGGACTTTGTCATGATTGCTGGGCTGCCAATCAAAACAATGCAGAGACTAGTACCTGTTGCGACTTGCAATTTGGCTAGTTGTCCAGAGAGTCAAATTTCCACGCAAATTCGCACTATTGTGCGACCAGCAGTTGCTATTTTTTCAGAACGCTGACGGTTAATCGGCTCTCAATACAAGAGAGGCAATGTCACGGGCGCTGTGAAGGATGCGAAGGACGAGAATTCCGTCGGTCTCTTCTTCATAGAAAATGAGATAGTTATCGTGCACAGCTTTGCGCGCGGTATCGTCCAGGTTTTTGTCGATCGAATGTAGTTTTGGGTGATCGGCCAACCGGCGACAGTGGTCTCGAATTTCAAGCACGTATGTTTTGGCTCGAACCGGGTTGTCCTGGGCA